>DETJ01000039.1 GCA_002361595.1 Patescibacteria group bacterium UBA3291 | reverse complement strand
TTGTGAAATTTTTCACTTGCCTTTTTGAGTTAATATGCTCTTTGTAGCACTACTGTATGATTCTGTCCATCATCAAATTTCTCAGGATGAAAACCAGCAATACAAGCTAAAACTTCTTCAGGATTTCAGTTTTCATCACTTTTGAGTGGCATTAATGGAGAATTGAAAGCATCTCATTTCACAGCATCTTTTCCATCTTGTACTTTACACAGACATACTCCACATACTCCAGCACCACAGCTTACAGGAATATCTATCCCATGCATAGCTGCTAATTCTGCAATATTTTTTCCATCTTCAGCAGTGAATTGTCATACTTCATTTCATTGAGGATCTTTGATGATTACATTAATCGCCATTTCTAAGCATTATAAAGAGTAAAATCTGATTTTTTTCATCTATTTAACTATAGTATAATTAGATAGAAAATCAAACTAAAAATAGACCCCGGGGTCTCCTAAGAGAACTCCCAATCCAAAGTTAAAATCTCATCATATGGAGTATTTGACTTGGCTTTATCAAAACTTGTAAATGGTCGCTGATCAATGTCATCCACTACTCAGTGTTTCAGAGCATTAAATTCCACGTAATGAATGCATTGATTTAGATATTCTTCTGAATCCAAAAGCTTAGCTTTGAATCTAGATTCAAAGAGTTTTCAGTTTCATTGCATTCAATATTTAGCTCAAATATATTTACCATAACTGGATGTTATTTTTCATATAAATTCAGATAAAGCAAAACCTGTTTCTTTATTCAAAATAACAAAGTGAAAATGGTTAGGTAAAACTGAATATGATATTATAGATACCTTGTCTTTATATATTTCTTGTTGCTGGGTGATATATCGTAAAAATCTTTCAAAATCTTTTCGACAAAAAAATAATTTCTGTTTATTCAATCATCTATTATATACATGATAGTACTGATTTTCTTCGAATTCTTCTCTTCTTGGCATAATGGACCCCGGGGTCATAAATAAAAACAACTATAATATACGAATCTATTTCTGATTGTCAAATAAAAAATTGACAGACAATCAGACGATAAGACCCTGGGGTATAAATTAAAAAAAGGCCTATCCACGAGGGATAGGACCTTTTTATGTCTAAGAGATAGACTAGTTGTTACTATTAGAGTAAACCATTAAGTCATCTTTTCCTAAATCGAAGAAGTCTTCGAATTCAGATTTCTTAATAATAACTGTTTGATCTCCAACTTCATAAGAGATAGCAACAACACTTGTAGCTTTATTTCCATTTATAGCAGACATCTTGTTATCAGTAGATGATACAGAGTCTTTATGTGAAACTATGTTACAATGTGTAGTAGCATCTGCTCCTTCTATTGTATTTGATTCTGCTAAAGTTTCAGTAGGAACACATTTATCAGCATCATTTTCAATATTAGTATAGAACTTCATGTTAGATACTGAATCAGATCCATCATTTTCCATATCAAATGTGTATCTAGTAGTATCTCCACTCTTTTCTTGTTTAAGATTCTTTATAATAGCAGGTACCCAATATTTACTGAATGTTGTTGCAACATTAGTATTTGTGTTAACTTCTTCAAGAGTGAAATATCTCTTGAATGTTTCATCTGGAGTTTCATTAGTTACTTCTAATTCAGATTTAAGAGTAACTGTTACTACTAATCATGCAGAAGGAACTTTTACATCTGGTTTAATCATAGCTTCTCCGTTAGTTAGATTAGATTCTTCAATCTCTAGTTGACCACCTTTTGTGTAAGTATCACCATCTATATCAACTTTCAAATTATTATAAAGATCTCCCCATGTTCCATCACCACCTTCTTCATCTGTTAAAGTGAATCACATACTCTTAAGAATTATATCATCACCTCCAGATTTAGATGGTTTAATTCTGAATTTAGCAACTGTTCTGTCAGATTTAAGAAGAACTGTCTTTTTAGCAGATGCATCTGTTATTTCAAGAGTTCCTTGCTCTACAACTTTAACTTTTGCTGTATCTTCATCTGCTTTTCCAGCTGGATTGTTGTCTTCATCTTCTCATGACAATTCGATATTATATACAGCACTACCTTCAGTTGGAGTAGCTTCAATTTCAACTACTACACTTACTGATTTTCCATCAGCAACTTCGATATCATCGATATCTCATTTTGCTTCAGCATCATTTACACTCCAGTTAGCATCGTATTCTTCTTTATCAATAGTTACATAGAATGTAGGTTTTCCATCAACAGCTGTACCGCTAGCCTTTGTAATAACAAAGTTTTTAAGAGTTACAGCACCTTTCTTTGCAGTATAAGTACCTTCGAAAATAATTTTTCTGTTGTTTTCATCTTTAACAAGTTCAACTTCTTTAGTGTTCTTGTTATCAAGAGAAGCTCTAGCAGCTTGGATCTTTATGCTAGATATACTAAGAGATCCAGATACTTCATCATATGCAACTTTCTTACCTGATTCGTCATATTTTAATAAACTGTTATCACGATCAGCAAGTTGTGCTTCAGTTGCATTTGCAGGGAAGAATGAGTTACTATTTAATGAAGCTGCGAATTCTATTGTTCATTCAGCAGGTTCTCCATCAACTTCAGATTTAACATCAACTCTTAATTCAACTTTTCCTGACTTTTCGATTTCAAGTCATTTGAAAGTATATACACCATCTGCTCCTTTAGATCCATCATATTCTTCACCATCGATTACTAATCTGATTTCATCTATAGCAGCTGCGTTACTCTTAACTTTAACTCGAGCAGATCCTCTAAGAGGTTCTGTAATTGTAATATTACCTTCAGCTACTTTTACATTAGAAGCACCAGCAGCAGCATTAACAGTTCCTAATTTAGTTCCAGCAATTTTAATTTTTCCTCCATTGAAGATATATGTAGTCCATCAGTTTGCTGCGTGCTTTTGAATACCTTCAATAGTATAACCATCAGCTTGAGAAACTCTTGATTCAGTTTTTTTGTCAATTGCATTAAAATTAGAAAGCTTGCTGATGTAATATGTAGAAGCTTTTCCGAAATTATCGAATTCTTCGTTGAATGACATATTAACAGCTATTGTAGCAGTTTCTTTTCCAGCAACTTCTATTTCATCGAAAGAAACAACTAATTCATCATCTTTGTTAATATTCCATTTTAATCCTTTAACTTCTTTTCCATTAACTGTAACTGTTACTTCTTTAGCGTATTTATCAGCTTCAAGGTTGTTGTCATCTTCAGTTAAAGTAAATCCTTTAATCAAGATAGCAGCATCACTAGGAGCTTTTACTCTAAATTTAACTACTTCGTAAAGTTTTCCTGCTTCAAAATTATAAGTTTTTTCTGCAGAGTTTCTAGTAGAGAATTGAACTTTAGATCCAGCATAGTTAACTAAATCGTAAGTGTATGGAGAGTAATCATCAAGATTTAAGTTTTTAGCTGTAGATTCAGCAGCTATAACTTTGAATCCTAATGTTGATCCATTCTTTAATCCAGCATATGTATTTGCACCATTAGGATTAACATCATCTGCATAAGCATCTGGATTTCCAGTTTCTGCTGATATATCTTTTCCTAATTCTCTAACTTTTACAACAACAGTTGCTTTGAAAGTTCCATCAACTGTCTTGTAATCTTTCTTAAGAGTCAATTTAACTTGACCTTTAGAATTAGGTTCTTTAGCATCAGCTATGATGTTTCCATCTTCATCTTCTAATTGAACTGTTTCAACATCATCAATTGTAGAGTATCCATATCTCTCAAGAGTAATGCTAGATATAGTTACATCTTCAGATGTCTTGAAAGTGATAGTGTCTAAGTCAGATACTCATCCGATTAGAGCTTTTCTACCTTCAGCAGCTTTAGCTGTTACAGCTAAGTCTCCAGATTTAACAACTGTGTTGTCTTCTTTTTCATCTGAACCTTTACATTCAGCTGGACATTTGTCTGAGTCTAATAGACATGCTGCTTTGATCATTGGATCTTCACAGTCTGCCTTTGCTGGCTCGCTTCCTTCGCTTGCTCTCTGAAGCATTAGCATTACATATAATTCATCATCAGGCAACTTTTTACTTTTTTTCAATCCAAAAACATCGATGAATCTTTCCATCGTTAAAAAATTATATCTCAATCCAATTCTTCCTTTTTTAGTTCTTTAGTGATAATCAATAATGATCGCACCTGGATATGTCCGTTATATAGGAGTTAGTGAATATATAAATATCTATTCACAAGTTTTTAAGAACCTACTAACCCAATTCATCTCGTACTAATCTATTATTAATTATTTGGTTAATCTAGAATTAACCCAATTGACCATCTTGTGAAGTACACCGTTCATAGTTTTTCTGTATCTTCACGTAATTTTGTTTAATTTTTTGTTTTACCCCTGTTTTGTCATAAAGTAGAAATGAATTCTTCGACCTACCCCGCTCTAACTCGGTATACTATCCAATCGATGCACCATTGATAGCTACCCCAAATATGTCCGATATGATTCCCGAATCTTTTTTCTTTTTTTATGACATCCGTAACATACAGAATTATTTATCTAAATCAATGTATTATTATCTATTTATTGAAAATAGTTAAACTTTGTATAAAATCAAAGATATAATTCGAATCATAAATATGCCAAAAAGAATAAAAAACTTTCTATTTCAAAATACATCATTCAAACAAACAGTAGCAAAAAATAGCTTCCGATTGTTGGTTTCAGAATTTGTTGCTAGACTGTTTACTTTTTTGATTGGTCTTTGGATTGCTCGTAAACTATGAAAATCAGAATTCTGAATATATAATTATGTAATAACATTTATTACTTTTTTCGTCTTAATTATTGATTTTTGACTTACTAACCTATCTTTTAGAGAGCTTAGTAAAAATCCCAAAAACGCTAGCAAATACCTAACTAATGTTTCTTTCATCAAATGAATATTATCTGTAATCACACTGATAATAATATTAGTACTAAGCCGTTATAATGACAATGTAAGTACTTACAGCACATTAATAATACTATACTTATTATACTCTATCGTCGCTAGTTTTCTCGAATTTTTCAGGATTTTCTTCCGTAGTGAAGAAAAAATGGAACATGAAGCCAGTCTAAAAATATGGAATAATCTGATATTATTTGTATGTACCATCATATTCCTTTACTTCGACCAGAGTGTTAAATCAATTTTTTACTGATATTTAGCCTCAAGTATTATAAATTTAATAACATCATTATTGTATATCAAAAAATATTTTCACTTTGAAAAAAGTCGCCTCGACTTACAATTTATGAAAAACATTCTAAGAATGAGTATACCTTTCTTCTTATGAGGAGTTTTCGCTTATTTCTATTCAGATGTAATTATAGTTTTGATAGAAAAATTTAGATGAGAAAGCGATGTATGACTTTTCTCTGCTCCTTATAAATTATTAAGCTATGTATACATACTATTTAATGTTTTCTCCATGGCTATGTTTACCAAATTGGTAGCTTCCACAAAAATTTCCATGGACCGTTTCCAGCATCTAATCAGAAAATTTGCTCTCTATCACCTATTACTATCAATCATATGTTGTGCTTGATTTGTATTATTAGCAAAATTTATTCTAAATCTACTATACGGAACAGAATTTACAGATGCAACTACTATAAATATAATGAAAATATTATCCGTAATCCTGATATTCAAATCATTAAGTTATGTATTTGGTAACGCATTAACTGCGATGTCCAAAGAGTACACCAGACTCTATGTTCAAGTATTTATTGCAATTATAAATGTAAGCTGTGCATTATACTTTATTCCAAGGTATGGAATAAACTGAGCAGCTTATGCTCTTGTGATAGCTGAATGCTGTATAATGATATGATACTGGTTATCTGCCAAATATCACATAAAATGACTCAGAAAATTAGAAAAATCTGAAAATAAATAACTATTTTTTCTTCTTTTCCCTCATACGAATACGCAATCAAGAAAAAATTCACTTAATGAATCAGACCGTCATTCATACAATTTTTGCACAACTAAAATGCAAATCAAATCGGAATCATCCTGGAGTCCTTTTGTACAATCAGATTCCAATTAATCATAAAATCACAACTGGAATAAACCACCATTTCAGTACAAATATTGAAAGAAATAGACACAAAAAGAAACATACAAATATAATCGATTGCTTAATTGAAATGCTCTGGTTTTTTCATTTAGCAATGAGAACCTCAGCATCTCACTGAGTATAATTTCTATACATTTTGTATATTTCATAATAATTTTTTCTAAGTTCCCACTTTACTACTGCATCTTTACAGTAATAAAAATGATATCCTGCATCTTTGAGCCTATTATTAAAATAAGTATCCTCTGCCCAAAGAGTTAAAAATTCTGGATATCATCATGCATCTTTTCGAGCTTGCTTATAAAAAGATACATTTCTAGATGGGAAATTTGGCACTTTAGATGTCAAACGAGGAATACAATTTTTCTGAAATTTAGTCGTAGCTATAAATTCAGATTTTCATCAAACTACTTTTTCATCAGTTATTTCATATACTTTCAGGTAAGATTCACACCAATCTTTATTCAACTGATTACCTGCATCTGTACACAATATCAAATCATATGAACTATTTTTTATAGCCAAGTTCCTAGATCTAGCTATATTTCATTGACGAACAGGATTTCTCAAAAGTTTAATTTTTCATTTCTTCTCTTCTTCCTGTAAAATTTCATATGTTCAATCTTTAGATCATCAATCCACTATTATAATTTCATCTGGTTTTCTAGTCTGAGAATATAATGAATCCAAAAGTTTTCAGATTGAGTTTTTTTCATTATATACTGGTACTATTACAGAAAATTTCATGAATTACATAATAATAATCTAAAAACTACAATTCAATCTCTGATATAACCTTTTGCATTTTGTTGATTTTTTTCTGATATGGAAAAACTTTCGTATTTAGTCAAATATATTCACTAATTAAATATAAATGCAATCTAGCACTTATTACGATTTCAGCTCATCATAAAAACTGCAAAAATTTTTCAAAATCATCATCCCATTTTTTCAATTTTATTGACGGAAAATCTTTTTGTATTTCAGAGAAGAATCTATTGTCATCATCTGTCCATCCATCACATACTGGCACAAAATAACATTCATATCATTTATCCAAATATATTTTTACTTCCTTTTTGAGATCATCCATAAACTGTTTACCATTCTTGTTTATATTCACAACAATGTATTTCTTTGCATTTTTATGTAAATATTTTTTCCAATCATTTCTCACATAATAACTCGTATCCATAAAAAATTCAGCATTTTCAAATCAATATTTTTTCAATTCTGATACTCATTCAAAATCCCTACAGTAAATTTTATTGGTATTTCTAAGTATCAAATTGAATAATAGTTTATTGATTGTTTTTTTAGGAATTTGTACACCTCACATAATATACAGATTTCTCCTTAATAGCAAACTTGGCCAGATAGACCAGAATCGATAATAATACGAATGTGGAGATTCTTCAGTCAATATTTCACCTCATCCAAGAATCACTGTATCAATATTCCAAGAATCTTTAATCTGACTAAATCCATTCTTCTTAAGATATTTAAATGTACTCCTAAATCCCCTTGGAAGTTCATCTAAAAATGTAATATCTGAACAATCAACTTCTTTTGATAGAAATATTTTTAACCACTTATTATCTTGAGAAACTATAAATATTTTTTTTCACTGTTTCTGCAATAATTTTATATTTCATAGTAAGATTAATTCATCTCACATATTTTTGAATCACCAAAATCACACGAGCAAAACCTTATCTCCCTTTACATTAAATACAGATTCATATCATTGTCTACCCTGCAGCATTCAAAATCAATAATAAAATCAAAAACATACACAATCTGTATAAATTTATCTATAAATTTTTCAAGTTTCAGACAAAAAAAAGAATCCAAACAATAAAGTTCAGATTCTTTTTCTATGAGATTATTTATTCAAGAATTCTTGTGTCCTCATCATAACTACCCATACCCATTTTCTAATTTCCAACCATTTCATTGGTCTAGTTATTTGAGTCATGATTCACTCTTTCTTCAAAGCACGTAAATGTAATGTATATCGATATCTTGATTTAGTATTCGAAGAATTATATTTATCTCACCATAGTATTCTAGATACCACTGTTCCAAATTCAGCTCTAGTTACTATATCATTTGGCTTAAATTCATTATTCCACATTTGTATTCACATCACTCATAATGCACAAGACTTTGTTGCATAATCTCTAATCTCATCAGACTCCCAAATTGATGGATCATCATTCCATGCTACACATTCATACGGTACATCATATGGCACTTCTCTTCAAAGTACATTCACCATATAATTTACAACCATCTTTGCCAAATGTCATCTAAGTACATATCCATCAGGATCTGCATTTTCAACTGGACTCATAGTCGTAATATCATATTTCCTAGCCCATTCATATGCAGATAAAGCTTCTGGCTCAATAACTAATTCTTCAGCAGCATCTCAATTATCTACTTCTTCATTCTGGATTACTTCATCATCTGCTGAACCATGCATATTCTCTTCAGATTTTTTGTCATCCTTCTCTTGTGGAGTTTCTGATCTTCTAGATGATCATCCACCTCATCCTCCACCTCCAGAGCTACTTCCTCATGATTTTTCCCATTGAGCTACTACAACGATATCTCCAGCAGGAACCGTAGCAGGGAGTGCAGGATCCCATCACTTAAATGTATATCCAGGTTTAGTAGGATTTGGGACAATTAGAGGTGTACCATAATCCTGAGTAATTGGATCGATAGCACTTCATCCATTTGTATCAAATGTAATTGTATATTGATTAACTGTCCATTGAGCCTTAATAGTCATATTTTCAGCAGGCATCTTAGCTGGAAGTGCAGGATCCCATCATGCAAATGTATATCATTCTTTAGTCGGATCTGCTGGTGCAACTACATCTGTATCATAATCCTGAGTAATAGGATCTATTGCACTTCATCCATCTGTATCAAATGTAATCGTAAATCCACCGAGTGACCATTGAGCTTTTACAGTCAATCCATTCAATGGCATCTTAGCTGGAAGTGCAGGATTCCATCCAGCAAATGTATATCATTCTTTAGTAGGATTAGCTGGTGGTGTAATCTCTGTATCATAATCCTGAGTAATTGGAGCAATTTCAGTTCCACCATCTGTATTAAATGTAATTGTATACTTATTTGCTGTCCATTGAGCTTTTACAGTCAATCCTCACAATGGCATTGTAGCTGGAATTGCTGGAACCCAACCTGCAAATGTATATCCATCTTTAGTTGGATCTGCTGGAACTGTAATAGCTGTACCATAATCCTGAGTAATAGGATCTATTGCACTTCATCCATCTGTATCAAATGTAATTGTATATTCATTTTCTCACCACTGTGCTACATAAGTCACTGTCTGAGCATCATTGAGAATTGTATTATCATTCAGAATTTCTGTAGTTCACTGTTTTTGCCATCATCTAAATGTATATCATTCTTTAGTTGGAGCTTCAGGAACTGGAATCTTAGTACCAAACATTATTGTCTGAGTAGCTACTTCTGGAGTTCAACCATTTACATCATAAACAATATCGAAGTAATCTCTCTGATAAACATATTCTACAATATTCTCCGCATTAGCCATAACCTTTATGCTCTTTGGAGATGGATTTACAAATCAATCTCTCGGTGCAAAAGGAACTTCTGCTATAAAATCATCTGTCTTAACATCTGTATGATGTACAACATATGGTTTATATGTAATTCCATCTACATTTAAATATTTATGGATAACTATATATTCACTCTCACTAGCGACAAACTTTCCATATAATACCAAATCTGATGTGATTGGTGTATTGAAATTATATTCAGTTCACTGTGCAAAATCTGGATCTGTATACCATCCTGGGAATTCATAACCATCCTTAGACTGATTTACATAATTTGCATGTCATCTATAAGTAATTACTTGCTGATTTACAGTATGTCCATCCATCTCAAATCTAACTAGATAGGTATTAACTTCCCATTGCGCTGTATATGTTTTATCTACTAATGGAGAATTGTTAATTGTAACCTGTGTAGTATCTGAATCTTCATCATAGAATAATCTTCATGTTTCATCTTTCCATCATTTGAATGTATATCCATCTCTATCAGGATTATTCAATGTTAATGTAAGAGCTGTAGGACCATAATGTACTGGATTAGATACTCACTGTGGCAGACTTCATCCATCTAATATATAATCAATATCATAAGTTTTAGCCGTAGCTGTAGCTCTAATCGTTACTGGAGTATCTGGCATTTTGAATTGATATACTCCATCTCACTTGTAAATCAAATCTACTTCTTCACTATCCACAGTATAATCATATCCATCATCTACATGTGCTATCACTGATACTGTAGATGCATAATCATATTTATTTCAAGCATCAGGAACTGTTAAATAATTCAATGTTACATGATCTGAATCTGTCAATGTAACTTTATGCTGATTAATAGTCCACTGAGCTGTAGCTATCATGTTTTCAGCAGGCATCTTGTCTGGAAGTGCAGGATCCCATCATGCGAATGTATATCCAGGTTTAGTAGGTGCATCCACTGAAATAGGATCTCAGTATTTTCCAGTAATTGGATTGATTACACTACCTCCATCCACATTAAATGTAATAGTATATTCTTCATCATCCCATACAGCTTTATATACTACAGGAGATGTAGACATAGTAGTCAGATTTGTCAATTTTTCATCTGTAACTTCATCATTTTCAACCTTATACCATCCTTTGAATGTTTGTCCAGTTTTCGATGAAACAGTTAAGACTGGAATATAATCTTCAAATTTAACCATTCTATATTGATCATCTTCACCATCATTTTTATAAGTCACCTGATAACTCTCTCTAGTATATTCATAGATTACTTCATTTGTCAATAGTCATCCAGGCCTAATTTGTATTACCTTTCTAGCACTAGGATTTTTAAATCAATCTTTAGGTTCAAATTCTGGTGAAACTATTTGATCAGTCACTACACCATCTGTTACAGGAATCTGCATCTCATCATATCATCCATCCAATTTTTCATATCTATGCTTTACTAGATATCACTGATCTGATGCAATTACAAATCCATATAATTCAATATCTGCAACTACACCATCCAATGTATATCTATTTTCTTTCTGTGAATCTAAATACCATCCATCAAAATAATATCATTCTTGTACCTCTGGTCTATAAGTAGTTATATCAGCCTGCTCATTATGCGAAACTTTTTCATTTCATTTAATAATTCCATCCACATAATATTTCACATTATATTCAATAACATCCCACTGTGCTGTATATAGCTTACTTGATTTATCAGATGAATTTATATTAATAGTAGTTGTAGTATTTCCTGCATTAATATTTCTTCATTTTTCATCTTTCCATCATTTGAATGTATATCATTCTCTAATAGGATTCTTCAATGTCAGTGTTAAATGATCCATATCATAACTATCTGGATATTCATCATCCACACTTCCACCTGCCAAATCATATTCAATTCCATAATCAATAGCCTCTACCTCTGTTGAAATAACCACTGGATTAGCTGGCATAAAGAATGAGTATACTCCGTTTCACTGATCATATAGCCTAACTTCCTGATCTCACTGTGCTGTAGTAGCTACAGCTGTAATATTACTCAATCTATACCCATCATCTACTGAAACAGAGACTTCTACTTCATCATTATATGCATAAGTACCATCCTGAGAAGTTGTTTTCTTAGTTACTTTAGAATGAGATGCAGCATTAAATGTTAAATTATAATAATACTTTGTCCATTGAGCTGTGATAGTCATATCATGTGATGGCATTGTAGCTGGAATAACCTTATCCCATCCATCAAAATGATGTCACTGTTTTTCTGGATCTGCTGGCAACTGCTCTGTTATATCAGTTCCATATGCTGCTGTAATCGAACTTCTCGGAGTTCATCAATCAGTATTAAATGTAATTGTATATGTATTTGGAGTCTGAGTATAAGTAGCCATATATGTTACATTTTGTGTCACTGGAGCAAGAGCTGGATCCCATCCACCAAATGTATATGTATATTCAGCTGTAGCCGCTTTAGTTGGATTAGTTGGTTTAATTATATCTGCAACAGACGTTTGATAATCATATCGAGTTGTCGCTTTCAAAACAGTTTCACCATCCTCATCCACAAATGTTACTGTATACTTACTTGTATCCTCATCAAATACTGCTGTATACACAGTATCTCATGAAACAGCTGGAAGAGTCTGTTCTGGAGCATAAGTAGTCGTTTCATCATTCCATCATACAAATGTATACATATGCTCTAATGTTGCTGGTTTAGTTGGAGTCACTCCATTATAACTTGGATTCTGTCCATATGCTACACTACTTGACTGAAGAGTTGTTCCATCTTCATGCTTAAATGTAACAGTAAATATCTGTGCATCCCATATCGACTGAATATCTACATCACGATCTGGCATTGTAGCTGGAATAGTTTCCCAACCTACGAAATCATATCCATCCTTTGAAGGATTCTCTGAAAGAGTAGGGAAATCTGATCCATATTCTACATTATCAAATTTTTGAAGTACTCTATTACCGTCCATATATCTAACTGTATGTTTATTTATATCATATTTAGCATACACTACAATATTGTCAGCCGGCATTGTTTCCGGAATCTCATAAGGTTGAGTCAATTCTGAATCAGAATACCAATCATCAAATGTATATCATTCTTTCACTGGAGCTACCATAGTCGGAATATCTGCTCCATAAAGTATTGTTTTTTTATCTATTTGTTTATTACCATCCTTATAAGTAATAGTAAATGGCGCTCTCTCGTATATATAAATAACCTCATTATCTGATCATGCTTTAATTCTTATATGCTGTACTTCTGGCAATAAATATCCATCATTCACTGCATCTTCATTTCTTGGTACTTCAGGAATATAATCATCTGTATGAACAGCATACTGTACATGTTGAGTTCTTTCTGTCGAACCATCAGCTTTTAAGTATTTATGATATACATGATATGTCTGCTCTGATGCTATCCATCTTGCATATAAATGAAGTGGTCATGTCACTTTTCAGAAATTGTATTTATGTTCAAGTTCAAAATCTGAATCAGTATACCACGCATCAAATGCATATCATTCTCTAGTTTGAGAAATATAATTAGCATAACTATCATATTTTACCCAATATATACCAAGTATTTCATCTCATAGATGATATGTAATAGGATAAACCTCTTCATCCCATACTGCACTAAATGTCTGAGGCTCTCAAATTTCATCTGAATCAATTTCTACTTGTGTTGTATGTGATCATTCTCCATCAAAGAATTCTCCACCAAACAATTGCCATCATTTAAATATAGATCACTGTTTACTTGGATTATATAATACTAGATTATCATAATTTTCTATATTATATGTATCTGGATTCTCTTCTCCATCATCCAAAGCTCATCCTATCCAGTTATATTTTATTCTATATTCTACTGGTTTTGATTTTAATGTAACTACAACTCATCATGCAGGCATTACAAAACTATATACAGAATCTGATTCTTTAGTTAGAGTTACTTCATTTGAAGATATAGAATCTAACTGATAACGATCATCAAATGAAACACTAACTTTAACAGTTTCTCCATACTGAATATCTTCTCCACTTTCATGACTTATAAGACTAAGTGTAGAGTGATCATCATCTACTAAATTTACTCCATAATGAGCAATACTCCATTGAGCAGTAATTGTCATATCTTCAGCTGGCATTATAGCTGGGATATCCTTATCCCAACCATCAAATGTGTATCCATCTTTAGTAGGATCTGCTGGTGCTGTTACAGCTGTATTATAATCTTGAGTAATTGGAGCTATTTCAGTTCCACCATCTGTATCAAACGTGATTGTATATTGATTGATTGTCCAATGTGCTTTTAATTGAAGATCTGAAGTTACTGGAGTATCAAAATTATATTCATCATTTCCATTATACCATCCATTGAATGTATATCATTCTTTAGTCGGATCTTCAGGTTCTATTACCTTCAATCAATGTTTAATAGTCTGTGTAGGTCTAGCTGTTCATCAATCACTATCAAATTCTACAGTATGTTCACTAGTCTGGAAATGTGCTGTAAGCGTTTGATTAGCTAATAATGATTGAATAATCTTAACTTGTGGTTTTACTAATTCATCCTGTCATTCCCATGTCCATCCAATAAAGTCATATCATTCATTTGGTATAGCAAACAATGTAACTTCACTCTTATAATCATAGTCTCCAGCACCATAAACAACTCATCATAATGCTGAATCTTCAGCATCTGTTTTAGTCAAAACTGATACTGTATATTTTACTGGTGTCCATGTTCATTTTACAGTTACATCATTAGCAGGCATTGTATTTCCTTCAGGGAAATCCTGCCATCATTCAAATGTATATCCATTCATTGATGGAACTTCTGCCAATGTAATAGAAGCTCAGAATTTATATGTTTCAACTGCTGGCAAAGTTGGCATAGTTGATTCTGGAGTATTTGTATATTCATAACTCAATGTATAAGAATTTCTAGTATACCTTATTTCAACAATTGTACTTCCATCTCATTCAATATTTTCCTGTGTAATCACACTTGGAGCTGTAAATCATTCATATGTCTTTGCTCCAGCTGCTGTATCTGTATCTGTTGTTCATTCTTTATCTTCAGATTCACAATCTTCAAATTTAGTTTCATCTTCTAAATCCTGTTTACAGTGTTTTACTATGTATGGTGTATCAGTATTAGCTGTCCATTTAGCATAAAGATTTACAACACCATCCTCTGCTGATGTTAAATTCTGAACTGACTGTCCATCTGTATAAACAACCTCTCCATCACTTGAAGTAGCCCAACCTGCAAATGTATATCCTTCTTTAGAGAATGTATTTGCTGTCAATGCTTTACTTGCTTCATCATATGTGAATGACTGATCTGACATAGTTCATGTAGCTTTTATATCATTCTTATCGAAATGTACTGAATATGAATTAGCTGTATATGTAGCAGTATAAATAGCATCATCTGTTACTTCTACAACTTCTGGATCCCAACCTGCAAATGTATATCCCTCCTTTTCTGGATCAGCTGGTTTAACTATATCTGCAGCAGCCGTTTCATAATCATATGCTGTAGCTTCTTTTAACTCAGTTCCATCTTCATCTACAAATATTACTTCATACTGATTTACAGTTGATGTATAAGTAGCAGTATAAGTAGCATCCTCTGTTACTTCTGCAACTGATGGATTCCATCCGGCAAATGTATATGTATATTGCTGAGTAGCCTCCTTAGTAGGATCAGCTGGTTTCACAATATCAGCAGCTGGAGTTCCATAACCATACTGTGTAACAGGTTTTAGAACTGGAGTTCCATTCTCATCCACAAATATTACTTCATATTGCTTAACTGGTACATAAATATATCCATTCACATTACCCTTACTTACCAATACTGTGAATCACTTTAATTTATCATTATCATCTCTGACTTCATGATACTTCATATAATTAGTAGCACCATCTGTCCATGATGGTCATTCAGGATTAGTTGTGTCCATTGCCTGAGATTTGAATTCTGGTGTTACACTTTCAGCACCTTCTGATGCGAAATAATTACATGCCTGTGTAGAACAGAATCATTTAGTATCTGACTTTGTTGGATCACTAGGACGTGGTGATTTGATAAATAATACATCTCACAATTCTGGAAGTTCAACTACTTCAGCCTGTGAATAACGTAATCCTTGTTCACGCTCTGGTGTAATAACTGATGGATCATTATTAGCTTTAGTTCATTCAATATCTATACTTCCGTCATCATCAAATAATGCTATATTAAATTTTGTACCATCTGTCATATAGAATGGTCCATAAACTGTATACTTTCTCCATTTAGCATATAATGTCGTATCACTTGTAACAGTGTCAGTAGCTGTCCATTCATTTATAAGTTTTGGTTCTTTATACCATTTAACGAATGTATATCATTCTTTAGTTGGAACTGGTAAAGGTGAAATAGTATCTCCATGATCTACTGTATCTCTCAAATCTACCAATTCATCTACTCCATCCATATACTTCACTGTATAATGATTAATCTCCCAATTAGCTACAAATGTTCTATTCTTGAATCCATGATCTCTAAACCATTGATTAGTCAATGAAATAGTCTGTGGCATTCATTCGATATCACTTTCCACATCAGACCATCACTTGAATGTGTATCATTCTTTAGTTGGTTTAAGAATTGTCCAACTGACAAAATCTATACTATATTGAGCTAATTGATTAGTCAATTCTCCACCATTCAATTGATATGTAATTGTATATCGATCTTTATCCCATTTAGCATAAAGATTTAATCTGTCTGTCACTGGAGTATTAAAATCAAATTCAGTTCATTCTGCGAAATTAGATGTAGTATACCATCCCTTGAAAGTATATCATTCTTTACTATTTGCGAAATTTTGTAATGCTGTGGTAACTTCAATTTTATCATTGTACAATACACTCTGAGAATCAATATTAGATCATCCATTAGGATAGAATGTTACAGTATATGTGTTTTGTATCCATTGAGCTTCATATTTCTTATTTCATGTAGCTCATGCTAAAACTGTTATAGACTCTCCTGATTCAAAGATATCTTGAACAAATGTTCGTGAATTTTCTCCAGATTTTACATATTCTTTCCATCCTTTGAATGTATATCATGTCTTCTTTGGAGCATATATTTTCACTGATTCTTCCACATTATATGCATTTGGATTAGTAACTCAGTCTGACAATGTTCATCCAGCATAATCATATGTTATAGTATATGTATTGATAGTCCACTGAGCATATAATATATGATCACTCGCTGTAGATACTACTGTATCAGATTCAACCTTTGTTCATTCTGTAGCAGCTGTATACCATCCATTAAATGTATATCCATTTTTAACTGGAGTTGGTAAAGTTCCATAATCAGAATCAAATGTTACTGTTTTACTTGTTGGATTTACTGTTGCTCATTCTCATGGATTAAATGTTACAGAGTACTCATTAGCTGTCCACTGAGCATATAATGTATGATTAGCTGCTGTAGATACTACTGTATCAGCTTTAACCTTATTTCATTCAGTTTCATCATCATACCATCCATTAAATGTATATCCTTTTTTAGTTGGAATAGGTAAATCTCCGTAAGTAGAATCAAATGTTACTGTTTTACTTGCTGGATCTACTGTTGCTCATTCTCCAGAATTGAATGTCACTGTATATTCATTAGCTGTCCACTTAGCTGTAATAGTCTTATTCTCAGCCGGCATAGTTTCAGGAACTTCTACATCCCAACCATCAAATATATATCCTTCTCTTGTAAAATCAGCTGGTGCTGTAATTTCTGTTCCATAATTCTGAGTAATTTCAACATTTTCATCTCCGTTTCCTAATACAAATGTTATTGTATATTGATTGATTGCATATGTTGCTCTATAAGTAGCATCTGCTGTTACATCTTCAATTTCAGGAGTCCATCCAGTAAATCTCCATCCAGTTTTAGCTGGAGTTTCTGGCACAATTATATCATCAGCAGATGTACCATAATCATAATCTTTAGAATCTTTATCATCTACTTTGATTGGTGTAATTCCATCTTCCTGTACAAATTTTACTGTATATTTATTTGTTGTATTATCGAATTCAGCTGTATATGTTACATTTCAAGATACTCATGGAAGAGTAGCATCCTTTGCATATGAAACAGTTCCATCACTCCATCATTTAAATGTATATGTATATTGATCATCTCTTGCTTTAGTTGGCTCAGCTCCATTATAAGTTGGAGTAGCTGAATATGGAACATTCTGATCTGTCTCCAATGTTGTATTTGCATTTTCCCATGTAACTGTATATTTCATTACTGGAACATATAGATATCCATCATTTACTAATACTACAAATCATTTCAAATTGTTTGAAGCATCTCTTACTTCTTTATATTTATTATTATTTTTAACTGGTTCATCTACCCATGATGGTTTCTGTACCTTTGTTAAATTCATTCATTTAGTTCTAACTGCATCATTCACTTTCAAATCAGAATCTAAACTTGAGAAATAATCACATCCTGCATCTGAACAGTATCATTTAGTCTGTGGTTTGTCTTCTGAATTAGTAAATCATAAGAATAATACTTCTCATCATAAATCTGAAATATCTTTAATTTCAAATTGTGTGTTATTTAATAATTCACTAACTTCTTCATCTGTTAAATCTGCAACGGCATCAGCTCATAATAAGAATTGTGCTAATGCTCTATCATTTATACCTCCATTTACCTGCTCTGTAGCCGAAATATCAAATGATTTATCATCTTTATATAATGCTACAGCAAACTGATCACCTCACTTTGTGTAGAAAGAATGCAATTCATATTCTCTCCATGTAGCAACATAAGTAGCTGGTCATGTTACAAATGCTACTGCAGGATCCCAACCATCAAATGTAAATCCATTTTTAGTTGGTATAGCATGAGTTGGCATTTGTCCATAAGCTACTGTCGTAGTATCAATAGTTGTATCAGCATCTGATTTCCATGTAATTGTATATTCATTTACAGTTGAAGTATAAATTGCTGTATAAATAGCTTCTCATGTTACAGCTGGAAGTGTATCATCTTTTCAATATTCAGTAGTTCCATTAGTCCATCCAGCGAATGTATATGAATACTGTGCTGTATTTGCTTTAGTTGGAGTTTGTCATGCATAAACTGGAGCCTCATTATAAGTTACTTTTCCAGACTGTAAAACAGTTCCATCATCATTCTTGAACGTAATTGTATGTTGATTTGCTGATTCTGTAAAATGTGCTACATAATGTACATCTCATGACACAGTTGGAAGATCTGCTGTCGCAATAACATCTCCAGCTCCATCTACTTGCCAACCATCAAATATATACACTTTCTCAGCATCTGCAGGTTTAGTAGGATCAGCTGGAGCAGTTACAGAAGCTCCATAATTTAAATTCTGTACTTTCAAGATACTTCTATCATAATTCTGGAATATTACTTCATAATTATTTATATTCCACTGTGCTCTATACTCTCTATGTCAGATATTTCATGCTGGAATTGTAATTGATTCTCCTGACTTTAGAATATCTCTAGTATGCTTTCGATCAGATGAAGTACATTCAGATTTAATAGTTTTTGTACATACATATTCCTCCCATGCTATAAATGTATATCCATCCTTTTCTGGATTTGGAATTGTGATTTGATCTGTAATTGTATAACTAGTAGTAGCATCTGGAATTGTTATATCATTATTTCCATCCTTATATACTACTGTATAAGTATTCTTTGTCCAGATTGCCTTTAATGTAATATCTGCTGTTACTGGTGTAGCAAAATCATAATCTGAAAGAGTCTGTCCATCTACTTTTTGCCATTTAGAGAATGTATATCCTTCCTTAGTAGGATCTGTAGGTCTAGAAACTGGTGTATTATATTCTAGTGTCTCAGCTTCTACCGCACTTCCTCCATCAGAATCAAATGTAACTATATATGAATTAATAGTATAAGTAGCTGTTACTGTTACATCTTGAGCTGGCATTGTTTCTGGGATTTCACTCCAACCTGCAAATGTATATCCATCTCTAGTAGGATCTGCTGGTTTAACTATATCTGCAACATGTGTTCCATAACCATATTCTTTAGCACTAATAATTTCATCATTCCAATCTTTAAATGTTACTGTATATTTTACTGGAGATTGAGTAAATACTGCTGTATAAGTAGTTTCTCACGATACATCTGGAAGAGTAGCATCCTTTGCATATTCACTAGTTCCATCTGTCCATCCATTAAATGTGTATGAATACTGTGATGTACTCGCTTTAGTTGGAGTCTCCCCTGCATAAACTGGAGCTGTTCCATAATTTACATCGCTTGACTGTAATTCAGTTTCATCATAATTTTGGAATGTAACTGTATATTTTCTAGTAATCTCATTAAACTGAGCTATATAATCTACATCTTCTGTCGCTACTGGAAGAGTGGATGTTTTAGGAATTAAATCTCATTCTCAATTTGCTTTCCATCCTGCAAATTCATATCTAAATTGACCATTAGATGAATTAGGTTTGCTAGGATTAGCTGGAGCTGTAACTGGCGTTCCATAATCCAACATCTGCACATCTAATATAGTATCATCATAATTCTTAAATACTACTTTATAACGATTTATATCCCATTGAGCCCTAAATTCTCTATCTCATGTATTTCACACAGGTAAAGTAATATCATTATCTCCATCTCTAAGTATGTCTCTTTCGAATATCCACTCTGGTTCATCCCCTCATGGTACATAATTACCATTTTTTACATATTCTTTCCATGCCTTAAATGTATATCCATCTCTAGTTGGATTTGGAATTTCAATATCATCAGATTCAACTGTATATGTAACTGGAGCTGTTTCTATATAACTAGCTTCAACATTTTGATATGTAATATTATAACTTACTATATTCCACTTAGCATAAAGAGTCTGATTTGTTGTCAAAGTATATGTATCTGTAGATTTTACTTCATTTGCGAATGTTCCATCATCTGAATACCATCCATCAAATGTATAACCAGCTTTTGTAGGAGTTGGTAAATCTCCATAAGCTTCTCCATTTATTACTACCTTATAGTTTGGATTTACTATTCATCACTTAGGATTGAATGTTACTCCATACGCATTTGGATTGGCAGTGAAAGTTGCTGTATAAATTTCATCTTTTGTAACTACATCAACAGCAGGATCCCAAGTCTCAAAAAGATATGTTTTTCCATCATGCAAATCTTTTGTAGGTACTCAGTGAGCATCTTCATCATAATCTGGCAATGTTCAGTATGGAACATTTTCATCTGTCTCCAAAATTCTTCCATCATAGTTTTTCCATGTAATAGTATATGTAGCAGGAGTTTTACATGTATACTCTGCCTTATATGTTTCATCTCATGTCACTTCTACTATCTCTTTATCCCATGCCCCCTGATATTCTGCACACTGTGAAGTTGGAGATGGTATATTAAATGCTGGTTTAACTATAACACTAGCAGCTGTTCCATATTCATAATCTTTACTTGACAATTCCGTATCATCTGCATCTACAAATGTAATAGTATATTTTTTTGTTGTTTCAGAATAAGTAGCTGTATAGGTTATATCAGCATCTCACATTGTTGGAATAGCAGGAGTTCCATTTATAGGATAAAAATGTTTGTCTCAGTCTGTCCATCCTATAAATTCATAATCAAATTCAGCTGTATCTTCTCTAGATGGATATTTTGGATTGTGATCTTCATCCTCTACATCATATGAAACTGGATCTCCATAATCTACATTTGGATCTATTTCCAAAACTACACCATTATAGTCTCCCCAAATTACTACATGTCAGTGTACATTCCATATAGCTAAATAATCTCTATCTCATGTTTTTCATGCTGGAATTTTAATTGAACTACTTCCATCCTTCAAATATGCTGTAGAACAATCATTTCCTACACACTCTTTCCATCCAATAAATGTATGTCATTCTTTTGTAGGATTTTTAATTACTATAGAATCTTTTACTGTATATATTGTCATAGGATCAGACACAGTCACTGGAGTTTGTCTATCATCTTCAAGATATCTAATATTAAATTTTTGTACTGTCCATTTAGCCTTAAGTGTCTGATTTATAGCATCTGTCGTCACTACTGTAGCTGATGTTATTTCGTTTTGTTGCTGTGTATCATCAGCATCAAACCATCCACCAAAAGTGTATCCAAGTTTCGTAGGAGTTGGCAATTCTCAATAAGTAGAACCAAATGTTACTTCTTTGGTTGTAGCTGCTCATTCAATGACTCCACCATCTGGATTAAGTGTAATAGTATATTGCTTTGGAGTGGATGTATAAGTAGCTGTATAAGTAGCATCTGCTGTTACATCTGCTAAAGCTGGATTCCAACCAGCAAATGTATATGTGTGTGAAAGTGTCTCTGCCTTAGTAGGTGTAGCTGGCTGCTCAATCAAAGCTGCTGGTGTATTATAATCATACTGAGTTGCTGCTTTCAAAACAGTAGTACCATTCTCATCTACAAATGTTACTTCATACTGATTTGTAGTTTCAGTAAATGATGCCCAATATGTCACATTTCATGTTACATTTGGAAGGCTAACGGTAGGAATAGGTTCTCACTGTCCATTTGCTTTCCATCATACAAATGTATATGTATGTGCAGCTGTGGCTGCTTTAGTAGGTTCTGCTGGTTTAGTGATATTAGCAGCTGTTGTTCCATAATCATATAATGCAGCTGGCTGTAAAACAGTTTCACCATTCTCACCTACAAATGTTACTGAATATTGTCTAATATGAGGTTGATAACTGGCTTGATATTTCACATCAGCTGTTACTCTCTCATGATCCCAATCTGGAACTACAGCTGGATTTCCACCTATTACCTCTTTTAACCATTTATCAAATGTATATGTATATTGATCATCCTGAGCTTTAGTAGGTTCAGCTGGCTCTATTTCTGTAACCAAAGTTTCATCTGGTATATTTGTATCAATATCCAAAACTCTTTGATCATCATCTAACCATATTACTACATGTCCATTCAGATTCCATTGAGCTACATATTTTCTGTCTCAAATATTTCCTGCTGGAAGAGTAAGAGGAAGATCATTAGCTAAATATGCTCTAGTATAAACTCCATCTACATACTCTTTCCATCCAATAAATGTGTATCCTCATTTAGTAGGAACTGAAAGTGTTATAGTATCTTCAATTGTATAAGTCGTCTTTGGAACTAATGGAGTACTCTCATTATCATCTACAAATTCAAGATCATAATCACTTGGTGTCCACTGAGCATAAAGAATCTGATCTCTAGCACTTAGTCATACCGATGTAGATGCTGTTATTGTAGTTCATTGTCCATCTGATTGTGTATTCCATGATACAAAATCATAACCATCTCATGTAGGTTCTGGTAATTTTTCATGAGATTGTCCATCATAATTACCATATGTACTACCATATGTTACAACAATAATTGAAGGATCTACACTTCATTGTCCATTTGGATTTAATGTTACATTATATGTAAATAGACTCTGAGTATAATGAGCTTTATAAATTGTTGTATCCTTAATTTCTTCCGATGTTAAATCACTGATAACATCAGTACCAAAATCTCCATCTCATACCTTCTTCAACCATCCATCAAATGAATAACTAAAACCACCATCTACTACTTTTTTAGGAGTCGGACCATTATAAATAGGATGTGAATCATAGTCAAACATTGTAGCAGACTGTAAATCAGATCCATCTTCATTTACAAATGTTACTGCATATTGTCTCAAAATTTCATTATAAGTAGCCTTATATGTCTGAGGTCCTGTGACTGGAGCAAGAGCTGGATTCCAACCTGCAAATTCATATCTATACTGAGCTGTAGAATCCTTTGTTGCCGTAGGCTGCTGTATAGTAGCTGCAGCTGTTCCATATTCATAATCATGAGTTGATAATTGTGAATTGTCATCATTTACGAAAGTAATTGTATATTCTTTCTTTGTCTCTGAATATTTAGCTTTATATATTACATTTGATGTAACAGTTTCTGTAGTTATATCAACATCTACTCCATTTTTTGTCCATGTCTCAAATTCATAATCCCATTCGGCTGTATCTGTTTTAGTTGGAGTAGTTTCATCAAATTGTGGATGGCTTCCATGATTTACATCATTATCTGTCTCCAAAATTTCTAAATCTTCATCTACCCAAAATACTGTATATGTTTTTACTTCCCATTGAGCTTCATATTTTCTATCTCAAATATTTCACGATTGTATTGTAATACCATTAGCATTATAATATATCTGTCATGGATTAGGTTCTTCCCATATTGGTTCTCATTCATTTTCACCAATTTTTACATATTCTCTCCATCCTTTGAAAGTTTGTCATACTACACTTGCAGGATTTGGAATAGTAAATGAATTTTCTATCGTATAACTATAAGTTGTTGCAACATAACCTTCTGGCACTTGTGTATAAATTATACTATATGGTATTGCTGTCCAATGAGCATACAATACTACATCATTTGTTGTTCACTGTACAATTTGAGTTATTTTATTTCACTCAGTTTCAGCATCATACCATCCATTAAATGTATATCCAGCTACTGACAAATTATTCAGACTAATAGTCTGTGTATCTGTAGTAAACGTTGCAGGATTTGTATTTTCTGCTCACTTAGTATTATTATATGTAATTGAATGCTGATCTGCTGTCCAATGTGCATACAAAATATGATCAGCTGCTGTAGATACTACTGTATCAGCTTTAACCTTATTTCATTCAGTTTCAGCATCATACCATCCATCAAATGTATATCCTGCTCTACTCGTAGGATTTGATAATCATCAGTTTCCATAAGTATCATCATATGTTACTGTTATTTCACTTGTTGCAGGAGTTTCTCAATAATTTATATTTAATGTTACTGTGTATTGATTAGCTGTCCATTGAGCTGTAATTGTATCATTATGAGCAGGCATTGTAGCTGGAACAGTTGGACTCCAACCAGCAAATGTATATCCATTTCTAGTAGGATTAGCTGGTGCCATAACAGAATCTCATTCATGTCCAGTTATTACGACATCACTTTCTCCATTTCATAGTACAAATGTAATTGTATATTCAGCTGTAATTGGACTATAATGAGCTTTATATGTTACATTCGCCTGCACTTCTTCTGTAGACATATCTACCACTTCAGATGAATATTCACCATCACCTATTTTCTTTAACCATCCATCAAATGTATATCACTGCTTAGCTGGAGCAGTAGGTATAGTTATATTTTCTGATGTTGTTCCATAGTCATACTGAGTAGATTCCTGTAAAACTGTAGTTTCATCCTCACCTACAAATGTCACTGAATATTTATTTTTAGTCTTTTGATATTTCGCATAATATATCATATTATCTGTTATAGTTTCTTGACTCAGATCGACATCTACAAAATCAGAACCACTCTTCTTTGTCCAGTTAAGGAAAGTATAAGTATATTCAGCATCTGCTTCTTTAGCCGTATTTGGTATATTTGTAATTGTAGAGGCTATAGTATTTAATGGCACATTCGAAATACCCATATAAGAGTGATTATCATCAAGCCAAATCACTGAATATGTCACCTCATTTTCTACCCATTGAGCCACATATTTTTTATGTCCTATTCCTCATATTACAATAGAAGTTGGATCTCCATATACAAGCACATCTCTTACAAATGTCCAATTCTGACAATTAGCCACATCAGATTCATTACAAGAATATTCTTTCCATCATACAAATTTATAACCTGATTTAGATGGAGAATGTATATCTACCGAATTATTACCAAGATTATAATGTGTAGGATTAGTCTGAGATACTGTTCATCCATCATAGTCATACGCTATACTATAATCATGTGGTGTCCACAGAGCTGTAAAATCTACATCTCCTGTAACTGTATATGAACTTTCAGCTTCTCTAGCATTTTCTTCATTATCAGCTTTCCATCATGCAAAATCATATCCTTCTTTAGTTGGAGCTACTGGTAAAGTAATAATATTTTCACCCTCTACTTTACTTACATACTCTACATTATCTTCATGACCATCTCCATCTATATCATAGGATACTCTATGCCTATCTACCATATATTGCTCAAAAACTGCTGTATATGTAGCAGGACCTGTAACAGCAGGTAATTCTTCACCTAAGTCATATTTTGTAGTTCCATCATTCCAACCATCAAATCTATAAGAATATTCACCCTGATCTGGTTTAGCTGGCTCTGGCCAACTTGTATCATAAGAAGGGATTTCTCATTCCATTAACAATTTACTTCTAGCTGCTCATTCAACCACAAAATTTATCAGATATTTATCTTTAGGTTCATATTTAGCATATAAAGTCACATTTGAATCTAATGATCTTCCATCGACTACTTCATCCTCAAAAGTTCAATCATCTGTATACCATCCATCAAAATTATAAGCATATTTTTCTGGTTGTTCAGATGGTAACTCAATTCCTTCAGCTCTTTTATATGCCAAATATTCATCCTCTACATCCCAATTTCATCCATTTAATTCAAATTTTACCATTCAATAATCTGGTACATCCTTGAAACAACGAACTCAATAACCACTTGGTTTAGGTTCTTCAAATCATCATAAACTTAGTGCTTTAGCTTTTAATCAAAACTCTATAATAAATGCTTTACTATTATGATCACTTGATGTCCAGTATGGAGCTCTCGGATCATCAGAACTTGCATCTCTACCAACTGCGACTTCATTCTCTTTTATACGTCAGAAATATACTAAATTCAAATCCTGTTCTATATCATCATAATAATCTCATAACATATATTTCACTTCATTAACAGTTTTAGGATTTTTTCAAACTTGTTCAGGATATTTATAATTTTTATCCGTTTTTTCATCAATATCATACTTCTGAAATAAAATATCAACTACATCATACCATTCTTTCACAGATGGTATATGATATCATTCTGGACATGGTCATTGTCTACGAGAAGGATCTATATTTTCTCAATAATAGTTTGTCAAAATATCATTTGCTCATCACCACAAATTTTTATTAGAAGATGATGTCATCCAGTTATCACTCCTTTTTATATAATATTTAGAATAGAATGGATTCTCCCACGAATAATCCGTTACATCTACTTGGTCTGTTCTTATATATTCATTAGGAATTCTTTTATTTACAAGTGAAAATCCATGATTATTTCAGTATTCATAAAGATATCCATATGAATCTGCTGAGGCTGTTGTTCATATTCATGCTTCAGTTGCTCATAAATTTCTATCCATAATCGTAACTGTTGCCATTCCATCTGGATATCCTGAAATTTTTACCACTCATGTGAAATTCAACTTCTCAAATTCAGCCCAGTGAGCATAAAGAATCTTATCTGAAGTAATAAGATTATCTTCAAATTCAAATCTATTTCCTCACGATGCAGCATCAAACCATCATAAGAACATATAATTTCATGTTTTAGTAGGATCTTTTGGTCTAGTAGCTGTATCCCCATCATTTACAAATATAGGATCTACATCACTACCACCATCTGTATCAAAGGTAATCACATAATCTGTCCATTTAGCATAAAGTGTAATATCATCTGTAATTGGAGTATCAAAATCAAAAGCCGTATCAGATAATGTTGTACCACCATCCGTACTTGTATACCATCCAGCAAAATTATAATTAGTTTTTGTAACCACAGGTTCTTCTACTACTCAGTTACCATCAACAGTGATTGTTCCAGAACATGATGGATCATTTTCTTGATCACATGGTCATGTTATAATTATATTATTATTTGTAAAAGTACCTCAATTTGGATAAAGAGTTAAAGTATGTGAATTATCACTTAAAGTAAGTACATAGATTGAGAAACTTTCAGCATCCGCTACTACAATACCATCTTCTGCACTTTCCTGTTTATTTGTCACATCTACTACTTTTTCTTCTCATCTATCTACTTTTTCACCATTCTCATCTTTATTATCCAAGTGGAAAATCTTTACTTCCTGAGAGTCATTTTCGTCAGCTTTTGAAAGATTATCATTATCCTCATAATTAAATTCCACCTTTACTGTGTTTTCTTTAGGCTGCACTTCTACCTCTGTACCATCACTCAATTTGTACATGAATGTAATATCAAAAGCTACTACTTCAGAGTTTTCTGATACTGTGTTATCTTCCTCTGAAATCTGTCCTTTGATTTCATCTAGTCTGACTGTAGATACAATTGGTCTGATGTTTGCATAAGTTCCTTGAGGGAAAGTTCCAGCTGGAGCTTCTACATTTACCGTTACTCTGTTGTACCTTTCAGCTTTTGTAATTGGTTCTACATTGAGTGTTGCTCGTGCTTTGTCAAGTTCTACCTGCACATCGTCATTCTGAGCGTCTAGAGAAGTTCACTCAGCTAGCTGAGAATCTTGTGTGTCATCTCATGTAAAACTTTGTTCTAAATTATCCCCTTCATCTCCTGGGAAAGGAGAGGAAGCCGAGTCACCGACTCCCTCATGAAAAAGATAATCTAAAACAGATATATTAGAATCTGTTTTAGCTTGTTCATCATCTCCAGCTTGTCATTCTGAAGAATTTTCCACATTCAACCCGGGTTCTACTTCATTCTCATCCTGTTCACCATTTCAATCCTGGTCAGTCATTGAGGCTGAACCCGGGTTGTTGTTTGTATCACCCTGTCATTCAGAGGCATCAGCTGAAGTTCACTCAGCTTGCTGAGCTTGCTCAGTTTGCTGAGAATCTTGAATATCTTCTCCAGCATCTCGCTCTGTCACATTCTGGAAACATCTAATATTATGACCTTGAGCTTTATAACCCAAATTGTCATCTCCATTAATGCCAAAATAAGCATCAATATCGAAAATTAATGCTTTTTCTCCATCTCTGGCTGTAGATGTCCAATAAATTCATCATTCATCATAATATTTACCATCTTCATCATAACCTCCAGCTAAAGGAAGTCTGAGTTCTGATGATAAAATATTGATTATATCACTAAAATTGTCTTCATCCACACATTGAGTGTCAGATTCTTCACATTGCTGTGCCTGATCTTTAAATGAAGCTATCTTAGTTTCTGATGAATTTGCTGTATATCTAGTCTGTGAAACATTTTGTCATTCTTCATCCACAGATACATCCTGTGTATGAATCTTTCACCATATACTCATCAACTGATTCCATTCTTTGGCAGTTGGTACATGGTATCATGCAGGACATGCTGCCTGCTTGTATTGTTCTTTCAAATCTCATCACCATAAATTATTATAATGATTTCCATTTTCTCGGTAATCTTTGGCTCATACTATAAATAAACCATTACCATCATATCATTTAGCATAATAACTATCATCATAAATAGCTTTAATAGTTGTTTTGTTTGTAGAATTTACTTCTTCTACTCCGTGATTATTTCACCATTGAAAATAATATCCATAGTCATTTACTTTTTCAGCTCATAGATTTCTATCCATAATAGTGATAGTAGCCGCAGTTTCTGGATCTTTTAATGTAATAGTTCATATATCATTATCATCTTCACTATATATTATATATGATTCATTTTCTTCATCTGTGAAGAAATATCTAATTTTATTAAACAAATTCTGAATTCCTTCTCATAATTCATCGAAGAATCACATTTCATCTTCTCATTCTGGCTGTTCGATGTCATTCTGAGCGTCTAGCGAAGTTCACTCAGCTAGCTGAGAATCTTGTGTGTCTCATTCTTCAGGCAAAGGATCTTCATCATCTTCTCCATCCTCATCATCTGAAATTTGTGTATCTCATTCACTTCATACCTGTCATTCTGAACGAAGCTTGTCCAGCTGAGCTGGATGAAAATCTTGTGTGTTTTGTCATTTTTCAGGAAGGGTTTTATTAGTTACCATATAATTTCTGATTATTTCATTTTGTTCTGGATAACCTTGATAATTTTCGATTCCTAATGCCTCAGCATATCCATCAGAATCAGTTTCCCAGTTTCATCATAGCATTTTAGTCACAGCTGCTACGGTCTTTCAAGTGAAATCCAATTCTTCCTCCTCTTCTTGCTCATCCGTCATTTCGAACGAATGTGAGGAATCCATAGGTGTCTCGCCATCCTGAGCCAAAGTCGAAGAATCTTCTTCTCATCACGCTTGTCATTCTGAGCGTAGCGAAGAATCTTGTACTTCTCCATCATTCTGAGACGAAGCCAAAGAATCCACTTCTGCGCTAGTTTGTGATTCCGTATTTAGAGAAAAATCCACAGGTGATTCACCCTGGATATTTTCTTCATATCACGTTTCACTAGATGAGTCGCCAGCCGTAGCTTGCCCAGATATCTGGGAATTTGCCGTATCATCCGATACTTCTACGACTTCCTGTGAATACACAGGCTCATCATACTGCGCAAACGCATAAGTAAAAGGCGTCATCGTGTTCACACTCACCATTACAACGAGTGTAACTACATTCACTAACTTTTTCATTTTCCTTCCCATGAAATAGACTAAAAATATTTCATACCTAATTATAGCACAGAAAGAAAAATTTTGCAAAAATCTGAAAAAAATAACGCTAATTTTGGGTTGACTTTTTTTAAAAAATTTTCATAAGCTGTTTTTTCTTAAAAAATTTTCAAAAAATATGTGTAAAATTTCCTTGTTCTAAACTAGGTTTTATATCAATTTTTTATCTGATAACCATTTTTTATCACTTTGTGTATAATATAATTATAAATTAATATTTTTGTCAATCTTTACATTTTAAAAAAATTCTTCACACGTCATTCTAGACGAAATCGAAGAATCTTAGGTTTTTTACTGTCATTCTGAGACTTCAATTGAAAAATCCATAAGTATCTCACCATTAACCCCCTCGGCTTCGCCACTCCCCCTATCAGGGGAGAAATCTTAATTTTCAAGTTTTGCTCCCTGCTAGGGGAGCTGTCCGAAGGATTGAGGGGCTATAAAAAAATTCTAATCCACCGTCAAACCTTTAGCCACAGCCTTAATAGGCTTCAAAGAAATTCAAACTATAATCAAATTGTAAATTCATGCAATTATCAAAAACATTCGCCAACTAATCTCATGACTATCTAGCCAACCATTGATAAATAATCCACTTACCAGCATAATTCCCAAAATTCCAAGTAATTGAAATCAAGCTTTTTTCTGAAATTTTGGAAATACTTTCATATTTCATGCTACTATCATAGCACCAACCATAAATATTGTTTCTATCAATACTTGAACTATAATTCATCCAAGTAAATTCCATTTAGGGATTATAAATAAAGCTACCAAAACTCAGATTATTACTCATGTTAGATTTATTTTGAAAAGTACATTCTGCTTCTCCAGTGATACAAATAGATAATTGAAAATCTGTTTGATAAAACTAAAGAATAATACTATTCCAAGGAATGGTAAAATCTGATTAGATCACCATGTAGCTAAACTATCTCGACTTCATAGAAATTCTTTACTCGATACAAATAGTATTATATCTCTATTAAAAACCCGAAAATCTATCGCAATTATTCATCCAATCCACGCTACTAATGAAAGCAGATTTCACATCGATTTTCTTTTGTCTAGATTGGAATATGTAGGAATTTTGTGAAGTAAACTATTTCACAGTGATGATGGAATAATTAATAAAATTTCTAATAACTGTAGTGCTAATGCCCAATATCACACATATCCATATCACGATGAAGTTGGAAAAAACCAACCCAAAAACATCAATACTATCAAAGTATGAAATGAACTGAAAAAATATGAAAATCAGTATTTTCGATTTTCTTTGAAAATATTTTTTATAAATTTTAAGTCTATATCTATTCTGAATAGAAGCAAATTTCTACTCCTCAGATGCATGTCTACATTTTGTCATAATGCACTTGCTACCACTGAAAATATCACACAGCAAAATGCTAGAATTGCAGTTGTACTTACTTGCTCGGACTCAAAATTAATATTTCTAAAAATCAGATATACAGTCGGTAGTAATACTGCTAATTGTGATAATCTAGCCACAATCAATGATCGACTAAGTCTATTCATCTTCCAGAATAACTGCAATGGAAGCTGCTGAATTCCTACAAACATATTACTTGCAGAATATAGCATCGCAAGTGGTAATCCTCGAATTATGAATGGATTGCTTGTATATGCAGGAATTAGATATGCTGTAACTATTGCAATTGTATAAATCACGATTATCATAAACATTCTAGTTCAGACGAATTTATGATAATTTTCTTTGAGTTCTGGAGAATCATCTCATTTTTCTTCTTTAATCGCTCATAAACGCTTTACAGCGATTACATAAAGTCAAAAATCTACTAGGGCAGTCCACCAAGCAAAAAATCTGAATATCGTACCATAGTCCCCATATCTCAGTGGTCCTAAATATGAAGAAATAATCTTGGTAATTACAAAACCAAAAAGAGCAGAAATAATTCTCCCAAATAATTGCCACGCTGCATCCTTAATTACCAATTTATGTCACGACATTTATTTCTTTTACTTAAAAAATCCTATTCAATTAATTTTAATCTGAATTATAATTTTATTCTTCTTACAAATTTATCCAAACTACTTTGTGGATAACTTTCCAACATAGGAATATATACATTCAATTCATTTACAAAATTTTCTATATTTTTAGCAGTATCATTAATTGTATAGATACTAGGTCTACCTTTATTATCTAGTATAACTATATTGTGAATTTTCTTTTTTTTCACATGATATTCTAGTACAAATCATCTCAAAGTTTCCCATGGATATATAGTTTTTCATATTTCTAATACTTTTTTTCATATAATCATTTTTACCGTTTTATTTGATTTTAGCGAAAAATACAAATATCCAGCAGTAAAAAATAAAACTATTACTCATCATCCTATATTGTTATACATTATAGACAATACAGCCACTAATAATATAACAAACGCAAAAATAATATATCGAGTTTTACTTCTTTCAAAATATTCTCAATCATAAACTTTAAGTTCCATTGTATGAAAATATAGAAAATAAAAACTTAATTAATCGATTTAATAGTTATATCAAATATCAAATCTTTACCTGCTAATTCATGATTTAAATCTATAGTCAATTCTTTATCTGTCACTTTCGTAATCAATGCTGCAGCTCATATTCATAGATAAACTCTTTGTCATTCAGTAAATTTACTCAAATCTCATACTTCTTCAGCAGAATAAGTCATGATATAATCTTCTCTACGCTGTCCATATCATTTTTCTGGTCCAAATTGAACTGTCTTTGTTTGTCATACTTTCATACCTACTACTCATTCGTCGAATCATTTAATCATCTGTCCAGCTCACACCCCAAAAGTTAATCACTCAGTATAATCTCTAGCTTCATTATATTTTCAGCATGCTTTAGCTACTGATTCTACACTTGTATCAAATACTGTCCCATCTTCTAAACGTCAAATATAGTCAACTGTTATATTATCTCCGATTTTTACAGTCTCTCAAGCTCAATTTTTATCAGCTCAATCTAAATATTCTTGTACAGATTTTTGAATTTCCATATTTTTCAAATATACAAACTAAATTAATTAATCGATTTAATAGTTATATCAAATATCAAATCTTTACCTGCTAATTCATGATTCATATCTAATGTTATTTCTTTATCTGTAATTTTAATAATTTTAGCAGGATATCCCATTCATAAATAAACAGTATCTCATTCCGAGAACTGACTAACATCTCCAAAGTCTGATATTGGAGCCGTAACTACCAAACTTTTATCATATTGTCCATATCATTCCTCTGGTCAAAACTGAACTGTCTTTGTCTGTCAAACTTTCATTCAGATTACTCCATCATCAAATCATTTTACCATTTGTCCAGCTTGTGCTTGGAAAGATAATCACTCAGTATAATTTCTATTCTCATTATATACTCCACATTCTTCAGCTATTGATTTTATACTTGTATCAAATACACTTCCATCATCCAAACGTCATATATAATCTACTACTATATTATCTCATTTTTTTACTTCATCTCATTTTCCACTCTTATCAGCTCATTCCAAATATTTATTTACAGCTTTCTGACAATCTGTCAAAGGTAGATTTTTAGTTGTATCATCTGTTTGATTATCCTGTCCACATGCAGTCAATATAATTCCTGATAATAGGACCAAACTTACTAATAATGTTTTTTTCATAATTTATATTTTATAAAAAGATAAAAATACATAATTTAATTAATAATTATTTTCAAGTTTTATTCAAATATTCTTCTAAAGTTAATCAATTTTCCATTATTTCTTTGGCTATATCAGCATCTCATATATATCTCAAATGTCGAGGTTCATATCCATATCATGTAATATCTTCTTTTCATTCCAAATATCTAAGTATAAATCCATAATCTGCTAATTTAGCATGAATCTTTGCAAATATCTCAGGCTCAGCTATCATATCATCATTCTCATAAATTAACACTCCATCTTTTCTAATAACTATATCTAGAGCCAAAGCTGTATGATGCTCTGAATATCATGGAACTGCTACATATTTCTGAGTATATTCGAGTCCATATTCCTGTTCAAATTCATCCCACACTTGCTGTTGTTTCTCTACTGAACGATATACACTATCCAGTTCTATTTCTATTCATTCTTTCGCTAAATCAGCTTTTAGTTCATTATATTTTTCCAAAGCTTCTTTTTCTACTCTGATTGTTTCACCATAAGCATTTTGTACTTCTACTAATTCTAGCTTAGATTCCCAGTCATCTGGTAATTTATTCTCTTTATTTACCAAAACTAAATAATCTATACCAGTCTGATTTTCATTTGAATTAATACTAGTTCACGTAAGATCACATACTGATTCTCATAAAGAACAAGTCTGAGTATCTTCTAAATTTTGATCAGTTTTATTTTCACACGCAACCATTAATACTCCTGATAATAAAACAAAACTTAATAATAATGATTTTTTCATAATCTATAACAAAATTTAAAACATTAACTTAAATATTTATTTTCAAGTTTTATTCAAATATTCCTCTAAAGTTAATCAATTTTCCATAATTTCTTTGGCTATATCAGCATCTCATATATATCTTAAATGTCGAGGTTCATAACTATATCATGTAATACTATCTTTTCCATCAGGATATCTAACTATAAATCAATAATCTACCATTTTTTTATGAACTCTATCAAAAACTCATAACTCAACTATCATTTCATGATTTTCTGAAATAATTTCTCAGTTTTCTTTTTTGATACATATATCAATTGCTAATCATGTATGATGTTCAGAATAACCTGCAGGTGCAGCATAATTACTTGCATATTCTTCTCCATATTCTTCTTTAAATTTTTCAAAAAATTCATTCTGAATAGAAAAAGAACGATATGCACTATCAAGCTCAATATCTACTCATTCAGCCAATAAAACTCTTCTTAGTTCATTAAATTTTTCCAATGTTTCTTTCTCTATTTTTAGAAATTTTCCAAAACTATTTTTCACTTCTACAAGCTCAGATATTTCTTCCCAATTATCTGGAAGTTTATTTTGTTTATTCACTAGAACTAAATAATCTTTTCTTTCCATATTTTTAGATAAATAATAAATTATTCTAATCTACATAATACTTCAATTTTTTCACCACTTCATCATAATAACGATATTATAGATGCATTTCTATGACCACTCCTGTACATTGGATTTACTTTTATGAATTCTTTACATAAATCTTCTACATTATCAAATTGGTTACGCCATTCAATTAAAGATTCATCCTCATGTAATGTTGGATCATTATCCCAATTTTTTATGATTTTATTCCAATCTTCAACACATAAATTCATTCCATCTTTTTCTTCTTCATTTTCAAGTCAAAATAATGCTAAATTATCGACATTTATCCAATTATTCCATTTATTTTTTATTCAGATTTCTTTTATTTTCATTATATCACCATCACGTAAAGTTAGTTTTCAACTATTTTTTCATATTTCTGTGAAACAATTTTTTGGAATCCAAATCGTTGGATAATCTTTGGTAAAAATTACAGTAATTTTTGTATTCTTATCATTCAAAATCAAATCTGAAACTTCTTCTAATATTCTAACCGTGAGTGTATATTCTCAGTCTTCATTAATTTTTGGACTACGAGTATATATCTCTCATTCATAATATGAATCTCATCGATTTTCATTTTCAGTTACGATTAAAACTCATGTCAAATCCTGTGTAAGTACATATTCATTAAAACTTAATCAAACTGCTATTTCTGGACTATATGTATTGTCTATAATTTTTAATAATTTATTTCAATTTTTTACTTCATCTCACTGCTGTACATAAATCTCTGAAACTATTCACTGAATCGAAGCTCTAGGAGATTTTTTATCTAATTCATACAAATATTCTATATTATCCAAATTTTCTAACATTATTTCATTTTCTAATCTATTAACTTCAGATTTTAAATAAATTTTCCTATCTTTTAATAAATTTAATTCATTTTCTACATCTTCAATTTTTTCAGACATAATTTCCGTAGTTTTTTCATCTCACATATCCACAGCTATACTAAATTCAACATTATAATCTCTCAATTTATCTTCTAAAACTGAGATTTCTTCTCAAAAATCCGATTCAAACTGTTTATATTCATTTTTCATTTGATAATATTCAGCAAATTTTCTTCCAATTCTTGTATCTATATCAGTATTTTCATCTATTCAATCTTCTTCTCATATCTGCATTAAAATATCTCGCTCTTCAACTATATCTCACTGTGTCACATTCATATTCATTATTTTTCAGTCAGTTTCAGCTAAAACCATTACTTCTGGATATGATAATAATTTTCATTCTTTATCTATCTCCAGAGTAGTAGGAAAATCTGAAATATTTACTCGTTCCTCAGTCTGAATTTTATTTTCATTTTTTCATAAAATATTCCAAATTATAAAAATTATTAAAAATACTAAAAAAATCACACAAAATATTCCAATACTTTTATAATTTCTCCATCGATCTTTAAATGTCATTGTGAATTATACTCAAACAAGTTTAAACTTAATAATTAATTGTAAAAATATCAGACTTTTTATCAAGAAATTTACACTTTACTTGAAACTTTAGACTGATTCAATATTATAATTCAGCTTAAATAATTTTATATACATTCCAGAGAATAGTGACTTCTCTATCATCATTCTATTCATATCCTCTTGAACCAATTTCAGATTATAATCTTTATCAATCTCAATTGCGACAGGATATTCAGTCAAAAATATATAGAAAACCTACTTTCAAAGTACATCTTTTTGGACAAGATTATTTTTGATTGATAAAAAAGAAAAAAATCTGACCATTTTCTATTCAATGGCTACAAGTGATGTGAGTTTTTTTGCCTGATGATATTGAACTTATTCATAAAGAACTCGATTATATCAAGAAAAAATATGGAAATAAAATGTGAAATATTTGTTTCCAACTGTGAATAAATAATACTATGATCAGATTTTTTAATAATATAAAAAAAACTGAATGATTTGAAGAAGAAGTAAAAAATATGAGATTAGATTTACGCCAAAAAGTATGTGATGAATTTTGACTGAAAGTGGCTTTTCGTGAAAATATGCCAGAAAGTAACATAGTTTATGAATTGGATAAATCTAATGAAGAAATTTTAGCATGATTTAATGACTGAGCTAGACAAAAAGTAAGAAAATGACTATCTCATTGAGTCCAATTTTCAGTAGCTACTCCTGAGGAACATTCAGTTTTTTATCATAAATGGTGTGAAGTTTCTCAGCTCAAATGATTTACTCCAATTACTAGAAGACAATTTGAAGCTTTGATGAGATATTTTAAGGAAAATAATAACTGAGATCTTTTTGTAACTAAATATGAATGAGAAATTATTGCATGAAGTGTATGCTGATTTGACTGAAAAACTATGATATATTTGTACTGATTCTCTGAAAGATGAAAAAATGCCTACTGATGACAGCAATTTTTGAAATATAATGCCTTTTGCCGAGCTAGAGATAATGGATATGCTAGATGTGATATGATGTGATGAGCTCCAACATGATTTCCAGATCATCCACTCGCATGAGTAAGTGCTTTCAAAGAATCACTCTGATGAGAAAAAATTGAACAATGGGGTAGTTATGACTTAGTTTTGAATAAATGGTTATATAAATGCTTCGATATGTATACTTCTGCTAGACATAAAAAACATTAATTTATAACTAATAAAAAGACTAACTATTCAAAGTTAGTCTTATTTTTTACTTAAAATCTAAATAAATTTATTTATTAGCTTCAATTTTCTCTAAAATTTCATTTTCAGGCATAACTCCAACGAAATTATCAACTATTTCACCATTTTTAAACATAAATACAGCTGGAATTGAATTAATATCATATTGAGCAGCCAATTCCTGATTAACATCTACATCTACAGTTAATAATTGAATTTCTGGATGTTCACCAGCTATTTTGTGTAATAATGGTTTTAAAACTCTACATGGTCCACACCATACAGCCCAAAAATCTACTATTGTTAAAGTTTCAGATTTTACAGCTTCTTCAAATTGATCTTTTGATGTAATTTCTATAATATTATTAGCTTCTGCCATTTTTTTACAAAATAATAATTAAAAAGTCTGATTTATATTGAAATATTTAAGCATCACTTCACATTTTTTTATATTAACAAAATTAAACTTCAATAATAACCTCATTTTTTTTGGCTTTTTGTTTTTTTACCTTATCTGTAGTCAAAATATTAGTAGGAAATAATATCAATATTAAAACACCTAAAACTGAAAACATATCTCAAATATATATATGAGAATATCCATCATTAGCCAATACTACTTGAGACAAAACTATAAATAATAATCAAATTACTAATGCTGTAGCTCTAGAAAATTTTACATGAATTGGATATATTCAATATAAACAAACCATATATAAACAAATAGCTATCAAAATTATATACATTGGAATATTTCGACCTGCATATTGATTCTGTACTATCATAGTTCATTGAGATATCAACCAAATCAAATATAATAGAAATAATCCAAATATAGTTATCACTATACTCCTTTTGATTTTATCTTTCATAAAAAATATTGTAAATATATAAAAAAATATTACAATTTTCTTATATGATTTGTTTTTCATTTTTCAACATTTTATTCGAAAAAATTTCTTCTTATTATATTACAAATAAATTAAAAAAAATAATTGATAGTAATAATGTAAAAATGTTAAATAATTGATAAATTAAAAAAAAACAAAGTTATAATATAGAAAATTTATAAAAAATCAGAATGTTAAATAATGTAAAAATGTTAAAATTTTTGTGAAAAATAAAAAATCAGAAAATTTTCTGATGTTAAAATGTTAAAAAAAAGTAAAAAAAACTCGCACCGAATACGATGCGAGTAAATAGATAGATATAAATCTAATCATTCATAAAAATGTCTCACGACATCCAAATTTAGCTATTATCTCACGATAAATCTAAATTTACATCAAATACTTAAAAATATTAATATCACTAAATTCGTTTGCCATAATATATATAATGAAAAGTATAATATAGTCAAGATTTAAATAAAATTAAATAATATTGAAAAATAATAATATATTTCTATAAGAAAAGTACCTTTTATATTTTTATATAATATAAATATGCGAGCAGAATTTATGGATTTTATTGCAACTTATAATGTAATCTGAGTTGCTATCTGACTTTTAATTGCAACTAAAGTTGGAGAATTAACTAAATCTTTCATTGAAGATTTTATTACTCCACTTATTTTTGCTCCAATTTTAAAGAAATTAAAGATTGATAAATTGGAAAATCTTTCATGGAAATGAGTTCTTTATGGAAAATTACTTGCTAGAGCTATTGATTTTATAGTAGTAGCATTGGTAGTATTCCTCGTTATAAAAGGATTAGGAGTAGAAGCAAAATAGTTATTTAAAATATATTTTTGAGATAAAATATGTCTACAGAACATATTCGTAATTTTTGTATAATAGCACATATTGATCATGGAAAATCTACTCTAGCAGATAGAATGCTAGAAATTACGTGAACAGTGAGAAAACTAGAACATAGTCAGGTTTTGGACAGAATGGACATTGAGCAGGAAAGATGAATTACTATCAAACTTACTCCTGCTAGAATGCAGTGGAAATGATATGAATTAAATCTGATAGATACTCCAGGTCATGTAGATTTTCAGTATGAGGTTTCTCGTTCACTTGCTGCAGTAGAGTGAGCAATTTTACTAGTAGATGCAAGTCAGTGAATTCAGGCTCAGACTTTATCAACACTTTATCAGGCAATTGATCAGTGATTAGAAATTATTCCAGTTTTGAATAAAATTGATCTTCCAGCTGCAAATCCTGCTAGAGTAGCAGCAGAAATTGAACATGTAATCTGAATTCCAGCTGATGAAATTATTTGTGTTTCGTGAAAAACTGGTCAGAATGTAGATAAAGTTTTGGATGCTATCATAGAAAAGATTGATAGTCCTACAGTTCATAAGGAGAAAAATCCAAAAAAATTTTTTGTTCAAAAAGAAGAAAAGACTGAGTAATTTTCACGTCATTCTGAGCGACAGCGAAGAATCCATATTACATCATATAGTCATCCTGAACGAATGTGAAGGATCTTAGGCGTATCACACACAACACATAAGATTCTTTATTTCACTCCGTTTCATTCAGAATGACATAAATAAATAATTTATTCCATATTAAAATAAAAAAATGCCAGATTCTATATCTAATATCATGAATACAGTTGTTTACTGAAATACTATATGAATGATAGTTTTATCAGTATTGATATTTGTAATTTTATATTTTGTAGTGGATTTATTTCTAAAAAAATTAGATTCACTTACTGAAAAAGAATCTGAAAAAAAATGGATTCAATATTTGAGTAAAATTATGAATAAATTTCCAAAATGTCTTTTTGTAGCAATGGAAATATATATAGCCATCAGTTTCTTAACTTTTCCTGAAAATATAAAATATATATTAAAATCTGTGTTCCTATGAATAGTTACGATATTTGCGATAAAAGTGATTATAAAATGTGTAGATTTTTCATTAGAAAAATTCTTTCGTAAAGACAAAACGGCTAAAAAATCTGTAGAAACTATCGTGACTGTTATAGTTTGGGCTTTATGAATTTTTGTATTTTTGACTAATATTTGAGTAGATTTAACTCCAGTTTTAGCGTGATTTGGAATTGCTTGAATCGCAGTTGCATTTGCATTACAGAATATTCTGACAGATTTATTTTCTTCTTTTTCTATAATTCTCAGCAAACCATTTATAGTTGGTGATTATATCAAAATCTGAGAATGAAGTAGCGAAAAAATCTGAACAGTAAAACAGATTTCTCTCAAATCTACTACGATTCAGACAGTTCAGTGACAGCAAGTTATAGTTCCAAATAGTAATATTCTTGCTACTGAAGTAATTAATTACAGAACTATGAAAAGTAGAAGACAGAGAATTTCTATTTGAGTAACTTATGATACATGAATAAAAAAGCTGAAAATTATTCCAGAAATTATCAAAGATATAGTTTCAAAACAGAAAGATGTAGAATATGAACGATGTTATTTAGAAAAAATGTGAGATTTTAGTATAAACTTTCTGATGAGTTATAATATTCTGAATCCAGACTATGAAGCAAGTTTAAAAATAAATGAAAAGATTTATCTAGAATTGATAGAAAATTTTGAAAAAGAATGAATAGAATTTGCATTTCCTTCTCAGACTATTTATATGAGTAAATAGATTTTTATATTTTAAAATTATATAATCATGATTTTAACGACAACACCTATGGTAGAATGAAAAAAAATTACAAAATACCATGGTATAGTATTTGGTGAAGTGATTAGTGGTGTTAATTTATTTAAAGATTTTTTTGCGAGTATACGTGATATGATATGAGGTCGTTCTGGTTCTTATGAGGAAGAATTAATAAAAGCTCGTCAAACAGCTCTAGAAGAATTAACAAAACGTGCAATGGAAAAAGGTGCTAATGCAGTCGTTGGTATCGATATTGATTATGAGGTACTATGAAATAAAGGTAGTATGTTAATGGTTACAGCATCATGAACAGCTGTTACTATATCATAAATTTTATATTTGCTTTATTTGATTTTATTAGTTCATAAACATAAATGAAAAAAATCTGAATAGTTACCGCCATGGAACCCGAAGCTCAGATTATAATAGATTTTTTGTGATTAAAACTATCCAAGTCCTATAAAAATATTAAAATTTATGAAAAAGATTGATATACATTGGCATCTACGTGAATGTGAAAAATTCAAGCAAGTATATGAAGTTCTGTACTTTGTACAGAATATTGAATTGATTGTCTTGTGAATATCTGAGTTGCATGAAATCTAAATGGAAATAATGTCAGAATTTGAGATGTTTTTCTTATTAAAGAAATTATACAGCATGATATGTATCTCCCACTTCCATGAGATTTAGAATATGCAAAATGAAAGATAAAAATTAATTTTGAGTCATGAATAAATCCAAGTGAATTTAATTTTTGATTTCATGAAAATGGAATATGTGTGACATGAGATCAATTTATAGATGATGCTGATAGATGTAATCAATTGAGAAATAATACTTGAGCAGATATTGCTGAAATGGAAGCTTATGCGGTAGCTAGTGTAGCTCGTGAATTTTGAATTTTGGATAATACAGTGATTATAAAATCTATTTCAGATTGAGCAAATAATGACGCTTGTGGTTGATTGTATAGTAATTTGGAATTTGCTATGAATAATAGTATAGAAATTTTGAAAAAAATATTAAAGATATAATTAATTTAATTATCATAATGCGATAAATTATGAAAAAAATCTGGCTTTTGATTAGTTTGTTAATGTGCTGAATTTTATTCACTTGATGTTTTGAAAAAATTGAAGAAAGAGGAAATGAAGATATAAATTATAATGTAGATACATCAGAGCAAATGATATCAGATTGTAAGAATATGGTCAAAAATGAATTTTGAAATACTGAATATGAATTTTCATGAGATATAAAGTATCACTCTGGAGTCTATTTTAACTACTCCATTGTGACTGGTTCTGTATATTTTAACTACAAAACTCGCCCATTTTTGTGTTTGTATGAATGAGATAAATCTATTATAGATATAGTAGATTATGTAAAAGATAACGGTGAAAATATAGATTCATCTTATTTACAGTCTCTATACAACGATTTGAGCCAAGAAAATTGGGATGAGCAACGAATAAATGCCGAATCTATTTTTGATCTTTTGGTTTCACATAAAGAATTTAAAGAAAAATATATAAATAAGGAGACGGCAGGAATGAGGACTAAAATTAGGGATATTGCATTTCAAAATTGACTTACAGAAGATGATTTAGTAGATAGTAATAATTATTACAATCAAGTACTTGATATATGGCGACAAAAATACAATCAGATTCCTTTTTATCAAAAAGAATACTACGTTGAATTGGTAAACAAATTATTGTCTGAAAAATGAATTAAGGTGTATTGTTCAGCATCTGTTTGTGATGAGATAACTTTTAGTGGAAACTATGGTTCTCAAGAAAATTTGCAAAATTTAGTAGATGATGTCACGAGCGTGATTACAGCATTATATGCTAATTGAATCGTTTTCAATTGAGATTTTGAAACACATTTTCCAATAAATTTTTATTACGATGAGTATATCAGAAAAATTGATCCAGAAATCATTAAAAAGCCAGAGGGAACTCCAAGCATTGAAAATTTGGATGATGTTGTGGCTATTTGTCACAATAATTCAATCAATTGTGGCATTGAGTGTGAAGATTGGAATGTTACGAATAAGTCATATATTTTACCGTATAAAGATGGATATATCTGATACGATTATGGATGAAATTGAGAATGATGGGGTTATTATCTAACATATAAATCTATAGATAATCCATGTGATAGTGTTATATCAACTACTGATGAAATTTTCTTTTGGCATACACGATATGCATATCATAAAGAAACATTTGGTAATGATGAATATCCTGATAATAAAGTCTATATTAATCAATGATTATTTGGTGGTTTTGCAACTGAAGAAGTTGCAAAAGTTTTAGATTGTGTTGCGTGAAAAGATATGATGGAAGATGATAGTTGTAAAAAAGAAGTAGATAAATATATGTATAACTTGATTGTATGAAACGAGAAAAATGAGTATTTTACAAGATGGATGAATAAATTTAAAGAAGATATTGATAATAATAAATTTACTCCACCAAGTTTTCGAGCAGGTAGACGAGATGAGTGTATAGGAAGATATAAATTTGAAGATCTTTTACAAAAAGATGGAAAAATTAATTCACAACTTACAGATAATGAAAGAAAATATTACAATAAAATACAAAGTAATAATTTGCATAAATGTGCTATGGAATATTTAGATAGTTAAAAATAGACTATGTATACCTTAATAATCATTTCATTAATTTTCTTTGGTTTGGTGTTTGGATCATTTGGTTCAGTAATATTTTATCGTTTATGAGATTGGCCAACTAAAGAGACTTGGAAATGATTTCTGGTTTGACGTTCAGAATGTCCAAAATGTCATCATAAATTAGCTGCTAGAAATTTGATTCCGATTTTTTCGTGGCTTTTTCAGTGATGAAAATGTGAATATTGTAAAAAGAAAATTTCATGATTTTATCCATTCCTAGAAATCACGACAGTTTTGATATTTTTGATAATATTTTTTAAATTTTCTAGCAGTTGAATTCCGGGTCATAATGTTTGATTATATGAAGGTTATATTTACACGATTTTCATCATAATTTCTGCTTGGTTACTTCGAATAATATTCTTATACGACATAAAAACTTATGAATTACATATTACAGCGACTGTATTTTTGGCAATAATTACTTTGATTTTCACATTAACATTTTGAACCAATAGATTAGATATATTATTATGAATCTGAATTTTTACTCTAGTTTTTGGTCTTATTTATTATGGTTCCAAACTTTATGTGAAAGAAAAATACAAAAAAAATGCTGAATGATTCTGATTATGAGATGTAATTATTGCTCCAATTTTATGAGCCTGGTTAGTATTTTTCTTACAGCCTAACTGAATTTTTGAGCGATGTTATTTGGTATGTTTATTTATAATTTTGAGTTCATGAGTTTGATTATTATATTTCTGAATCGAACATCTAATAAAATATATTTTTAAAATAAAGGAATCTAAAAAACCATACGAATTAAAAAATTCTATTCCATTTTTACCATCAATGATAATCTGATTTTTTATAGAAATTATACTACGAAATTCTGCGATGTGACTACTTTATTTTTAATATAAAAAATGATAGATAAAACCAAACAAACCGAAAATTCAAAAGATTATAAAGAATTTACTGCAAAATCTAGAATTAGACTTAGTATTTTTATGATATTATGATTGATTAGTTATCTAGTTTGTACAATATCATTATTTTTCTGAAAATGATTTATAATTCCAGCAATCAGTTTTATAATTTTATTTATTCTCATTTATTTTATAGCTTTAGACTGTTATAATATAAAATTTAGTTATATATTATTAGCTCTATTTTGACTATTTCTAACCGAAACTATAGTTTTTATTATATTACTAGGATTTTCACGGTATTTAGTAGCAGAACTAATATTATTTAACTTAGCAATATGAACTTTATTATTTCTTTTGGATTGGCAATTAAATCATTATACAGATTTTTCTCCATTTTCATATTTCACACAGTGATGATTTCTTATTATTAGTTTATTAACAATATTTTTCTGTGTTTTGATGGTATGAAAATATACTCAGATTCCATTCACGTGTGATGATATTCAGCAGTTTCCTAATAAAATAGCAGAAACTACTATAAATCCATTCAAAAATACACGAAATAAAATAACTTGACGATTCAAAGAAGATGAAAAAGAAAATCTGAATATACCACAGTTTTATGCAATATGAAATCCATTATCTAAATCAGAAGATTTAGCCAGTGCTGATGCTGTGGAAAATTTTTTTGAAAATACCAGAAATACTATAAAAGACCAAACTATTTGAATAACCAACGAAATCTCAAAATCCACATGTAAATCTTATCTACCAATTTTACAAAAAACTCAGAAAAGTGGATGAATTCAGATTGCTTGAATAGTTATTGGATATTTATTGTTAGTCTGAGTTTTTAAGATTTTACTTTGGGTAGTTAGTATTATTTGATTTGTATTATTTATAATTTTACGTATATTTGGAGTATATAAATACGGTAAAAAGATGGTTGAAAAGAAAATTATTATTTAATAATATCTAATATTGTAATGAAAAAGATAGTTTTATTATCTATTTGTGTGGTTAGTACTTTACTACTATGATGTGAAAATTACGATAATTTGACCACATATGATGAGCAAATTGTATGATGTGAAAAATGGGTTACATCTCATTGATCAGATCAAGCTAGTTTTGACTGGAAATGAAGTGAAAAATTTTGAAATAAAACAGAGATAAGCTGAATCAAACATGAATGAAAATCAAAACAGGAAATCAAATGTGAATTTAATGAAGATGGAAAATTATTATGAATAAAATTTTCAAGTTTAACAAATACAGATTTATAAAATTTCTTTCAAATCTGTCAAAGTAGAAATCTGAATAAAATCTATTCATTTTTTATGTACTTCTTTAATTCATTCTTCACTTCTATTGAGATGAATAGGTGTAATTCACACATTATTTGATCAGATTACATCAGCTTTTAAACTGTCTCAAATCATAATTATATCTTTGAAATCTATTCAAGAAAGTGATTTTAAGTATTCATAGATTTTTGGATCAGGTTTTACTGCTCATACATCGAAAGATAAAACTTCATAATCAAAATTTCATTCAGGAATCAATTTATGTAAAGGCTGAGCATAATCTTTTCACAAATTAGAAACGACAGCAGTTTGATATCATTTAGATTTGATATATTTTAGAGCTTCTAATGTCTCTGGAAATAGAAAAGTTGACTGAATATCTTGTCTTATTTTTTCAATAAAATCATCAGTTAGTTCGATTTTTACTCATTCATTTTCTATTTTTCATTCTTGAATATCCTTTAAAGTTACTGGATTATTCATAAAAATTTCTTTTAAATTTTTAGACATATTAATATTATCAAAATCGTGGTCTATACAAGTTCAGTATAAATCAAAAGCTATCAGTTTTTTATCTTGATATTTACTCAAATCTAATTGTTCGTTCATTTATTTCAAAAAATTTTTAAATATTACATATATCATATTATTTTAACAAAATTGAAAAAGTATTCAAATATTTGACAAAAAAAGTTTTATTTAGTATAATTATGAGAGTAATTTTATTTTTTATAATCAGAAAATGACTGAATTTCCCATTGATGTATTGTGAGTTATCAAATCAATGTTTATTAGGAGTATATGAAATCCTAATGCACTTAAATATACAATAAATGGTTTAATAGACGCTTATAAATCTATAATTATTATGATATTTTTATGAGTTATTATATGTTTTATTGTAAAGTATATATTTAAAATTATTAAAACAGTAAAGGAACACAATAATAACAATGATAAATTATTACAAAAACAGGATTTAAAGGAAGTTTTTTCAAAAGAAAAAAGAATATTTATTATTTTAAAATATCCTATCATATGAGGTATTTTAATATCAACTTGTTGGACACAGGTTTCACTTTTGTTTCGATTATTTTCAAAATATTATGAAACACAAACAGATATTATTAGAGGAGTTTTGCCCGCACAGGAAAGTTGGATACTTTGAATGTGGTCAACATATTCTTTATGAATTTTTATTATAGCATGATGTTTTATATGATTATCTTTCTGAAACAAAATGCTTCGTAATGTATGAATTTTAATATATGCTTTATGAATAATATTTATATTATTTGCACATTTTCTTAATAATTGATTCATAACAAATTGATTGGAAAATTTCGTTATATAGTATATTTTATTCTAAAACACAAATATTCTCAATATGGTGAGTGTGAGGAAACATGTCCACAGGTTGCACTTCCTTTGCACTAAATCATTGCTCATTTACTAGCATTTCAATATCTCTCGCCATAGTTACAGGATTACATGAAATGTAGAGAAGTTTGAATTTATATTCTTTCTTTAATTTTCCAATCCATTCAATCACATTAGGATGTAGTCATTCACGAGGAGGATCTACAACTACCACTCCGATATTTTTGATTTTTTCTTCCAATTCTGGATATTTATTCAAAACTTTTTCACAAGGAGAAGCTACGAAAAAACTCTGATTTTCCAGTCAGTTTATACTTGCATTTACATTTGCATCTCTGATAGCATCTTCCACAATTTCAATTCAAATTAATTCTGAATCTTTATTTTTTCCGTTATTTTGCTTCAATAATGATAATCCAATACTTCCGGCTCCACAGTATAAATCCAATAAATTTCATTCGATATTTCCAAGCATATTGAATGCAGTTCAGAATAGTTTTTCTGCTCATAAAGTGTTGGTTTGAAAGAAAGAAAACGGAGAAATTCTGAACGTTAATTTAGTTTCATTACTTACTTCTTGTTCAGAATTTTCATTATTTTCGTCTACTATTTCATCTTTATTTTTCTTATTTTGTACAAAATTTAGCTGTTCATGAATATATCCATCTCACCAAAAAACTTTAGTTTCAGATTGGTCATTTTTCACAGTATCAGATAATCATTCATTATACGTAATGACAAATGTTGTCACATTTTTTTTCAAAAATTCATTTTTCTGAAAATCTTCCATCAATTGTTCCCAGAGTTTAGTCTGTTCTGCATCCAAATTTCCAAATGAAATGGAAAGATTTACCATCAACTGCTGAGTGTGAATTCATTCACGAATTACTAAATGACGAAAAAATCATTGATGAGTTTTCTGATCAAAAACCGGTAATCATGAATTGAAACACATAGTTTTTATAGTTTCATAAATCTGATTCATTTTTTCGGATATCAATCCACAACTATCTACATTTACGATTTTTGCAAATTCTCATTGTTTATGAAATCAGCAGCATTGATTAGCATCTATATCATATTTATGAATTCACTCTTTCAAAATTTCTTCTTCAGATTTTCATTCTTTGATTCATTGACGAAATTCAGGATTTTGCTGTTTATAAACTCCAAAGCTAAACTCAATTTTATTTCTATATCATTTATCTAATGGAGATGGAATGATAGGTAAAATCTGGATTTTTTTTCATTTTTCTTCCAAATTTTTATTCAGCTTTTTGAATGCATCTTCCACGAGTTGCTGTTTAATTCACAATTGCGTATTGTAGCTCATCATCTGCCATTTACATCATCCACAACCTATTTTTTCAGTTCACGCATTAGCTTCACTAATTCATTTTGGAATGAAAAAATGAGGACAAAAAATCTCTCCATCTGCCATTTTTTCATCGTATTTCTTAGTTTCAACTATATGTGCTTCGATATAATCTTTTCTCCTTTTTACTACAGTTACATCAACAGTACTTCCAGGCAAAGCTCATCATTTTATCAAAACTTTTTTTCCATCAGAAAGTGATGAAATTCAGATTCATCCATGTCAGAGTTTATAGACTTTCAGATTTTTGAGAATAGATTTCATATGATTACCACAAATAATAAATATAAATCTGAATAAGTAAATTTTAAAGTTTTGCTCATAAAAAACAAGATTATTCCATTTGCATTTATTCGATACTTTAATATAATAAAACTCAGAATTTTATCAGTTCATTAACCAATCATGCTTAACGAAAAAGAGCTTTTAGACAAATATTGAGATATTATCAAGGAAGAAATCAATGTGAAGGAAGTAGACATTTATCAGTCAGATAAACCAATTACCAAAATATATAAACCTCTATGAGGTCAGCTTTCTGCTAAATTTGGAAAAGATACATGACAAATTATCGCAAACTGAAAACAGTGAAACGTTCGTGAAGTGGATGGTTGAATTGAAGTTTTTGATAACGCATGACATACATGGAAATTGGAAGAATCTGACTACGAAGTAGTTTACGAATGATTGGATGGAACTGATACTACAGTTGAATGAAATACAATTGTAAAATTAGATCTAGAAATCACAGATGACCTCAAAAGAGAATGAACAGCTCGTGAAATCTCCAGATTTCTCAATCAAATGAGAAAAGATGCTGATTTTTCAGTAGATGCTAGAGTAAATATGCACTATCAGTCAGATAGTGAAGATATGAAAAATATCGTAAAAGAATTCTCAGAATTTTTAAAAGAAGAAGCATTGATTATCGATATTTCAGAAGGTAGTACAGACTCAGACACACGCTGTGATACATTTGAAAGTGAAAATGGAAATATAAAATTCTGACTAACTGTTGCATAAAAATTCTTGAAATAAAAAAGCCGTAGGAGAGATTCTTCCTACGGTTTTTTCTAAAAAAAGTAAGATAAGTTACACAGATACAGGTGCTTTGATTGCCGGCCAAGGATCATATCCCTCCAGAGTGAAATCTTCATACTTGAAGTCGAAGATAGACTTCACATCTGTATTGATCTTCATATGAGGAAGAGGACGAGGTTCCCGAGAGAGCTGGGTAGCAACCTGCTCGAAGTGGTTGAGATAGATGTGAGTATCTCCTGTCGTGTGAATAAATTCACCAGGTTCATAGCCACATACTTGTGCAATCATCATCGTTAGGAGTGCGTAAGATGCAATGTTGAACGGAACGCCCAGGAATGTATCAGCACTGCGTTGATAAAGCTGACAGGACAATCTTCCATTAGCTACATAGAATTGGAAGAGACAGTGACACGGCGGTAAAGCCATATCATCTACTTCGCCAGGATTCCATGCGGTTACAAGCATACGTCGAGAGTCAGGATTCTTCTTGATTGTCTCGATAACTTGGGATAGCTGATCAATAGATCTTCCATCTGGAGCTGGCCAACTGCGCCACTGATGGCCGTATACAGGACCAAGATCTCCGTCTTCATCAGCCCATTCGTTCCAAATAGTTACACCATGGTCTTGCAAGTATTTCACATTTGTGTCGCCAGCAATAAACCACAAGAGCTCGTAGATAATAGACTTCAGATGAACCTTTTTTGTGGTCAGAAGAGGAAATCCTTCAGATAAATCAAATCTCATCTGGTGTCCAAAAATACTCCTTGTACCTGTACCAGTACGATCAGATTTGTCCGTACCTTCGGACATAATCCTTCGTAATAAATCTAAATACTGTTTCATAAATTTAAAAATTTTATTATTGTTTGACAATCAGTTTTTGTTTAATTAGCAGGAATTATATATAAACAGCATAAAAAGTCAATTAATAAAATTTTTCTACCATCAAAAAGTCTGATTTTTTTTGACTTTTTTTGTATTTTGGATTATAATTAGAGTGGAATTTATTAACTATGGACCAACCATTAATGGAAATTAATCAAGAAAATTGTACAACAGCACTTCACAACCAGTTTATTCATGGTGGTTTTTCTCAAATAGATAATGTTTCTAAACTTATGAATGACTCACGATGAGATGATAAATCGGCATGTTTATCTTTTTTTAATAATGGTAGTGTAGTTGCAGTAAAGGATACTTTGAATATATGGATGGAAAAAGAAGAAGAACAAATCCAACCAAAAGAACCTGAAACAAACCAAAAAGAATCTGGTAAAAATCGATTCCAGGCATCTGTAGAAGCAGTAGATTTTAATAATATTGAGAGTCCAGAACAAATTTTGAATCTCTTATGATTAATATGAAAATGAATATTAGTATTTTTGTTTATATTATTTTTGGTAAGTTTATTTATTAGAGTTTGAAAAAGATTTCTCAGATATGCATATGCATTTTGTAATTCACAAAGACTTATATTTCTAAAAATACTTTTACCAAGATGAGATGGAAAAACTGATCGTGAACAGGAAAAAGAAATTGCAAAAGATATGAAAGAAAAAATTGGTAGAATGTCACAGGTTCTATGAAATTTGCACAAAATGAATGAAATAAGTACATATGAAAAGTTTATGTGAAAAGTTTTTTGAAAGCATAAATTAGTTTTCATATACCAGTACGAAGATGGACAGCTTTCTTGTTTGGTGTGAACATATCCAGAATATCAGGATATGGTAGAAAGTGCGATAGCATCACAGTATTCTGCAGCTTCCATCGAAACTGTAGCTAGACCAAAATTTTTCAAGAAAAAATATTCGGATATTCAGGTCCTTGAAACTACAAAAGATCCATTATATACTATCAAACTTTACAAAAATATTCCAGACGATCCAATCAATAATATTATAGATTCAATGGGTAAGGTAAGCGCAGAAGATACAGTTAGTATTGTTTTAGTAGCTAAACCAGAAAATTCAAGTTTCAATTCTCGTAGAGAAATTGCAGCAGACAGATTATACAAAAATCTTGATCTATATGAATCACAACGATGGAGTTTCAAAAATCTGATTAATCCATTCAAATGGATTGAATATGCTATCTTCTGACCAAGAAATCAATTGGTTTCTAATAAAAAAGAAGAAAAAGATGTAACAATGGTTCGTATGGTAAAAGCAAAGGAAGATAGTAGAAATGCTATGTGAGAAGAAGCAGCCAATCCAACATTCCGTTCTACAATTTCAATAATTGCATCTAGTAATGTAAAATGAAGAGCAAAAGAAATATTAAATAATCTAGAAAGTGCATATAACGTTTATAGTGATGAATATAGTAATGCTCTCTGATCATCAAATTTTAAACACGATATTTTTGGAGCCTTCTATATTCCATTATGGAGAGCCGCTGTACAAATGTATTTAACATGATTCTTCTCTAGATATTCATATTTTTCAACTAATGAATTATGTTCATTGTACCATTTCCCAGATGGATTATATAACCGTTCACCAGCTATTGAATGGATGCAATATAAAGTTATAGCACCTCCAAGTAATTTACCAATGTTTGATGATAGTGGACGAAATGGTCGTGTAATATCATGAATATTAGCAGAAAAATACAAGAAATGAAATCTGTCAGCGATTTTGGATGAATATCCAAACCATTGGGCAGTATGAACAAGAATAGAACAATCTGAAAATCTAAAACCATTAGAAGAATGTAGTTCAAAAGATAAAAAGAATCATAATATCGTAGAAAAAGGTGGTTCAATTTTTGTTGAAGTTACACAAGAGGAGGAAACTATAAAAATTCTTTCAGAATGTTCAGAAAAAGAAATATCAGAACATAATATAATAGAGAAAGATGAAATTATATATATGAAAATGGATGAAAAATGAGAAAATTTGAAACCAATTATAGAATGTTCAGAAGAAGAAAAATCAAAAAATAATATCGTAGAAAAGGATGGAAATATAGCGATAAAATTTGTAAAAAAAGAGAATATTTTGAAACCAATTTCAGAGTGTTCAGAAAAAGATTTAGCAAAGAATAATATCGTAGTATGAGAAGATGGAAAAATATCTTTGAATATACCAAAAGAAAAAGTAGTTAAATGATATAAAATCTATAAATGATGAGTTCTTCTATGAGTAAATATTTATAGAAATGTTTATTCTCCAGTATATATCAAACGTGATGATAGAACTAGACATCATTATTGTATATGAAAATCAGGTACCTGAAAATCAGTATTTTTGCAAACTATTGCTAGACAGGATATCTGGAATGGTGATGGAATCTGTCTTATCGATCCACATGGAGATTTAGCAGAAGATATGCTTGCTTATATTCCAAAGGAAAGAGCGAAAGATGTAGTATATTTCGAGGCATGAGATGAAGAGAGGCCAATGTGACTTAATCTTTATGAAATTGACAATCTAGATCAGGCGGATAGAACGGTAAACGATGCTACAGAGATTTTCTTGAAAATGTTTGGACCAGAAATATTCTGACCAAGAATTCAGGAATATTTTAAATATGGAAGTTTGACTTTACTTGAGGATTTTGAAGATAGACCAACATTACTTGATGTAACTAGACTCTTTACAGATGATGGATATCGTGAATTTAAACTAAAGAAAGTAACCAACGCAGTCGTAAAGAACTGGTGGGAAAAAACTTATAATGCGATGTGAGATAGAGAAAAACAGGAGATTATTCCATATTTCTCTTCTAAATTCGTATCATTTAATACAAACAGACTTATCAGAAATATTATCTGACAAACAAAATCAGCGTTCAAATTTGATGATATTATGAATAATCAGAAGATTCTCCTTATTAATCTTTCAAAAGGTAAAATCTGAGAAATGAATGCTCAGCTTCTAGGTATGATTATTGTATCTAAAGTTTACAATGCTGCGATGGCTAGAGCTTCAATTCCTGAGAAGGATAGAAAAGATTTCTATCTTTACGTCGATGAATTCCAGAACTTCGTATCATGAACGTTTGCTGATATCTTATCAGAGGCCAGAAAATATAGACTTGGATTGATTATGGCACACCAGTATATCGCACAGCTTGATCCTGCTAAATGACTTGGAGATTCATGAGGATGAAAATCTGACGTAAAAGCTGCCGTATTTGGTAACGTTGGTACGATGATGTCATTCAAAGTCGGTGCACCAGATGCCGAATTCCTAGAAAAAGAATATTCTCCAGTTTTGTCTGGACAGGATATTGTATGAATAGCAAACTATAAATCATACATCAAACTAAATATCGATAATGCTACTACACGTGTATTTAGTATGAACTCAATTTATACAAAAGATTACCAGAATAAGAAAATTGTGCCAATTCTGAAGGAATATTCAGCTAAGAAATATGGAAGAAGAAGAGAATTCGTAGATGCTGAAACTAGGGCAAGACTTGGACTTTCAATAGAAGAAAATGATTTACCAGATAATTCTACATCAGCAGAATCACAAACAGAATGATGAGAAGAATCTTAAAAAGCTAATTTTATTAAATAATTTTTGATAAAATGGATGAAATTATAGAAAATATTCCAACAGAAAGTGCTCCAGTAGAAAATGCTTCAGTAGAAAGTGCTCCACAGATATTAATTAAGGAGCCTAGTAAATGAAAAAATTTCTTGAGGGTTTTTTTGATGTTTTTTGCTTTTATATGGGCTATATGATGAGTACGAGCATGATTAACGAAAGCATGAATTATTCCTAATTATTTTGATGTTGAGTTTTTGTGTCCATGAACTTCTGTAAATATAGATTTTTGAATTTCAGATTCTTGAAACTATGATCGAAGAGATCCGAATTGTTCAAATAAGTGTTATAAAGAATGTGAAAAACATGAGGATGAACCATTTTGATATATGTGTTGAAATTGATGCATTTCAAAATGTAAAATACCAAAACGAAAAGATTGTTTAAATAGCTGTGAAATGCCAGATATTTGAGAGGAATTAAAATTTTATTATGCAGAAGAGGATTATGATCATTGGTGTAAAGAAAGATACAACTGATTTAATTGTTATACTTTTAGTTTTGGCTCTGATGGTAGTTTAGCAAGTAATCCATATTATAATGAGTGGATTGATGAAATGTTTGATTGATATCAAGATGAATTAAAAGCGTATGAATCGTGTAGGCAGGCTTGTTGAACCAATCCTGGAGGAATGATGTTAGATAAACCTATAATTTATCTCTATCCAACTACAGAAACTAAAATTCATGTAGAACTTTGAAGTCCACAAAACCTATCACATACATATCCAAAATATAACTCTGAAAGATGACGAAATGTGATAGCACAACCAAATGGAGATTTAGAAGATATAGATACATGAAGAAAACTCTATGCTTTATATCGAGAATGAAAAACGTATGCAGAAGATAATTTTGATGAATGATTTGTGGTAAAATGAGAAGATACAATCCCATTTTTGGAAGAAAAACTTGCAATTCTATGACTAAATGAAAGAGAAGCAGAAGAATTTATAGTTTACTGGCTTCCTCAGATGGAAGGTAATGAATGGAATTTAATTAGATTCGAAACTAAAGCAGAGCAAGATGAAAATATGCCACTAAATATTACACCAACACCTGATACAGTAATCAGAGTAATGATGGATTGGAAAGCTATTGATGAACCAATTGATATTCCAGAGCAGCAACTATCTACTCCTGAAAGAACAGGATTCACAGTAGTGGAACGATGAGGAAGTCCAAGGAATTAAAAATTTCTTGATTTTAATAATCTATTCACTATTATGCATTTGCCCATATGCAATGGCACCTTGACAGAGTGGTCTATTGTACGGGTCTGCAAAACCTTGGTTCGTCGGTTCGAATCCGACAGGTGCCTTGATGTTTCTGTCACATGAACCAAGAGAATGTTCTATTTAGGACAATCAATTCCGTACGAGAAAGCCTGAACCTAGATTCAGGTTTTTTTCTTTTTCCCTTTGATTTTTGGATGTATTTTAGTACAAGTAAAAGAAGAGAATTTTATCTATACAGTTTTTAATAAAAATGAAAAAAAATCTGTTTATATTACTTTCAATTGCTACAATTATTATTGCAGGATGTAGTGATACTAAAGAAGTAAAATTTGATTCTGAAAATACAACACCAGAGGAATTGTCATTAGTTGAACAAACATTCAATGCACAAATAGATGAAACACAATATATCCAGGATTTCGAGGATTTTATTTCATATAATGTACTTTCAATTACAGAAGATAAACCTTATAATTCTGACTTTTCTTTTAGTGCAAAATTTGATAAAAAATCTACACTTCAGTGATGAATAGAATTTTCTCAAATAAAGACATCAAAATCTCATGATTTAGAAGCTGCAGATATTGAATTTGATGTAAATGCTGAAGAAGAAGATAATCCAGAACCATTTAATTTATCATGAAATGTTACATTTTTGTATAAATGAAATGAAATGTATGCTAACTTACATAGGTTTGGTGTATTTATGGGAGAGTGAAATATGACAGCCAAAATGTATACATTACTATGAGATATGATAATTGATAAACGAGTAGATATGGAGACTCAGAATGGATGAATTATTACTGCAGATGAACAGTGAGACACAAAACTTCCTTACATAATTTGAACATTAAAAAATGTCTTGGAAACCAAAAATATTCAATCTAGTCCAAATTTCTTGAGTAGTGTAGCAGATATGATTGATACAATCAATCCTCATATTGATTTATGAATTTCAACTAAGGAACTTACATTACTTAGCCAAAAAATCGAATATTCTGAATCATCAGATGGAGATATCAAAAAAGAATTTATATGATCTTTTAAATGAAAAGATTCATCATTTAATCTATCTTTTACAGCATCCAAAAAATGACTGGAGATTCATATATACAATATAGGAGAATATGATGAAGATATTCAGCAGTATAGAGATTCTGAGTCAGAATTTTTCTTCTCTATACAAGAAAACAAAAAATCAGAATACTCAGTTAATTTTCAAGCTATAAAATATAGACAAACCGTAGCAGATATACAGTGAGAAATAAAATACGGCGATACTGTTAAATTTTCTGCAGATTTCCTTATTGAACCACTCGAATTAATATCTGGACAAAAATTCTCATGAAAAATGGATGGAAATGTAACCAAAAAATCATGAGAATGAAATAACCAATTTCCAGTCCTTACAGGAGATATAGTTTTGTTTAGTGAAATATTGTCTTCATTATAATCGTAAAATTTTAATTATTTTATATTTAGTGCATAATGTCTAATAAATCATTTACATCTTCAAATCTTTCTTCTCAAAAAAAATCAATACCACATAGAAGAAAAACACAAGCATGAAAAAAATTTTTGAAAGTTATTTTAATACTTGTATGTATATGAGTAATCTTTTTCCTATCTGTATGAATGATATCATGATTCAAATGAGTCTTTGATACAGTAAAACGTTATATAGTTTCATCTGTTTCTAGAACTGTATGAACTCCTATGCAAAAAGATCAATATAATAGCGTAAATGTATTATTGCTTGGATATGGATGAGCTACTCACCAATGATGATTCCTTACAGATTCAATAATGGTGGCATCATGGAATCCTGATGAAAATAATGTAACACTATTCTCTATTCCTCGTGACTTGTATGTAAAGAGTCCTGTAAATGGTTCATATGGAAGAATTAATGCTATTTTCCAGCAATATTACAGTAGAACTCAATCTGTAGAAGAATCAGCTCTTTGATTTGCATGAAAGGTAGGAGAAATATTAGGACTAGATATTCCATATTATGCGACTATAGATTTCCAGACATTCAAAGAAATCGTAGATTCTCTTGGATGAGTAGATGTTTATGTAGACAAAACAATTCATGATACATCATATCCTGCCGACAATATGATAGATTATACTACTTTCCATATCGATGCAGGAGAGCAGCATTTAGACTGAAATACAGCACTAAAATATGCTAGATCTCGTCATTCTACTTCAGATTTTGATCGTGCTAAACGTCAGCAGAAACTGATTATAGCTATCAAAGATAAAATGCTAGAACAAGGATTGAGTATATCTACTGCAACGCAGCTTTATGATCAATATAAAAAATATATTCAGACAAATATTTCAGCACAAGAAATGCTCCGAACAGTTCAGTTCTTACCAGAAATAAAAGAATTCTCATCATTTGGTTATACATCCACGTGTGGAGATAGAGATGTGACTAGGATGGTTCCATGATGTTTCTTGTACAATCCTCCAATGTCGCAGTTTAACTGAATGTCAGTATTACTCCCAGATGGAGCAAGTGCTGGTAATGTAAATTATTACGATGAAATGAAAACATTCGTTACATTTTTACTTACTCATCGTAAATTCCTTACAGAAAAAGCTAGTGTAGAAGTAGTGAATGCTATTACTCCATCAGTTCTCAGTTCTCATTGATTATGAAAATCTCAAATAGCAACTAGATTCTGAGTAAAAATGGTTAAATACTGACTGAATGTAACAAATGTAACTAATTGAGACCCTACAGATCATAGTTATATCACCATCAATATGGTATGAGATTTTAGTGGAACAGTTGAAGCAATTCAGACTTTTTTCCCTATTCAGGACATCAGAGTAGATACATGAAGTGTAGAAGCTGAATATGATTCTGAATGAAATTTTATCGAATATTGGACAAATAGAGCATATGTGACAGTCACTTTGTGAGATGATTTCGTATTATGAAATGAAAATTTTCCATGAATAGCTAATCAAAAATTTACTTATAAACTAGATATAGCACCAATTCCTCCTTTATCAAAAGAAGAAAATAAAACTGAAGAAAGATCAGAAGATCCGGAGGATAATCAAGAATAAAATTTAATTATTAATTTCATCGATGCAACAGCACAAAGCAGAACAACACGAAGAAAAAGAAATAACTTGCAGAAAATGTAATGCTATATATATTTTGCTGTGAATAGCGTTTGTTATTGTGCTATTTATGATGTTTATATGCCTATTTGTATTGGATTTGGGGACAATGTGAAATAATTCACTTCTGCAGTTTTTCTTTTTGGTAGAATTAATTATTGCAATAGTTGCGTTTGAGGAATATGTAAACGTCCTAGTAATCTGAAAAAATTGCATCAGAATTGAAAGCTGAATCATAGTGAAAGATAAAAAAGAAATCCCTTATGATAAAATTAATAGCATAAATGTTCATTCAGTTTTTTGACTTTGAAGTTTGGAATTTATGACATGAAATGATGAAATTACGAGATACAAATTTATGGATAAATATGAAGAAGCAGAAAAAATAATCAAAGAACGTATACATAAAGACAAAAAGTAATCTGACTTTATACTCTTGAAATTTAGGTTTCTAAAATTATTCTGAAATAGGTTTATATAATATTATTTCAAATGGATTTATTGGTACCAGAAGAAGTCCGCAAGCAGGAAAAAGCCTTACGTGAATATGTAAAATGATTATGAATAGATGAAACACAAATCAAAAATGTGGATCTTTTTCTAGTTGCTTTTATGCATAAATCATACGCTGCTGATTTCAAAGTTATCACTTCACATAATGAAAGACTTGAATTTCTAGGAGATTCAATTCTGTGAGCATGTGTAGCTAAACTTCTTTTCATCAACCATCCAGAGATGGCAGAATCTACGATGACACTTTACAAAATCGCTCTCGTTCGTGAAGAAACTTTAGCGGAAGCAGCCAAAAAAATCTGACTAAATCAACAACTATTCATCTCCAAATGAGAGGAAAATAATAACTGACGTGAAAAGGAGACAATCCTTTGAGATGCATTCGAAGCGTTGCTTGGATATCTTTATATAGATTTTGGTCCAGATGAAGTGCTGAATTTCGTAGAAAAATATCTCTATCCATTTATGGCTACAATTTCCACTCATCCAGTCAAATCATACAAAACTCTAGTTCAAGAAATTGTTCAAAAAGATACTAAACAAATTCCAGAATATCGTGAAACAGAAGCAGAAATTGATAAAAAAGGAAATGTTTTATTGTACAAATCAGAATTATTTATAAATAATGAAAAAGCTGCCGAATGAACATGAGTAAACAAGAAGAAAGCCCAAGAATCAGCAGCTCAGAATTATTACGAGAAGAGTAAGAAATAATTACCATCATCTTCCTCATCCTCATCCACCTCATCATCCACTTGAAAATCATCCACTACTAAATGATGAACCTCAGCTGTGTCATGAAGATGAGCTGTAACTATAACTGCTTGAGCTTCTACCACTGTAACTATGATAAGTTGGAACTGATGCAAAGCTTTTAATATAATCTACAGATGACAATAAGCTATTCAAACTTCCATCATACCAGCTCAACATTTCTGGTGTGATTTTTTTGATAAATTCAGTTTCTATTCCAAATACTACAGCAAAAGGCAGAGATTTTTCTACAAATAAAGGATCCTGCTTAGTTAATTCTTCTATCTTTTTCTTATCTACTTTATATAGAAAATCCTTAAATCACAAACAATGTTGGCGGAATTCGATTCATTTCGTAGTTCATTGCTCTTTTTCTTTATTTCTATATGTACATATAATTCAGGCTAATCAAATCCAGAAAACCCAAATCATTCACGACCACACAGGATTCAGGGTTGAATTTATCCAAGTGACACTGAAACAATAAGCAATACACCAAATTACAGCAATCCAAAATATTAAACTTTTTGTATCACTTTTGAATGAATAAGCATTTATAGCCACATTTCAGAAATCACATTTATATCGTTTTTCTCAGTTTATATAAGTTTTCAAGTCTTTCTCAGCACTAGTTAGATATTCAGAAAATTTACTTTTATTCTTCGAAAGATAAAATTCATTACTATTAGCAAATATTTTTTTGAATAGATTTTTCTGATAATCTTTCGTAGATTCTGGTAAATCTTTCAGTTTTTTTATATAAAATTTCTTATTCTTCTTATCCTTCTCATCCTCAGCACAGATTTTAATGTACTTATTACTTGCCCATCGATAAATCAAAGATGTAATATCTTTTGGATCTAATTTATCATCAATCAATATTCCAGTTTCAGGTGGTTCTACTCATTTTGGAGCATCATACTGGACGATAAATTTATTATTTTTAATATCTTTTTTGTACCTTTTGGACATTAATGCCCCAAATCATCATCCAAAAATCAACATTCAAATTAAAAATATCCGTGATGGAGTATTCATTTTATCTTTATAATAGAAGTCTCAATTTCCAAGAGCAGCCAAAGCATCCAATAAGTCTTCATCTAAATCAAAAGTTCATTTCACGAAATTTATGTTTAATTGTATATTTTTATAATTATCGATTTCTCAGGTATAAACTAGCACCAATTTATCATCATTACATCAGATACTTCCATAAGTTTCAGTAAATTCATTCGCATTTATAAATCATTTTCAAAGGTTTAGATATATATCCTCCAAATAAATTGCACTACAACCACCTGGAATATCCAGATTTATTTCCAAATTTTTGATTTTTTCATTCAAATCTAACATAGGTAATTTCAAATATAATCTGTATCCCCATTCATCAAAATCTCCAGAAGTCGCAAAAGAATTGTAAGTCCAGTCGCTGAAATCTCCTGAGAAAGGTCTAATCAATCCATAGACTGAGTAATTTGCCGAAATACTCGATTTTCAGCTAAAGACTTCAGGATAAACTATTTTATAACTATTTGATGTATCATATTCATCTCATGATATTTCTGTTCAATTTATGATAATATCTTTCAGTTTGACTAAATAAGGATTTCCATCCACTTGATATCTATATGGCAGAAGTCATCTAATAAAAGGATTCTCATTCAGTATATTTAATTCGATTTCATCCTGAAATTTGACGTTTCCATCTTTCTGTATTGTTCATGAAATTTTATACTTTTCTATATTATAATCACGAGTATATCCCACAAATAAACTAGCCTGTTTTTCATGATCATACTCAAAATAATCATTTGGAAACTTTACAGCCAAAGTAATTCATTCATAAGGACGCAGATTTCTATCATATGAAATATAGATATTATTCTCATCCCAGCTGATTTCTCATCCAAACTCTTCATTTTCTTCATACGAATATCCAGCAGAAATTAGGAAATCATCCATAGTAAATCATGTATAAGATTTTGGCAATGATATCTGAATTTTTACTTTATTTATATTATTTCACCAGTCATATCATATTACATTCCAATATAATTCTGAGTATCACATTCATGAGAAATTTCTAATCAATCAGTATGTAGTATAATTTATATTATATTGGTGCTGTCAGATTATAGTTTCGTCTGCATCTCAGATTCTAGTATATACTTCATTATATTCATCAAAATTCTGATAATTATCTCCGATTACCTCAATATTATCATAAATTGTCTTAAATTTAAAATCTCCTACATCATAAAATTTCTCGAAAAATCTCTCTATTCCATGCATATATTTGTGGAAATTTACATCAATTTTTTCGTTCACATCTATAGTTCCATCAATTCTAATATTCGCTTTTATATCATAATTAGTTACATCAAATTCGCTTGCAAAAGCTAAATTTCAAAAAATAATACTGACCAAAAAGGAAAAAAATCAGACTTTTTTCCAATACTTTTTTATCATATTATTTGAAATAAAAAATATAAATTAGTATTGATCTTTAATTTTTCTTATTTCTCATACGACTTTATCAGTAAATAATACTCAGTCCAGATGGTCCATTTCATGCTGGATTACTACAGCACTAAATCATGTGTATTTCTGTACGTGTTGCTTTCACTTCTTATCCTGATATTTTACCACAATTCGAGTCCATCTCTCCACATCACCGCAAAGTCATGGAACTGAAAGACATGCTTCTTCTCATTTTTTCTTTTCTTCAGAATGATCCAGAATTTCTGGGTTTATCATTGCTGTTTCTCAAATTATTTCCCTATTATTTTTGCGTCATTTTTTCACTTCTTTCCATTGAGTAGTAGCTATTACGCGAATATTTTTTCCTACTTGAGGAGCTGCTAAACCTACTCAATCATATGCATACATCAGATCTAATAAAATTTCAGCAAATTCTTTGATTTCATCATCAAAAATGTCAACATTCTCAGATTTTTTTCTCAAAATTTTATTGTCTTGTCAGGTCTGAAGTGGGTAAAATGCTTTTACTTGTTCTATAGTGTTATACATTATTTTTGAAATATGTAAATATTAAATATTCTTTATAATAATAGTATAATCATATCAGACTTGAAAATCAATCTGAAATGTATATAATTATAAACGCAATAAAGTTCAGCCGCAGTGAATTCCTATTGTTTCATTATTAAAGTGTGAAATGAATTCTCATGTGGAGGGGTGGCAGAGCGGTTGAACGCGGCAGTCTTGAAAACTGTTAACCGAGTATTCGGTTCGTGGGTTCGAATCCCACCCCCTCCGCCATTTATGTTATTTGATTGTATGACTAGAACTCGTAAGGTAAGTAAGATTAGAATATTTCTTACAATTGCCTGCTTATTAATATTTGGTGTCCTTGTTGCAGTAGCAGATAAATGTTGTACTAGCACAGATTTACAGTATGTAAATCCTACTTTTGTGTCAAACTGATCCAAGGATGTGGCCATTAATTTGGATGCGATGAGTATCTCAATGGAATCTGAAGATGTTGCCGTTGTGCAGTATATAGTTCAGGAATGAGATACATTTGAATCTATCGCAACTGAATTCTGAACGACAGTTTCAAATCTTAAGAAGATAAACTGAATTTCAAAGATTAAACCTTGACAAAAAATTGTCGTAACTAATGAAGAAGACTGAATTCTTTATAAGGTTAGGGAAAATCAAAATATCAAAGTCTTTGCCAATAAGTATGGATTGGATTTAAAAGATTTGATGACATTGAACTATATTACTGATGATAGCGAAATTCTTTATGAAGGACAGGAAATCTTCATCAATCTTTCAGAAGAAAAAGCTAATAATATTCCAGGATTTATTGATAAAGCTCAACCAGATTTGAGTATTCCTGTAGTTAAACCTAAACCAAAGCCAACTACAACGACTAGTAAACCTACTACTACTAAACCTTCACAATGAGGTTCACAAGGTGGTGGATCTACTACTCCTACAACTACATCATCTAGTTCAAGTAAGATTATCAAAAAATGGACATATAATGCTAACATAACAAACGGATTCTATCGTGGATACTGTACTTGGTATGTAGCTACTCAGGTTCCTTCAATCTTCGCTTATACATCTGACTCTACTCAGAATAGACCATTTGGAGGAAATGCTTCTACATGGTATGGTGCAGCCAAAGCTGCTGGATACACAGTATCCAAGACACCTCGTTCTAGCTCAATCATTGTATATTCTAAATTACGTTCAGCTGCAGGTCACGTATGAATCGTAAGACAATATCCTTACAACGGAGATAGTTCAAAGATGTTGGTTGAAGATATGAACTATGCATGAAAATTCGTAGTAACACAAAGAGTAGAATCAGTTAATCGTGGAGAAATTATTGGATATATCTACTTCTAGGATCTTGTAAATCTAAAATAAAAAAAGAGGGCAGAAAAATCTGTCCTTTTTTTTGTAAAGATTATTATGTCATTAAATATTTATTCAGATTTTCATTGGTAGTGCATAATAAGCACATGAGCTATCTCCAGCATCCTCTGTTTATTCTGCTCTTCAAATTCTGATAGCGCATTTAATTCCTTTACCAAAGAATCTAATTCGGCTTTTTCCATTGATTGAATAGAAATAAACATGCCGTCAAATTTACAACTTCTTTTTATTTTTGCAATACAAAATTAAATATTTTTTATAAATTCAAAATCTCTTGAATTTGATGCATAAATTGACAATACTAGACACAATATTTTTTATATTGTCCACTTCTGATAATGAAAAAGAAGACAATAGTTATGGCTTGAGGTGGAACGTGAGGACATGTCTTTCCTATCAAATCACTAATCGAAACTATAATCTCAGATCCTGAATATTCTGACCAAGTCAAAGAAATAATTCGATTCTGATCCAAAAATTCACTCGAACAGGAAACGGCTGATAAATTTTGAGATAAAGTCAGATTTATTTCCATTTTGTCATGAAAATGGCGTAGGGAAACTCCCCTAAAATCTCGCCTAAAAAATATCAGAGATTTATT
>DETJ01000056.1 GCA_002361595.1 Patescibacteria group bacterium UBA3291 | reverse complement strand
GGGTCATAGGTTCGAGTCCTATATCACCCACCATTAAAAAAGGTTTCACATGAGTGAAATTTTTTTTTATTTTTAAAAATTGCCACTTAAGTGGCAATTTAATAGTTATGATTTGTAATTATTTTCTTATTTTCCCATGTGGAGTTCATTCTACAAATCCAGCGTTAGTTTGTACTCAGATTACAGCTTTTTCATAAAATTCTTCCAAATCTTTAGCTCATACATATGACATACTGGAGCGAAGTCCTGTAGTAAAAGTGTCGATGATATCTCCCACAGATTCCAATCAATCTCTCAAATATATTCTTGATTTGCTAATTCATTCGCGGTACATTCATCTCTTTTCAATTTCAAAATTATCTAATTTCTGACTTCTTAATTCAACTGCCTTTTTACTAGCCATTCCATAGTTTTCTTTATACATCAATCCATCTTCATCATATTTGATATCTCACGTAGATTCATAAGTTCATGCGAAAGTAGTTCCAAGCATTACATGATTGGCTCATGCTGCAAGAGCTAAAGCCAAATCTCTTGGTTCTTTTACTCATCCATCTGCCCATATAAATCATCATAATTTTCTAGCTTCCAATGCACACTTATATACAGCCGTGAACTGAGGCCTTCCCACTCATGTCTGCATTCTAGTAGTACACATAGCACCAGGTCAAATTCAGACTTTTACTCCATTAGCTCATGCTTCTATCAAATCTCTAGTCGCTTCAGGAGTGATTACATTCCCAGCAATTACAATCGGATCATTCCCGTAAACTTCTCTGAATTTTCTAATTGATTCAATCATCTTTTTCTGGTATCCGTGAGCCGTATCCAGTACAAAGATATTTATTCACATATTATAGAGCACTTCAATTTTATCGAATCCATGAATTCATACAGCTACAGCTACATTTAGCTTACCATCTTTGTCCAAAGTTGGTTCATAAATCTCATGTCTGATGCAGTCTTTTTTAGTCAGAATTCATATCAATTTATTTTCATCGTCCACAATAGGTAGCGAAGAAACTCAATTTTCATCCATCAAATTATATGCATCTTTATTTGAGATTCAGTTTTTTGCTGTCACTAATTTTTTGGGCTTTAAATTACCCAAAAGAGAAAACTGATCTAAATCTCTCATGTCATTTTCTGAAAAAATTCTAATTGGCTCTCCATCCTCATTTATCATCACTACACGATTATGTGATCTTTTATGGATAATTCCCATCGCATCTCTGATAGTGTTCGTTGCTTTTACGGTAATTGGAGTGTCGTATTTTACACTTGCAGACTTAATTTTTGTTATTATCTCCTGCAAAGTATCAATATTCATATCTTGAGGCAAAACTCACAATCATCCATAACGAGCAATAGTTTCAGCCATCCTTCTTCATGTAACTGCATTCATATTTGCACTTACTATTGGTAGGTGAGTCCCAAAATTAAATTTAGGTTGGATATTTACTTCAGATCTGGAATAACCATCAAAATAATTCTGAAATAGAAAAACATCTTGATAAGTAAGTTCTTCATTCTCATATAAAGAATTATTGAATCTCATTATTTTAAAAAGTAAATATAAAACTAAGGAGTTTATAATAAAATAAATATGAAAAACAAATTTTTTTCATATGAAATAAAAATGTAAAATTTGAAGTGTTATAAAATTTGATATAAATCATCGTAAATGTACAGGAAAATCAGTTATTCTTTACTATATTAATGGATTAAAAAAGTTTAATTTTGGCTTGACATTAATGGGGAGGTGATTATATATTAAGTAGAAAATATATTCACTATTTGAGTGGTTTACTTTAGTTTATAACGGTTTTCATTATGAACTTCAATGTAAAATTAGACGATAAAAAATTACAGGTTAGTGTAGAATCTACTAATCTCAAGGATATACTTATTTATTGTAAGCCAAAGGAGAGACTTGTTCTTATGAAAAAGTTTTGACTTGGATGACAAAAATGAGTACCTTTACAAAGAATAGGTCAAGAATATAATCTAACTAGAGAAAGAATTAGACAGATTGAAACTCAAGCTCTGATGAGATTTAGAAGATTGATAGTGTGAAATGAAACATATATGAGTGTGTTGAGCGAAGCAAAGAAAATTTTGGATGCTCATGGTGGAATATTGGGTGAAGATGTATTGGTAGCAAAATTGATTAATAGAAACTTATTCAAATTTACTAAGGATGAATTAAAGTTAATTCTAATTTCAGATTTTGATGTTACATATTTAAAGAGAAATAAGTTATTACATAAAGCATTCTATATTGAGCCACTTTTTGAGGATTTGCTCACAAAAATGGCTTTGTATGTAAATGATTACTTTGAAAAAAGAAAGAAATCTGAGGATATGTATGAGTTTATAGCTAAGGTTAAGGAAGAATTCTCAAAAGAGTATAAAGATGTATCTTATCTCAAAAATGATCTCTTTTATGTAAACTTCTTCAGTTTGATTAGAAATTTCTCAGTATTTGATGGTAAGGTTGGATTTGATGAATTTGCAGATGTGAATCCAAAGACTATGAAGTTAAAGATTTACTATATCATCAAAAGAATAAATAAACCAGTTCATTATCAAGAGTTGCCAGCAAAGATTATGGATTATTTCCCTAATAAAAGCTGTAAGATCAATACAATTCATAATGAATTAGTAAAGAATAATGATATGTTTGTAAATCTTGGACTTGGACGTTATGGACTTAAAGAATGGGGATATGAAGGATGAGTTGTGAAAGATATTCTAGTTAGAATATTTGAGAAAAATGATAGACCAATGACTGTTAAAGAACTTTGTAAAGAAGTACTCAAAGAAAAAATGGTTTCGCCAAATACAGTAATGCTCAATCTTCAGAAATACAAAGACACATTCGAGAGAGTAGATAAATGAGTTTATCAGATGAAGAAATAGTTTAAAATAAGAAAAGCTGGATTGATATTCAGCTTTTTTTACATTTATTTATTAAAAAGTTTTAATCATGGAAACAGCACGTAACGTAATAGATCGAGATAATTACTTTATTAATATCGCAGATGAGGTTGCAACTCGTTCCAAAGATCCTTCCACTCAGGTTGGTGCAGTTATAGTTGATGAAAAACATCGTCCAGTTTCTTTCGGATATAATTGATTTCTTTGAGCAGGGGATGATCGTTATCTCACTCGAGAGAGGCCAATGAAGTACTATTTTTCTATCCATGCAGAGATGAATTCAATCCTTTTCGCTAAGACAGATTTAAGTGGGTGCACATTATACTGCAATTATGCATGCTGTGAAAACTGCCTTAAATTTATAATTCAAAGCTGAATAAAAACAGTGGTTTACAAACAGCTTCACGTAAATAGCCACAAAAATGCAAATGCATGAAGTATGGAACATCCAGAAACTTGGGAAGCGGCTACGCGTTTAATCTTATCAGCTCAGCCATTATGATTTCAAATGAGAAATGTGAATGGTACTCCATATCTAGAAGAACTTCGATGATGAAAGGATAAAATTCCAAATTTTATTGAAAATTAGTTCATAAGTAAATTTAAGATGACGTAAAAAAGTCATCTTTTTTTTGCAAAAAAATATAATTATGATTATAATCATCATATACTTTTATATATGTTTATGCTTTGATGAAAAAAATCTTATTTGTACTACTAGCAAATATATCTGTAATTTTATCAGTTATACCTATATATAACCTCGTTCATGCTCAAGAATGAGGGGGCCCTTCAACTCCATGATGAGATCCAACACCTGCAGCGGAAGATACACCAACTGATACAGCTGGAAGTGTTGGTATAAATATAGAAAAAGATCCTTGCTTTTATTGAATGTGAAAATGATGCTTTGATTATGAAAAAGCAGTAGGAATTAGTGAAGCACAGAACCAAAATATTTCAGCAGAATCAATAGTACAAGATGTAATTTTTGCAGCGACATATATGGTTTGAACGGTTTTAACATTGGTTATAATTTATTGTGGACTAGGATATATATTAGCATCTAAAGATGGAAAAGATGCAACTACTTATAGAAAATGACTCGTAAACGCTGCAATCTGAGCAATTCTTGTATGGTGAGCTTATGGAATAGTAAGGCTTATACAGTATATTGCTGCGTGATAGGGAAGATATAAATTTTCAAAAAAGCTGATCGTAAGGACCAGCTTTTTTTTATATTTAGAATTAAATTCTAGTATCAGTGCATATTTCTGTAATTCTCTCCAATTGGAAGCAATCTTCATATGATAACGTTTGCTTTCAAATCTGATAGAGTATCGATTGCTCCACGAAGTGAAGCTCATACCATTACTCTTATTGTTTCCTGGAATGATGCAGCAGATAACCATGAATCAGTCTCCTTTGCAATAGTTGTAAGTCCCAGAGCCATTCTCTTTCCCTTCGCAAGCGTCTTTTTCTCACGTGTAAGTTCTTCATTTTTCTTTAAGAAGTCTTCGTATTTTACATATGTTCCAGGAATGAAACTTGAGTCTCCAGAATCTTCAATGAATACCTTAGAGAATAATTGTTTAACGATGATTTCCATATGTTTGTCATTCAAACTCTGTCACTGATCAGAGTAAACTTTCTTAGCTTCACGGATTATGTATCTTTGAGCCATCAAATCACCAACAATTCCCTTATATTCTTGAATATCTACAGCTCCGGCTGTAAGGATTTCTCCAGCATAAACTTTTTCTCCTGATTTAGTCTTTTTAGGCAATAATCAGAATAATTTATGACTAACAGTCTGAACTACTCCAAGGATAATAGCATCCTTATCAACTGATAATACTTGTCATTCTTCTTCAATCTTCAAAGCACTCTTTCATTTTACAGCATATGTTGCTCATTTAGGTAAGTTTTCTCATTTTTTAACAGCTACTTTATATCCATCTTTGATGATATAAACTTTCTTTTGAGGTTCAGATGTGATCTTAATCAATCAGAACTTTCATCCTTCTGGAGTCTCCTCAAATTCGATAGTTCCGTCAAATGGAGCGATAATAGCAGGATGTTTAGGAGTTCTAACTTCAAACAATTGCTTAATTCTATCGATACCACTGGCGTCTGATTCAGATTCTCCGGCTACTCATCATGTATGGAATGTATTCAATGTAAGCTGAGTAGATGGTTCTCATATTGATTGTGCAGCGATAATTCCAACAGGAATTCAAATCTGAACTAATTGACGAGATGATAAGTCCATTCCATAACATTTCTGACAAACTCCACTTGCACAGTGACAAGTAATAGGGCTACGAACTTTTACTTCATGAACAGCATCATTTCCTTCAATCAAAGCTACTTCTCATTTTCCGAGCATAATTCCAGCATCTAATATCTTAACACCATTTTCATCGATTACATCCTGAGCGAGCACTCTACCATATATTTGAGTGAAGAATTTCTCTCCACTAGCAGCAGCATTCTCTTTTGAGTAAGTAATGTATTCTTCAGATCCACAATCTTCTTCACGAATAATAACTTCTTGACTAGCATCACATAATTTACGAGTTAAGTATCCTGATTCAGCAGTTCTTAGAGCAGTATCGGCTTTTCACTTTCTTCATGAGTGGGCAGCAATAAAGTATTCAATAGGAGTCAATCATTCAGCGAATGAACCTTTAATTGGAAGTTCGATAATTTCTCACTGAGGATTTACTACTAATCACTTCATTCCACAGATCTGAGTAAGGTTGTTCTGAGATCCACGGGCAGCTGAGTCAATCATTGTATAAAGGTTGTTTCCAGCACCAATGATTGGTTTCAAACATGCCTCAACTCTCTTTTTAATATCAGTCCAAACGTCAATAATAAGTCTGTGTTTTTCGTCTTCTGATAAATATCCTTTGTAGAATAACTTATAGATTTCGTCTGCTTGCTGATCTCATTCTTTTAAGATTTTTGATTTATCTTGAGGGATTTTCATGTCAAGAATGCTAATAGAAACAGCAGCAAGAGTAGAATATTTGAATCAAAGATCTTTGATATCATCTGAAAGTTTTACAGTTCTTGGCATTCCATATTCATCGAATACTTGTCCGAGTAATTGTTTAATGTCTTTAGATTTCATATTCTTATTGATATATTTCAATCCTTCAGGCATTTTCATATTGAAGATTACTCTTCCAGCAGTTGTGTCGATAGCTTCTCAATTATGAAGAATTGTAATCTTATCTTTGATATGAATTTCTTTATTCTCATAAGCTTTGAAGGCTTCTTGCATACTTGCATATCTAGCATGTACAGGCACATTTTTAATCCATTCATCCTCAGATGTTATATCAGGTTTTCTAGAGTCATAATAATCCATAAGGTAATATACTCATAGTACCATATCCTGAGATAATGATAATGTAGGATCTCCAGAAGCTGGTTTCAATACGTTCTTATCTGAAGCGATTAATTCTTTAGCTTCTTTCTGAGCTTCATCTGAAATTGGAAGGTGAATAGCCATCTGATCTCAGTCGAAGTCGGCATTGAATGATCCACATACCAATGGATGAAGTCTGATAGTTTTTCCAGGGAATAACTTAATCTTAAATGCTTCAATTCCAAGACGGTGTAATGTAGGAGCACGGTTCAAAAGAACGTATTTATCTTTGATTACATCTTCCAAGAATTTCAAAGCTATTGGATCTTCATCTTTAATCAATTTTTCAGCTTGCTTTGGAGTATAAACTATCTTTTTCTCCATAAGTTTACCGATAATGAATGGAGTGAAAACTTTTACAGCGATGTAGATAGGCAATCCACATTCATCAAGTTTCAATCCAGGTCAAACAGTAATAACAGATCTTCCAGAGTAGTCAACACGTTTTCCAAGCAAATTCTTACGGAATATTCACTCTTTTCCTGAAAGCATATCAGAAAGAGATTTGAATACTTTATTTCCAGCACCAGATTTTCCAGCACCAGCTTTTTCTCCAACCAATAGATTATTTACTGATTCTTGTAAAAGTCTGATTTCATTCTTTTTCAATACATCAGGCATTCCAACTTGAACCATTTTCTTAAGTCTGATATTTCTCATCAAAACTCTTCTATAGAAAAGGTTAACATCAGAAGAGGCAAATCTTCAACCATCAAGTTGAACTACTGGTCTCAAATCAGGAGGAATAACTGGTAACTTTCTAAGTACCATATTCTCAGGTTTTACTCCTGAAACGTATAAGTTAATCAATAACTTAATTAAAGACATTGATTTTTTCTTTGCATCAGCTGATTTGATATTAGGGAATTCTTTAACCTTTTTCTTAATTTCTTTCTCTACATCGATTTCTTTCAAAGCTTTCAAGATTCCATCAGGTCCAGAAGCCATTTCCATTTTGTCAGAGAATTTGTAGAAGAAAGATCTCCAATCTGATTCCATAACTGTTTTTCCCCATTCGAGTTCAGAGATGATCCCATTTAATCTCATTTGTTCATCAGCCAATTCTTTTTTCTTTTCTTCGTATAATTCTTTTAATTCAGCTTTTCTCTTTGCATTTTTTTCTGCTTCATCTTCTTCTCTATATATTTCATCAAGTTCAGTTAATCTAATATTGAAATCTGATTTTAAAGTTTCTTTCATATAATCCTTTCCTTTCTCGTCAGGACCTTTAACAACGATATATTTAACGAAACTTAATATTTTATCAATTTCATAAGAAGATAGCTGTAATAATTGATGAATTCATCCAGAAGGAGAGTTTTTATACCAAGCGTGAACTAATGGAGAAGCTAAATCTACATGTCCCATTCTAGTTCTTCTAGTACGAGAACTTGTAACTTCTACATTACATTTTTCACAAACGATTCACTTATATCTAGGTCATTTATATTTTCCACAGCTACATTCAAAGTTTTTCACAGGGCCAAAGATAGATTCACAGAATAGACCTCCAGCCTTTGGTTTACCTGTTCTATAGTTTACGGTATCAGGATTATCTACAGCACCATGTGACCAAGATTCAATATCTTCCATTGATGCTAGAGTAACCATCAAACCATCAAATTTTTTGTTATACATGATTAGGATATCATAAGATGATAAAAGAAATTTCTATATAATATTAAAGGTGAAAGTCTTATTCAGTCTGTCCAAAGTCTTCTAAATCTTCAGTAACTTTGTCCATGATTTCTTCTTTCTCTTCATTTGAATCTACTTCTCCACCATTTTCTTCAGGGATAGACATTTCACTCATTAATCCAGACAAACCAAGAGATTTGATCTTTTCAATTCTTTCATCTTGAATTCTTTCGATTTCATCAGCAGTCAAAGGCTGAATATTTTGACCAATTCCTCTGAATAAGTATGTCAATAAGTTGAATGATTCAGGTAATCCTCCAATCTTAGGTTTCTGACCTTTAATAATAGATTCATATAATTTATTTCTTCCAATCACATCATCTGATTTCACTGTAAGCATTTCTTGTAATGTATATACAGCAGAATATGCTTCCAAAGCCCACACTTCCATCTCTCAGAATCTCTGTCCTCATTGTCTTGATTTTCAACCAAGAGGCTGCTGAGTGATAAGTGAGTATGGCCCAACAGATCTCGCATGGATTTTATCTTCTACCATGTGAACTAATTTAATGATATGCATGTATCATACTGTAACTTTCTGTTCATATGGTTCTCATGTTTGACCGTCGTATAGAGTAGTCTCTAATTTATCTTTGAATCAGATTTCATCAGCCAACTCTAGCATTTGATTAATACCAAAGTCTCCGAATGTTGGAACAGCAAATTTTATTCCTAAACTTTTAGCAATAAAACCTAATTGTGTTTCAAAAAGCTGACCAAGATTCATACGAGAAATTACTCATAATGAATTAAGTACTATATCAATTGGCTGTCCATCTGCTGAATATGGCATATCTTCTTCAGGTACAACAATTGAAACAATACCTTTATTTCCATGTCTTCACGCTAATTTATCTCAGACTTCAATCTTTCTTGTTGTAGCAACGTAAACTTTAATCTTTTTCTTTACACCAGCCATCAAATTATCTCATTTCTTAGCATCAAGGATAACTACATCGATAACTTTTCCTTCACTTCCTGAAGGTAGATATAATGAAGTATCTTTAACATTTTTAGATTTATCTCCAAAGATAGCTTGAATAAGTTTTTCTTCAGGAGTAAGTTCTCATTCAGATTTTGGTGTAATTTTTCAGATTAAGATATCTCAACCTTTAACAATAGATCAAATTCTGATAATTCATTCATCATCCAAGTTACTCAATTTAGCCAAAGAAACTCATGGAATATCGTTAGTAGTTTCTTCAGGTCCAAGTTTAGTTTCTGCAACTTCGATTTCATGCTCTTCAATATGCATAGATGTAAGAGTATCATTTCTTACGAGTCTTTGTGAAACTACGATGGCATCCTCATAGTTGTATCATTTCCATGGCATGAAAGCGATTCTGATATTTGTTCCAAGAGACATTTCTCCATTAACTGCAGAAGGTCCTTCAGCCAACAAATCTCATTTTTTAACTTTCTGTCCTGGATGAACACAAGGACATTGAACCATAGCAGTCTTGTTATTTGATTTTAAGAATGTGATAAGTTCATATTCTTTAGTTCCAGACTTATATTTTACTTTAACTCTTTTTCAGTCTACATATAAAACTTCTCCATCTTCTTCAGCATTAATTACAGCATTAGTCATGGCCATAATTGCTTTTTCCTTTCCAGTTCCAACTAATGGAGCTTCATTTCTCAATAGAGGAACTGCTTGTCTTTGCTGAGAAGTAGAAATAGAGGCACGTACGGCATCGTTATGGTCTACAAAAGGAATAACAGCAACGTTTGGAGAGAAAATCTGAGAAAGATTAACGTCCATGTGTGTTACTTCATTAATATGGAATGTAGACATCTCAGTAAAGTGTCTAGCAGCTACACGGTTAGTTTTAATATTTCACCATTCATCAACAGGACTAGTTGCATCGGCAATAACTGTTTTTTCATCCATTTCTGGAGAAATATATTCAATTTCATCTGTAAAGAATGGCTTTACTCTGATAGGAGTTCCACTCTTTCCATAGAATTTTTCGATAGCTTCAGCCTGTTTTTCGTCTATATAAGAATCTTCAGAAACGATAATTTTCTTAGTTTTATTTCACTTTCCATCTAATTCACATATATCACGGTGAGCAATTCTGTGAACTAATTCAGATTTTTTAGGACTTACTTGACGGAAAATCTTCAAAGCAGGAGTTTCAAGGAATCATTCCTCGTTGATTCTACTATAAAGAGCTTGGTGAGTTACAAGTCCGATATTCTGTCACTCTGGAGTTTCGATAGGACAGATTCTTCCGTAGTGAGATGCATGAACATCACGCACTTCGAATTTAGCAGTTTCTCTCTTTAAACCTCCAGGTCCAAGAGCAGTAATTCTTCTCTTATGTTCAATTTCTGAAAGAGGATTAATCTGATCTAGGAACTGAGATAATTGAGATGTAGCAAAGAATGATTTGATTGCGTTGTCAATCATCTTGAAGTTTACTAAGTCTGTAATCTTCAAAGAATTCTCAGTATTTAATACAGATAATTTTCCTCCCACAGATTTAACGAATTTTCTCATTACAGGTTGTAGGTGAGAGTATAATACTTCTCACATTGTTCTAATTCTCTTATTTGATAGGTGATCAGAGTCATCTATGTAATAATCTTTTTTGTGATTACAAAGATTTAGTAAGTACTTTAATGCAGCTACTAAATCATCATCATCAAAGATATTACCTAAATCTGATCCCAAAGGTTTTTTCAATCAAAGTTTAGCGTTGATTTTTCTTCTAGCGATTCTTCCAACCTTGATTCTATTTGGATCCATAAATTGAGCTTTTACATAATCAAGAGCTGATTCAGCATCAATAATTTCTCCAGGTCTGAGTTTATTATATATGAATTCAGCAGCAGAAACTGCATCATGAGTGTCTTTATCTTTTTTCAAAGTCAAATCGATGTAGTTGATATCTTCTTCATCGAAACAATCCTTGAAAATTTCTCTGATTGATTCATCACTTTCGTACCCAAATACTCTGAGTAGGGCAGTGATAGGGAATTTACGAGATTTATTAATTCTACCAACGATTGTTCATGCTTTTTCTACATCTACTTCAAGCCATGGTCCATTTTCAGGAATAACTTTGAAGCTGCATCTATTTACCTCTTTTGGTGAATAGAAGATTCAGTATGATCTAACAATCTGAGAAATAATAACTCTTTCTACTCAGTTTACGATATATGTAGCAGTTGGAGTCATCAAAGGTAATGTTCCAACGTTTGCACGTTTATTAAACAATACTTTTTCAGATTCTTTCTTAGTTTTTTCATCAACTATCTTTTCAGATAATTTGATTTTAGCAGTAATAATTCATCCATAAGTCTGTTCCTTCTTTTTACAAGTATCGATATCTACAGTTGGTTCAGAAACTTGAACGTCTGTAATAGTGATATTCAATTTATTTCATCCAAGATCTCGAATAGGATTCATCTCCTCGAATAAAGTTGGAAGATAGTACTGTAAGAAGTCGTTGTAACCTTTCTTTTGCAAAGACAAAAGATCAGGAAGATTTCCATAAGTTTTTGGATTAGAAAGATAGATTCTTCCATTCAATTCTTGATATTTATGGAAAGCTTTTGGTAAACGAGAATCTACTGGTTTGAATTCTTGTTTCATCATTTCATGATGTTCAGCTATCGCTGAAACAGTAGCTCAAGTAGCTACTTCTTCATCAGCAGAAATTGAAACCTTCTTTTCGGCTTTTTTCTCCACTTTCTTTTCAGCAGGAGATTTAGTCTCCTTTTTTGCTGTAACTTTTTTTTCAGTTTTAGCTCCCTTTTTCACTTCTTTTTTCTCGACTTTCTTTTCTACTTTTGGTGCTGACTTCGAAGTCGAATTTGCTTTTTTGGAAGCAGAACTTGATTTTGAAGTCAACTTTTTCTCTTCTTTTTTTTCTTTTACAGAAGAAGAGCTGTTTTTCACAGCTTTTTTAGTTGTAATTTCTTTTTTAGCCATGGAATTAAATGTGGAAAATAAATATTCATTTTTACCACAGATTTCTGTGTCACATAATCGAGGAAAAGACCAACAACCATGCTCTTTTACGCATTAGAAATCTTGTTATTTTTTGGCGATATATTATCTCTTTTTATGTTAGAAATATTTTTTCGCTATTACAAGAGAAAAGTACAGATTATCTCTGTACTGTTAATCTCTTTCTTCATTTTGCTCTACGACGAGCTAGAATTCTACGACCTGTCCAGCTAGACATTCTCTCGCGGAATCCGTGTTTATTCATTCTGGATCTTCGATTGTATTTTCTGATCCTTCTTAATTTACTTGCCATTGTTTTAACACGAAACGAAATAAAAACATTCTACTTCCTTGATTTAAGTTTATTTCATACACAGATTAACGATTGATGAAAGGAAGTAATCCCAAAGTTCTAGCTCTGATTATTTCTTTTCTCAAAGTTTTTTGAGTAGCAATAGAATTTCATGTATATTGTCTTGGTTTAATATCTCCAAATCTTGTTAAATAATATTTCAAGATTGTGATAGATTTCCAGTTGATATACTTTGCATTCTCAGCTTTTGAAAAGAATGTAACTTTTTGACCAAATTTTCTATCTTTGATGTCTTCGATAGCTTTTTCGAAAGAAGCTTGAAGTTTTTCAAAGTGGAAGAATTCTTGATTTGCTTCTCTAGCAAAGATTTCGTAATGAATCAATGTAGGATTATAAAGCAAAGATTTCTTTAGATCAGCAATATCATCTGCTGATAGTTCCATTGACAAAGAAACGAAATAAGCCTGTCTAATTCCACCTTTTACAGTATAGTAAAGGTCTTTGATTCCGATTTCATCTTTGTCTAATACTTTGTATTTAGACTCGATTTCAGATATTACAGCCTTTCTTTCTGCTTCTGTGATTGATGTTTTAAGCATCAATACTAATTCATAATTTTTCATAGAAATACAGATAGAAATAAAATATATTTAGATACTACGCCGACTAATTAGATAGCAAATCTTTTGAATTTAGAGATCTGGAAGTCTCCAGAAACCATATCCTTAACTTTCTTAGTATTGTCGTGGATAGATTCTTGTTCTAGTAATACATCTTCAGCAAATTCTTTATTTAATTTTCCAGCAACGATTTGAGGAATCATAGCTTCAGGTTTTCATTGAGCTTTGAGTTCTTCAGTAAATCTTGCAGTAGCTGCATCTTTTTCAGCTTGTGGAACTTCATCGAAAGTTAAGTATGTAGGATCCATAGCAGCAACCTGAAGAGCTAATTTCTTAGCAATAGTTTCATCTCCTGTATAGTAGATAAGAGAAGCTACTTTATTTCCTGGATGATTATATCCATAAACATGTTCACTAGTTACCAACACATCTCCGATTTTTACATTTTCTCCAATAGTTCCTACAAAAGAAGTTAACAAATCTGTAATAGCAGCTTGAGTATCAGCTGGCAAATTATCGTATCCTTCGATTTCTCCATCTTGTTTCTTAAGTAAATCCAAGATATTAACAAACAAAGTCTGGAAATGATCATTCTTTACTACGAAATCTGTTTCACAAAGTAATTTCAATACAACAGTCTTTCCATTTTCTGTAACTATTTGAATCATTCATTCGTTAGTTTCTCTATCAGCTTTTTTTCAAGCTTTAGCAATTCCTTTTTCTTTCAAAATTTGTTTAGCTCTTTCGATGTCACCATTAGCTTCATCAAGAGCAGATTTACAGTCTCCAAGTGGAGCAAAAGTAGCTTCACGAAGCTGTTTAATAAGATTCATATCTGCCATAATTATGTAAGATATTATAAAGTAAAATGATTTAACTTAATTCGATATGTAGAAACTCTAGTTATTAATTTGATTTTCTGAATTATTGATTTCATGACCAGACAAATCAATTCATATATCTTGATTATTTATAACGTTTTGCTGGTTATTATCAAGAGTTTTTCAATCTGAGTTTACATTGTTCACTGTTTGATTTTGAGCGGTAGATTGATTAGATTCATCACTCTTTTCCTCTTTTTTTTCAGGTTTAGAATAAAACTGATTTTCTGCACGATATCTTTCCTCATCAATAATTTGGTAATGATTTGCATCAAATAAATTTAATACCCAGTTTCCAATACCGGAAAAGAGAGCGAAGAATTTATTCGTAAATTCATTCTCCCAAATATATCTTCATTTAGTTGCTTGGAATATTCACATCGCTCCTACAACTAGAATCGGAAGAGATATTAGAAAAGCAATGAAAGAAAAGAAGGAAAATATAACTCAAGATATAGCCGCAAACATAAATCAGATTATTATTAGAATAACATCTGCAAAAATGACTAACATCAAAGAAACAAGCCAACCTAATGACTGCTTGATGTGGTGATGTGTAAATGGTGAGACTTCTCGCTTTCACATAGAAAGAATTAGTCATGCCACCATATACATCATTACCGCTTGTTTTTTTTCAGAACTGCTTGGAACATAAGGTTCCAATTCATTCAATCTAGAGTCGTCTGTCATATAGAAAAAGAATTAAGATAATAGATTCTTAACAACAAAATCAATACTTGTGTGAGAAGCTACGTTCGTCATTACAATTTCATCTTCAGGTCGATATCTTGGGAAATCTGTAGAAGCAAGAACTATAGTTTCCAAGTTTTGAAGTCTCTTTGTTTCATCAAGGAAATTTCCTAACATAGTTCCATCAATTACTACAACGATATCAGGTCTTCTAGTTAATTTAGTTACTCATTTATAAACTTTATTTGCTCTAAGAAATTTTCTTTTATAAACAAGCTGCTCTTTCTTTGTGAGTGATTTGAATTCTTCACTTTCCAAGAAACTAGCCATTTCATTGATATTATCGATTCTCTTTTTGAAAGTATCAAAATTTGTAAGGAATCCTCCAGGAATCTTGTAATTTAAGAAAGAGAATCAGAGTTTCTTTGAAAGTTCCTCTAAGTCTTGAGCGTACATTTTCTTTTCACATACTACCAAGATTTCTTTTCATTCTTTCTTAGCTTCAGCTAATTTGTCATGCAAAGCATTAATCTGATTAGCGATGATTTCTGGATTGATAACTACTAATCCATTAGTTACCTCAGCCCAATATTGAGAAGTTTTTGGGTGAGATTCATTTTTGAGTGATCATAGATGTACTTGAGCATCCATCACTTGTTGAGCTGTTACCATACGGTTTTAACACAAAATATAAAATAGATTTTGGAGAAAATCTAAATTTCATACATCATGTGCTTAAAAATTCAGATTTCTCCTATTTTTTTAGAAATAATACTATTTGAAGTTTACAGTAGCTCCAGCTTCAGTCAATTTAGCTTTAAGAGCTTCAGCCTCTTCAGTTTTAACATTTTCTTTAATAATCTTTGGAGCAGCTTCAACTAAGTCTTTAGCAGCTTTAAGATCGATTCCTAATACTTCTTTAACTACTTTAATTACAGCGATTTTCTGTTGTCCAGCTTCAGTAAGTTCTACATTTACTGAATCAGAAGCAGCACCTGCATCTGCAGCAGCAGCTCCACCAGCAGCTCCACCAGCTACAACCATAGCAGCAGCACTAACACCAAATTCCTCTTCGATAGCTTTTACAAGTCCGTTTAATTCAACGGCAGACATTTCTTTTATAAGGTCAATAACCTGTTGTTGATTTTTAGTAAGTTCCATGATAAATAATTAATAGAAAGATAAATATAAATACTGCACTAAATTTGTGAAACAATTAAATCTGAAATTAGATTTATGCTTCTTGTTTTTTTGCAATCTGGTCAACAACACATGCAAATGATTGTACAGGGTAGTTGAACAGGTAAGCCAATTTTGACAAAAGTTCTTCTCTTGAAGGGATGTTTGCAAGTTCTGTAACATACGCTCCATCACTCCACTTTTTGTCGTACCATGCTCCAAGAAATTTGAAGCCAGTTTTTGAAGTTTTATCGCTAGCAAACTGTTTTGCATATTTGTTCACTACTTTCAATGGAGCATATTCATCACCATTAGCATAGAGAACTACGATAGAACCTTCTAGCTGATCCAAAGCAACTGCTTCATATCCAGCCTGCTCAAGAGCCTTCATGAAAAGTCTCTTACGAACAACGTTGAATTTTCATTCAGCACCAAGAACTTCTTTACGAACCTTTGTAGATTCTAGTACAGGAAGTGCATTCTGCTGAACTATTACAACATTGTGAGCAGCGTTGAGATCAGAAACGTATTGCTCGATGAGCTGTTTTTTTTGGTCTCTAGAAATCGCCATACTCACGTAGATAAGAAATAAAAATAACCCGCTTTGAGGTGGGTCATATTATATATCTACAAAAATCTGATAATTGATTTTCGTTGAAAAGAATAATATAACCTCGGTAGGATTTACGATTTCGCTACATTTCTGCATCAAAATTTACCTACTGTCTCAGGCAAAGCTAAATATAATATACTTAAAAATAATTAAAATGCAAGTAAAAATTAAGAAAATCAGATTATTTTATTTTGTCAGAAGATTATTTGGTAGAATCTTTTTTATTAAATTTAGATAATCATGATAATAACTCTCATAAAATTATAATAGCTGAAATTCATACAATAATTCATGTATAATCTTGTCGTGATGGATCAGGACAGCAACTATTATCACGATGCATATTTTCATATACACTATACCCAAAGAAACAAATAAGCAACATTACACAGAAAAATCGACTTTTTCAAATGGTTATTTTAGATATAGAATACAGGTTTAAAACTGGGATATAAAATAGGTGAGTGTCTTTTGATGTATCTTTAAATTTTTTATACAATATTACAGCCTTTACAGTTAAAGCTATCAATAATATTCATAATATTATTCAGATTCAGGATAGAATCATCTTGAAAATAACTATAACAAACATGTCACAAGGACAAACCTCCCCATATTACGTATTATATTCGAAATTTGGATTCTCTCGGCTTCAAACAGTAAAACTTCAACTTTCTGCTGATTCATATTCGCCTGTAAGAGAATCATTCCATTCTAAATTCTGAGCATTACTAAATCATAAAAACAAGAATCATGAACATAACGTTAATAGGAATAACTTCATAAACTTTTTCATATCACTTTGAGCAAAATAATAAAAATCTATTCATCCTTTAATGATTCCTGATATCTATGCATAGATGTCAAAATTTCTTTTTCAGCATCTTCTACGCTTCAGAATTCTCTCACTTCCACTTTATCATATTTTTCATGTTCCAAAAATTTAATCTGTTTAAAAATTGTAAATAATTCCTCCTTCATATGATGTCATAAATCATCGATATCATGAACTTCATCCCATCTAGGATCTACATCGCTAGTAGGTACTGCTATAATCTTTGGATCATCTCATGCATTATCGGATGTGTACAAAATTCAAATAGGTCTAGCTTTAATTAAACATCATGGAAATGTAGGATTAGTCACCAAAAGACACACATCACATGGGTCTCAGTCAAGAGATAATGTTTGAGGAATAAATCCATAATCTACAGGGTAGTACATACTACTATGAATTACACGATCCAATTTGAAACATCCAAGTTTATGATCGTATTCATATTTATTATTTGATCACTTAGGTACATCCACTATGACATTAATATATCATTTTTCTTGGTCTGCGAATGCTGAAATATCTTTGACTAAATGCATGTATGAAAAATAAAAAATAAAACACTAATCAAATCAATTATAAGACTTTCCCATAAAAAATGCAAATTTTACATAATTATTTTGGACATATAAAATAAATATATATAAATAAAAATATATTTTATATTGACTTTTATATAAAAATATGTACATATACAAACAATAAAATATTTATATCTTCTCTCGATATCATAATGTCAAAATTACACGAAATCTTACATCCAGATTCTGAAATCTCTAGAACTTCAGCAGTAGAAGAAGTAAAGCAAGAAACTGATACAGAATTATGAGAAATTTTAGAAGAAAAAAAAGACATAATTTTTTCAGATGTTGCTATAGAGGAAGTCAAAAGATTAAATCCAAATGTGCAAATAGAGACAGATCCTGATAGATGATTTATTTTTTCTTCTGTAGGTGTAGAAAAATTAGTTTTGCCAGAATGATTTTATTATAATCAGAAAAATGGAATCACAAATAAACACAATACTAAATCTGGAGCTTATGTTAGTATAATAGTTTATCCAATTTCGCATTATGATCCAGATTATCTCTAATCAGTTTTTTTTAATTTTTTAAAAAATGCTGAGGAGGGGACTCGAACCCCCATGTATTGCTACATACGCACCTGAAACGTACGTGTCTACCAGTTCCACCACCTCAGCATATCATAGTCATGATATATGAATTTTAATTGTAAAAAAAAGAGAAAACTCTGACTTGATTTTTAGATGTAGTTTATTATTATGCTAAGTGCCACAAGTCACAGATGGGTGTGTAGCTCAGTGGTTAGAGCAGTCGGCTCATAACCGATTGGTCGCTGGTTCGAACCCAGCCACGCCCAGATGTAAAGCCGTAAATCATATCAAAAATACGAATGTCTTCAGTTCTCAACGCTGAAGACTTTTTTATTGTGCGGGCATAGGTAGTCTTCACAGCTATATTGACTAAAATTTGCTGTGGAGCTATTACTTAGTAGGAAAGGTAAATAGCATTTCAGAAGATCCACAGCTTCCGAGATGCTATTTCTCTTTCTTGCTTCAATTCTAGATAAGGAGCAGGAACTGAGATAGACACATCTCATCCTGCTCTTTTTGTTTCTGCTCGTTGATTGACGAACCGATAGTGGAACTTTCAACCAGAATATGTGCAAGAGCAATCTCAGTTATATTCCCTGTTTGATAAAGTTTTATCTTCTATCACTTGTATTATGTATATCCAATATTTTGCGGATCAATACGAGATTTTGGCGAAATTTCCAAAAGAAGTAAGATGAAATACATTGGATGCTATTATGCAATATGCATTCATGGGTATTGAACCAAAACTTGATGATGATCCAATCGCTTATGCTCTATTTGAATGATCTAGATTCTCAGTAGACAAATCAGTTAAGCTTGCTAAAGCTGCTATAGAAAATTGAAAGAAATGATGAGCTCCTAAATGAAATCAAAATGCAGTTAAGAGCTTTCAAAACATGTTAAAACAACCAGAAGACAACCAAAGGACAACCCAAAACAACCAAGAACAAAGAACTACGAACAATGAACAAAGAACGATGAATAAAGAACAAAAAAAAGAAATAAATAATACTCAAACTGCCGTTTGAGCAAGGAAAATTTATTCTGAAGAATTTGAGAAATTTTGGAATGTTTATCCAAAAAAGAAATGAAAAGTAAAAGCATATGAAGCATGGAATAAAAGAATAGCTTCATGAGTTGATTCAGATTACATAACTCAAAAAGCATCAGATTATGCAAGAGAAATCAGATTAAAAAAAGTTGAAGATCAATTTATTAAATGGCCACAATGATGGTTAAATGAATGAAGATATGATGATGAATATTTCACATGAAGAAAAAAGCAAGAAGTTAAAATTGAGGAAACTAAAGAACTTACAGAAGAAGAAAGAAATGAGATTCGTTTGAATTTACAAAATTTCAGAGAGAGTCTATGCAAGAAAACGGCTATGGTATAGTTTATTTCATAACATTGGATTAAAATGAGATGGACAATATATGAACAAAGACAATTGCGAAAAGCAATTAGTGATATTAGATCATGAACAGATTTAGCAGAATGATATGAAACTATAGAAAAGTTCTTCAGGGACTTATTGGATGAAAAGTTTTATGTTGATATGACTGAAAGATGAGTATGTGAAGATGATATTTATTGACTGCAGCAGACTAAATGACAAGAGTATGCAAATGACAAAATTACTGATTTATTATTTAATTAATTATTAAAATGGACGAAAGAACATCAAAAATTGCAAATATTATTTCTACTAAAGAAGTAGATACATCAATGTGAAAAATGTTTAGATTTGTAGTTAAAATGGAAAATTGAGATGAAGGCTCAATGCTTAAAAAATCTGAGGACTGAGTAACTGTTTGAATGGAATTAACTTATGTGATTAAAGATCAGAATTGATTTAAAAATATTGTAGAAAGAAGGGAAAAGAAAAAATATTCATGATGATTTAGTAATAATGCAAATGCTCAATTAGTTGTATGTGCTATGCAATGTGCAACTCAATTAGTAAATAATTGAACTGTAGAATTTGAGTTTTATAAAGAAAACTTTGATGTTTTATATGATTGGATGAAAAAGAAATATGAAGGACAATAAAAGTATTTTATGGTTTGATATAGAAACTGCTCCTGAATGTTTAACGGAGGTTGAACGAGCAACTTATCCTAAAAGAAGATTATGGGAAAAGAAATCTGAAACTAATGAATGAATCGAATGAACATTCAATTGATACATTAAAAAAGCTTCAGTTTATCCTGAATTCTCAAAAGTTGTATGTGTAAGTTTTAAATTATGAGATAAGGTAAAAACTATATCAATTAAGGATTCTGATGAAAAGAAATTATTAGAAGAAGTCTTTCCTATCCTACATCAGCAAATGAATAGGTTATGATGATTTAATATTTATAATTTTGATATACCTTTTCTTTGGAAGAGGTATATCATAAACTGATATCTCCCCCCTATGTGATTAGATATAGCTAATGTTAAACCATGGGAGTTAGATGATGTAATGGTGGATGTTATGCAGATTTGGAAACATACATCATTTTGATGCTCATTAGATTTATTATCAATTACTCTATTATGAGAATCTCCAAAATCTGAATGAACATGAGAATATGTTGCATCTGCATTATTAGCAAATAATTTTGATTGGATAGAAAAATATTGTGAATGAGATGTTCTTTACGCCGAAAAATGTTATGAATATATTATGAATCCAGAAGAAATATTAATTTCTAAATAGATGGGAAAAGGTAAATAAAGATATACTAAAAAATATTAATCTTATAAAATATCAATAATATGCCAACTATGTAGTCAAATTAAAAAAGATTTGCTTAATTTAAAATTTTTATTATATTAACAACAAAATTTATATGAAATTATCATTTTTTATGAACGATCGTAAAATTTCAGTATTAGACCTTTTTTCTTGATGCTGATGATTGACTGAATGATTTTTTCAAGAACCTTATATGTTTGTATGACATATAGAAATGAATCCAAGTGCATGTGAAACCTTAAAATCAAGAATTGTATCAAAGTTTTTACAAAAGAATAATCTTCTAGATGAAGAGAAGGATTTTTTATATTGAAAAATAGAAAGACAAAAAATTATCGAGAAATATTGATTACAAAAAGATATAAATATGGTTTATAATAAAGAGATTTCGGATGATACTTATCAAAAACTATTGGAACAAATTAAAGAAAATTTAAAATGACAGAGTTTAGATATTATAATCTGATGACCTCCATGTCAGACTTATTCACAAATATGAAGAGCAAGGATTTGAAAAAAAATCGAAAAAGATCCAAGAAATTTTTTATACAAACAATACGTTAAGTTTCTAAGAGATTTATCGCCAAAAATATTTGTTTTTGAGAATGTCCCAGGATTGAGAACTGCATGAAGTTGAAAATATTTTCAAGATATAAAAAATGCTATGGATGATATATGATATGAGATACAAGTTAAAGAACAATATATGCCAGATTATTGAATCCCTCAAAATAGAAGAAGACTTATAATTATTTGATGGAAGAAAGGAAATAATGTGATTTCAACTTATCCAGACTTTTCGAAGTATAAAAAAAATTATACATATATAGTAAATGACTTTTTAAAAGATCTTCCGAAAATACAAAATTGATGATGAAAAGAGTTGATGAAATACCAATCGGAAAATGAAATATTAGAAAAACTTTGAATCAGGAAGAAAATGTTCGAATTTGTTTTAGATCATAGAACAAGACCTATTAGAAAACTAGATAGAGAAATCTATAAAATAGCTGTTAAAAAATACAATAGATGAGAAAAACTACAATATAGAGATCTGCCGGAAAATTTGATAACACATAAAAATGTAGAATCTTTTCAAAATCGTTTTAATGTTGTCGCATGAAAAGATAAGATTACAAGTACAATTGTTGCTCATATTTCCTCTGATGGACATTATTATATCCACCCTGATATCAAACAAAATCGTTCTTTAAGTATAAGAGAGGCAGCAAGAATTCAAACTTTTCCGGATGATTTTAAATTTGAATGATCGAGGACATCTATTTTTAAGCAGATAGGTAATGCAGTTCCGCCAATGTTTTCTAATATATTGGCAAAGGAATTAGTAACTTATTTTAAATAATAATTATTGTTAAAATGTCCACAAATAGTATTTATTTTAGACCTAAAGCAAGACATATATTTTCTATTTGAAAGGACTTGATTAAAGATAATTTTTCTGCATTGATAGAGTTGGTTAAGAACTCTTACGATGCTGATGCTTCAAAAGTAATAATTACATTTGAAAAATATTGAAAAAATCAGATAAAAATAATCATTTCTGATGATTGACATTGAATGTCAGAAGAAATTATAAAATCTGTATGGTTTGTCCCTTCAACTAATTCAAAAAGAATAAGCGAAAGATCTCCCAAATGAAGAATTTTTCAATGACAAAAATGAATTTGAAGATACGCAGCGGCTGCTTTATGAGACAATTTAAAGTTAATTACAATAAAAGATTGAATAAAATCAGAAGTGAAAATTGAATGGAATAAATTTGATGATGATAACAAATTTTTAGATGAAATCCCTTTTTCAATCACTACTGAAAGCGCTTCAGAAAAAAATTGAACCACAATTGAAATTATTTGAGATTCTGCGGATCTTAATTTTTGGTTAGGATCTAGTTCTAACAATTCTGATACTCTATTTTGATTTGAGTGATCTGATAATATACAAAAATTAGAAAATGAATTAAAAAAATTAATTCCTCCTATAAAATATGATGGTTGATTTCGTATAGAATTGAATTATGACTGAAAAACTCATATAATTGAAAGAAATGATATGGTAGATTACTATGATTATAAAATATCTTGAACTATCGATGATTCTTGAAAAATTGACTTTTTTTATGAAAATGCTGATACAAAAGAAATAAAACATGATAACATTAAAATAGATATAAATTCGAGAGATAATGAGAATCGTAATAATTCTGATTATCCATGATTAGTAAGTTTTGAATTCTTTGTCTTCGATAGAGATTCTATATCAGAAAGGAATAGTATATCTATAAAACATGGTCGTAATATAACAAACAGAAATGAAGCCTTAGATTTCTTTAAAAAATTTTCTTGAATTTCAATATATAGAGAATGATTTAGAATTAGACCATACTGAGATCCATGAGAAGATTGGTTATGATTAAATGCGAGAAGAGTTAATAATCCTACTCTAAGATTGAGTTCAAATCAAATAATATGATATGTTACAATAAAATCAGAAAGTGAAAGTCATTTAATAGAGGCATCATCTAGAGAAAGACTAAAAGAAAATTCATATTATAATTGATTGATTTATGAATTAAGAAAAACTTTGTCTATTTTAGAAGAAAAAAGATCCTCATATAGACAACAACGAAAACCTAACATAAAATGAGAGAAAAATATGAATGTTAGTGAAGAAATTAATAGAATAAAAGATGGTGTACAATGAATTAAATCAGAATGAGATAAAGAAAAAGCAATAAAAGATATAGAAGATCTATGACATAGATTTGAGAAAGAAAAAGAGAGATTGGAAAAAATAATATATCAATACGAATGACAAGTAACATTATGAAAAATTATGTTTATCATGTTTCATGAACTAAATAAGCCTATAAAATTTATAAGAGATAATATGAAAAATATCAAATATTATTCTGATAAAATCAAAGGGCTTTCTAATTCATTGAATATGAAAAATTTGGCTGATTTATTGGCATGATATGAAAGAAACTCTAAAATTATATCTGATTTTCTATCTAAAAAAATGGAGCCATTAATAAAAAGGAAATCAAAAAAATCTTATTTTGATTTAATTAAAATAATTAATCAATCTATTGATACGTATTTTGATGTTTGTAAAAGTGATAATATAGCAGTTATCATAAATAATTCGCTAGATTGAAGTCCTTATGTTTATTGATATGACACAGATTTTCTCATTTCATTAGTTAATTTTATGGACAATAGTATATATCGATTAAATTATAAATGAAATAATAATAAAAAAATAGTTATTGAATTAAAAAACCAAAATTGAAATTTGGTGCTTCTTTTTAAAGATAATGGTTTTTGAATAGATTATTTAGATAATAAAGATGATATATTAGAACCTTGATTTTCTAAAAAAGAATGAGGGACTTGACTTGGATTATCGATTGCTTGAGAGGTTTTAGAAAGAAATGATTCGAAATTAGAAATACTAGATTCTGATTGAGAATTTAATTTTATATTAAGAATTGTAATAAAACAATGGGAGAAGAGAAAATAAAGATTCTTATATTAGAAGATAATCAAGATGAAATCAGTTCTTTAAAAGCAACTGCTGAAAGGCTATCTCAAGAGGAGAGATTTACATTTGAATTTACGCCATATTCAAGATTAACTTCTGAAGTATATGAAACATTAGTTAAATATCATTTCGATTTCTTAATTGTAGATTTAACTCTTGAAAATGACCAAGGAACCAATCAGTCAGGTACAGATTTTATAAATATGGTTTTCAAAAAATTTCATGTTCCTATTATGATAAATTCTTGAGATCCAAGTATTGATATTCAAGAGAATTCTTTATTAAAAAAATTTAATAACTCAGTAGAAGATAGTGATGATTTATTGGTAAAATATATTATAGATATATATAAAACTTGAATAACAAAAGTTTTATGAAGAGATTGACCAATTAACTCTACATTAACAGATCTTATTTATAGATGATATTTGTCAGACATTAAAAACCGAATTTATAGCTCTGAATCATTTAGTTCAGAAGAAAGCCTCTCTAGATATATCTTGGCACATTTAGAATCAAGACTTAGTAATAACTATAAAAATTTCCATCCAGAAGAAGTTTATTTGAAAGTAAGTAGTTCAGAATCTGAAAATGAGAAAATAAAAATAAAGAATTGAAGAATTGTAAAACACTTAGAAACTCAAAAATATTATTTAACGATGACTCCATCTTGTGATTTAGCACAAAAAAAATTTGAGAATTTCCTATTTGTTGAAATAGATCCACTGAATACAATTTTCTGACAAGATATATCAGATAATGTTAATAGTTTTAATTCATCAACGAATGAAAATGAAAGAACTAAAAAAAGAGAAAAAATATGGAATATAATAAATAACAAAATATGATCCTTTTGAATAATTATACCAAAGGTCTCATTATTTTGATGAGGAATGATTAATTTAAAAAAGGTATGTACAATAGATTCAGAGATAGCAGAATGACGTAGTGATGAAAAATTATTTATTAGTTGATACGAAATAATTGCAGATATTTCGCCTCTTTTTATGAAAGATATTGTCTCTAAATTTTGATCTTATTATAATAGACAAGGAACCCCAGATTTTGAGGATTGACTATTTTTTAAGTCTTTTATATAAAAATTTTATTTTTGAAAAACTCCAATATCAATTGGAGTTTTTTGCACATAAAAGAAATTATCAATTAGTTTGTAGTTACTCAATACCATTTAGCCATTTCATCTTTTGTGAGATCTATATTCAAGAATTCTATATTCATCTTTGTCTTCATATTCGTATCAATATCCCTATTCCAGAAGGTCCACACTAATACTAAATATGGATATGCACTTGTATTTGCAACAGGTACTATATTACAATTAGGGTCTAATTCTTGAATTTTATGCTCTAATCAAATTTGATATGTTAAATATATACAAGAATCTGTTTTTTGAGGAACAGATAGTAAAGTTGCTGGATTAAGACCTAATGCTCAGTAAGGTTGATAAGAGAAATTACTACTTAAATTTGGATTATAATAATAAATATCTGTTCATACATTAGCATTATCAAAGTTAATTTTTACAACATTTCAATTCCATGCAGAGAATGGAATTTCAGCAATAAATCTTTGATATCAATCAATTTGAATGGTGTTAGAATTATTTCATTCTATAACTATTTCTTTTGAAAAATTATTAGATATTTTTTCACGATTCGCAGTAAGTATATTAGTTACTCATCATAAAGCTGACTTGCTATCAAACATAGTTGTAAATGTTTGGTAGTTGTTTTTACATACAGCGAAATAATAAACAATACAGAATAGTCAGAATAGAGATAGGATGCCGGATACTATCCGCAATAAAAGCCTTCCAAAAGATTTAGTTTGCATGATATATAAATTAGAATATAAAGTGCAAATAAGCTAGGAGGAAGAATTTCTCCCTCCTAGAGCTGAAATCTTTTTAGGCAGGTCGCCTACAATTTACTTGGAGTTACACGTAATGGTACCAGAACCATATTTACTGCCCACACTTGAAATGTATACATTCATACTTGTGGTCGTACTTGATCCTGAGAAACTTCTTGTAGCACCTACGGGCACATCTCCCATCAATACACCGTCTAATGTGACACGAAGCGGAGAACTGCCAGTGTTGATAATTACAGCGAGGTAAGTTGTGCCGCCTGCAAGGGTGTAGGTGAAACTCGTGCTATAGTTCGTGATATTGAAGTTGATTGAAGGACCCAAAACCCAAGATACGGCCTTCTCAGAAGGAGTGGGGCTCTCTATGAGAGAATAGTCAGACTTGCTGACGGGATCATTCTGAACTTGAACATTCCCGGCATTTGCTACGGAGAATGCTCCAACTAGTGCTATGATAGCACAAACTAAAATTGATTTGATAAATGTCTTCATATAAAACTACAGTTTTTTAATTTGTTATTACTATTGTTTGTTTTAAAGACCCACCTAAAAAAAGATAACAGCAATTAATATCAATAATCATTTTAATATTAAATTCAAGTATTTCAATTATTTATTCAATCATTTATTCAATCATTTATTCAATCATTTTAATAATTCTATTGTTTCATTCAAACATTTATTTTTCATCCAGATTTTTTGCTTATCTGTTAATACTTTTCAAAGATCAAAAAGAATGCTATTAGGTGTATAATGTTCAGGTATTTCATCTATTAAATGATTAATGAATGTTGAGGTATCTTTTCATGTCCTCTCTTTTATAATGTCTTCATTCAGAGGAAACTTATTCTTAAGAAAGAAATTAACATCATAAAGATCTCTATTTTTAAATCTTTCCGAAAGCGCAACTATTTTATTTCAAAATATGCTTTCTTTTTTCATAGTTCTTATATTCAATCACTCAATATTTTTAAACTCATATGTGTTTGATTTTCGTATCCTTTTATTTAATTCAACCTTAATATTCTCAGATTCAATATCATAGCGATAAATCCACCTATGAAGGGTCTTTCATAAAGTTTCATTTTTAATTTCTCAATAAGTAAGAAGTAATTCTCTCATTGTATCAATGATTTCTTGTTCATTTTGTATATCTAATATATCAAGATCAATATCTGTTGAAAATCTATCTAATCAATAACAGAGATATGTTAAAGTTCATCATTTAAATCAAAAACGTTTTGCTATTGCTGATGTAAAAATAGCTTTTAATATCTTTAGCATTTCTTCTTTATGCTTCTTAGTATTCAACATCCAACAATTTGTTAATCGCTAAAACGGTCGCTTTTGGATAGTATGGTAAAATAGTTTTTAATCTTATTCTATTAATACTTTCAGGAGCATCAATTCATGACTTTGGATGAAGATATATGTAATCACATAAAGCTCTTTCAGGTGTTGCTATACGATAATTATCATATTCCTTTATTCCTATTGGATTATTTAAGAGCTCTGGCTTTAAATGGTAAAATACATAATTCTGCTGATCTATACTATATGAGCCTCAACGTTCTGACATACACGACCATGTATCTCAATGGTACTGAAAAAAAACTCCTTCCTTGAAAAGAACAGTTTCGCATGATATATAACAATTTTTTTTAATTTTACATGCTAATTCTTTTTGGTCATAATTAGGCAAAGCCCGAATTCCCTTAAATGGATTTAATATAGTATTATCCTTTTTTGCTCTAAAAAGATATTGTTTTAGAGATTTTTTTTCAGTATCAAAAAAAATTTTTTCAAGTTCATTGATTGAAAATACTGTTTTTTTTGTTGATAATAATGTTGAAATTCTATCCATTTTGTTACAATTAAGTCTACGAATATGTAGACTATAGTGAAACGAAATAAAAAATCAAACAAATATTTCAAGAAAAAAAAGGAATGTATAATATTTATTATAATAATTTAATTATCTATTTGTATTTATCCAAATCTTTAGTATAATACCAGTTGTTCTTTACATATTTTTTAACATGGATATTATGTCATTTAAAACATTAAAAGAATTTATTGAATATTTTGAATCTTTACCATATTTTCCACATTATCAATTGGGTTCAAAAGAATATTCTATTGAATCTGAAAGTGATGAAGAAAAAGAATATTTATATTATGAGCAAATAGCATTCTGATTTGCTTATTTAAAAGATTCAGAGACTATATATAGTCCTATGATGACTTTTCAAAGACCTGACTGATCAGAATTCTGAAGTCCAGATAGATCATTAGTAAATGATAAATGTATAAAATATTGGTTTAAAAGAGCAGAAGAAACTAAATCTATTTATATGAAATTTCGTTATTTGACATTGTTGATTGATTTTATGAATAGTGTTTTATGATATAAAAGAATAAAAGAAGAATATTGAAAAGATTGCTATTATAACCTGACAAATAATGCAATTGATTCAGGGATTAAAATTATAAAATGAAAACTTTTTGAAGATGCTATATACTGAATAAATTATATAGAAATAATGTTAAAAATATCAGAATCATATTCTCCCAAAAGATTAAATGAAATTTGAAATTTGTGCATATCATTTGAAATAGATATAGCAAAAGATGAATTACCGTGATTATGGTGATTTTCCATAAGGTATTTAATTTTAGATGATGAATATTCAAAGGAAAATATCATTACAAATGAACAAGAGAATTTTCTTATTGAAGAAATTTATAAAAGATATGAAAGGCTGAATAAAGGTAAAGATGTTTACTTATGCGAATCATGCTTGGAATTGCTTCTAGCCTATTATTCAAAGAAAAAGGATAATTTAAAAATCAAAGAAACATTGTCTTTACTTGAAAAACTATATTGAGAAATTGAACAGCAAGAAGATATTAGTGCTATGATTAAATCATCTAATTATGAGAATCTTAAAAGGTTATATTTACAATATAATCCGAATGATAAGGATAAAATAGATCAAATAAATGTAAAAATTAATTCATTTTGATTAGAAATTTTGGATTGAATGCAAACAATTCAGTCAAAAATAACAATAACTGATCAAGAGCTAAATGAAATTATAAATGAATATTATGATAAGGATAAGAGAGAACTGAGAGAAAAAGTATTTGCTTTAAAAATGATACCAAGCAAAGATAAAACGCATGAGACACTGAAAAGTTTAATTAAAGAATTTCCATTTCAATATAGAATTAGGAGAAAAATCTATGATAAAAGGTGAATTTGTATTTGAGAAATTGATTGAGTTGAATCTGAAAAAGATTTCAATTCTCAATTAATAATGCAATATCAGCGTGATATATCAATTAGCTGTTTATGGTTAGATGAAGTGTGTAAACTTATAAAAATCAATAATAGAGATAAAAATCTATTCAATAGAGGTATATTGAAAAATAAAAACGAAGAAGAAATAATTAATAAATTACGAAGTTATTATATTGACTGAAATAATTTTGAGTTTTGTTGTATGGGAATCCCTATTATTGAGTCTACTTTACGTGAAATGTTAAAAGAATCCTGATGAATGATTGTTAAGAATATCAGGAATACTGAATCTTATGAATATAAAAACTTAAATGATATACTAAAAGATCAAAATTTTCTTGGATCTTTTTCGGGATATTTTAAGGATTTTTCATATTATTTACGTGTATTATTTGTAGAAAAGCATGGATTTAACTTTAGAAATAATCTTGCTCATTGAATAGATTTACAATTATTTTTCTCAGATTTGGCAGCAAATAGGATATTTCATGTGTTATTTTGTCTTTCATTACTATCATTTAAGGTAGATTAAATATTATTATCTTATTTCTTTAAGCTTTCACCATATTCCTTAGTTACTTTGATTTTTTCATTATATTCTTTGATTTTTTCATTAACGATTTTTATTTCATTATTATAATTCTCAATAATCATTTTATTTCTCAATATTGTATCAAACCAATTAATAGAATAATCTTTAACTCTAATAGCATTATCTCATAATCCACTTCATGAATTTTTTCATGATCCATTTTGTTCTAAGACATAAACCTTTCAATCTCGAATATGATCCACAATAGCAATATGTCCATAAGTTCATCTTGTTCTGATTATAATATCTCATTGTATTAGATTTTTAACTCCTAATTTAGAAAAAGATTTAAATGTAGAAGAATTCTGGACTTTATTTGCATTTCAAATGGCTCAAATTTTACCTAATCAAAGAACTTCATCAGCATATTGTTTTATTAAATCTACACATTGATAACCATAACATTTATCATAATCAATTCTTTTTCATATCCATTTTTCTTTAAATTCTTTATATGGTCTAATCATCTTGTTTCTGATTAAAAAATAAAATTATTTTTGTAATTCAATCTTGATCCGTTGAATATCAGTTTGAATCTGGGCTAAAGTAGATTGAATATAAGCAACATCTAATTCAGCTTGAGCTTTTTCAATGGCAGAAATTCTACTATCCAACTTTGAATAGCTGAATCATAACCCAAATACAAAAACTATAAACGATATCCAAACTGCAGGATTACTTAGATAATTTTTAATCTTTTCAATCATTTTCATTAGCATTATCAATTAAAGGATCTTTCTTACTTTCTCAGACTTTTTGCCCAAAATAGAAACTGATAACCATCAACATAGCATTATTGAATAAAGAAGTTTCTATTCCTCATAAGGTTAGATAAATAGTCTGAAATGATAAAACCAAAGTTAGAATTAGAAATACTAATTTAGTAATACTCATTCTTTCTCGAAAATTTCTCATGATTAAAATAGTTAAGAATTAAAGATTATAATAAGGAACTTTGATTAATGTTCAGTTTACATTTATGGTTAGATATCCTACAGCAGTTGGTAAAGTTATAGATCATGCTGTAGCAGAATTAGTAAGTGCTCAAAATGGAGAAATCTGTTCAAAATCTCATTTATATAATTCTGGTCATACAGGTCATTCAACTAATCAAACAACGGAGAAATTCCCTATATTGGTTATACTTTTTTGTTCATTAGCAAATATGCTAGTTCAATCAGAATTCTTTTTATTAACTGCTCAATCAGTAGAAACTATAGTTTGAGTTCTAACATATGCGGTCATTCATGTATAGGTTCTTGATGTATAAGCTTTTGTTCTAGCCCTCCATCAAACAGGTAAAGTTACACAAACAGGAGTAGATTGATTGTATTGGAATTGGTATTCTTTAACTACAGCTCATGCAGAATTAAGAACTTCTAAGAAGAAATTCATTCAGCTTCAATAATTAGAATCAAATCAGTAAGGATTAGAATAACTTCATCTATTTACCCATGTAGGATTAGAGATAGAAACATAAGTAACTTCACTAACTCATTCATCAAAAATATTAATATAAGCCCAACCTGAAGTCTTTGATAAGTAATGATTATAATCTCTAGATTCAGCTGTTCAAAAAGCATAGGCACTATCTACATATTTTACGGCACAGCAATTTAATAATCCTCAACATGAGATATAAGGCATTAATTTAGAAGCAACTTTAGAAGTTCAATTTACATAAACTCATCTAAAACATTCACTAAACTGAGTATCATCATAAGCAACTAAATAATAGTTATCAGCATTAATTATTCAGTCTGTTTGAGATATAACTATATCACAAATAGTAGGAGTAGAACTTCATCAAATATATTGATTCAAAGTAACATTAAATATCTGCCAATCATCAGTAATAGATGAATAAGGAATACTTCATGAAGCTATATCAGTTCAATTTCATGTCCATCATCTTTCTGATCCACTAACAGTATATAAAGTTCAATTTTGAACTCTTACGATTAATGAAGTAGTTGGACTTCAAACTCTTTTTACTTTTAATCTAATAACATTAGAAGTTCATTCTCCAAAAGCATTCTGAATATGAAGTTCTTTATGAGCATCAATATCTCAAATCCCTAATCAATGAGTACAGTTTTCGGCTCTTGGTAAAGTTTGTAAGAATAATTTATCAGTTCATTTAGTATAAGTTTCTCAAACAAATAATTCCTTAGTTAATGCTATTGTAGGAACTCAGTTAGTCATGATATCATTAACATTTGTTTGTAATCATGAAACATTATTTTCTATTGTTGATAGATTAGATTGAATAGAAAGCTTAGTCCATTTATTAGGATTAAATTCTTCAGCAGTAGAAACGGCAGTATTACATCTATATCTATCTCATTTATACATTACGATACTTCAAACTGTATAAGTAGATTCATTAGAATACTCATTAGCAATAGCTGTATCTTTAGCTGAATATTCACTTCTTTCTTGAAGTTCTTGAATATGTTTAGCTAATACGAATAGAGAAAAATAATCTCATGCATTAAAATCTTGAGGAGTATCTCAATCAAAACCTCTATTAACAGTAAACTGATCTCAATCTTTAGCAATAACTTCTACTTTTTCACTCTTTATAATTTTTCAATCTGAATCTCTTCTATTTAGAAC
>DETJ01000012.1 GCA_002361595.1 Patescibacteria group bacterium UBA3291 | reverse complement strand
AAGAAAATGCAGTACTTTCTGATGTATCTGAATCTTATGAAGATATGATTTCTCGTATGGTTGAAAACGAAATTAATGAAGAATGGCATAATACATCAAAATTCAATGTATTCAAAAGATGAAAACTCTTTTTGATGAGATGAAAAATGAGAAAGAAAAAAATTGAAGAAATGAAGAAAAAATACGAAAAGACACCATTCACAAACAATGGTACCTTTAATAGAGAAATGGCAAAGCAAGCTGCTCGTCACGATTTAGAAGAAATCTTATGAAAAAAATGAGTAACACGCGATGCCTTCTGAAAAATCAAAAGAGAATCATTAGTTTCTGAAACTGAAGTAAAACTTGAAGGTAGACGATGAAAAGAATTTAAGGGAATATGCCAAGAATATGTAGCATGAACCATTTCCCAAGTAGAATTTCAAGATAAATTTAATAAATTTGTAAAAAAATTATGAGCTGCCGTAAACCAAAAATTTTTAGCAACAAATGTTTTAGAAAAACTTGATGCTATAAAAAATGATAATGATTTACTTAAATCAATTACTGCAGATTTAGAAAAATATTTGGGTGATCATAATAATTCTCATTTTGATTCAATTCGTACTAAAATTGATGCAGATTTCAAAAAATATAAGAGAGATCCTAGATTTAGAGCTGAGATTTTAAATATATTGTGAAATACTTCATGATTAACGAAAGAACAACTTGATGAAAAGATTAATAAATTTATTAGACATCAAAAAGCCTTAGCTAAAATGTCTACTCAGAATTTGCAAATTAAATTGGATCTTTTAACAAACGGTAAGTGAGCATATCAGACAAATAATAAAGATCGTGAAAATTGGTTATTCAGATTTGGAAATAAATTAGACAAAATGCCTCGATGGTGACAAGCATTGACTGTAGCTGGAATTAGTGCATCATGAATGCTTGTTTGATGAGCCGTTGCTGCCGCTGGTGCTAGTGCCTTTGCCGCAGGATTGGCAGGTACTGCGACACTTTCTGGTTTAGTTTGAGCTAAAAATTTTGTCAAGAAATGGACACATCACACAAAAGAACAAAATACTTATGAAAAAAATCTGACTAGAAATTATGAGGAAGAAATTGCAAAAATGAAGGAACGAGAAAGAATTATGTCGGAAAAAAACAGCGAAGGTAAATATACTAATTGATGGTTTAAACGTTATAAAGCAAAAAGGCAACTTGAATTATATGGTAAAGCTACTCAAGAACATCTTCAAAATGAAAATGAAGGTAATACAAAAGAACTTTCAGATTTTATTTATACTGCCTTAGAACGCTATGATTCACTAAATGCTGATGAGAAAAATGCATTAAATTGTACTCTTTTGGATGCTAAAGCAAGACTTGAAACATATTGGGCAAAATGACATAATTTCCTAAAATCTAAAAATAAAAATCAGATTGAAAGAGATTTTTATGACCTAGAGAATGCTTTAAATTTAAGTGCGAATCGTATTTTAGGTTCTTGAACTACTTTGAAAGAAATTTCCCAAATCAGAGCATTTGATGCATCATGAAATGAAGTAAATTATAATGATTTACTGGATTTATACAAAAAAGATTATAATTCTGCAACTAAAAAGTTTAGATGAGAAAGAGCCTGGTTAGCTACTAAATGGTGACTTTCAACTGCCGCCATTACGTTCTGAACAAGTGCTGCAGTACAATATGCTACTTGAAGTGGAATGTTTGCGAAAGAAGAAGTTCTTCCTACCACAACTCGAAAATCATGATGAAATGACCATTTTGCTTTATGACATGAAAACTTACCAATATCAAGTTCTACTACTTATTCAGATACAACAAGTGCTTTAACTGGATTACCTAGATGATCAACTGTTGATTTCTATTATTGAGTTGGAACTGATGCCGTTCCTGCATCAGCATGAAGTTATACAAACGCTGCAGTTTCAAGCAAAATTTCTTCATTAAGCTCTCATATATCTTCTATGAGTTGATTATCATGAGCTCAAAAATCAACTCTATTGTCTGAATTAAGTAGATTGAGTTATAGCTGATATAACAGTGATAATTTAGCAATTATGAGAGCAGCAGAAAAACTTGAACATATTGCAGAAGCAATGAATACTGTTTGAGACCATAGCATTATATTAAACCTTCATAGAACTTTAGATGCATCTGGTATAACATATAATAGTGCCGCAGAAAGATTTATGAAATGAGTTATTAAAATAGCTACTCCAGGCGTAGAATGATGAAATAAATGGTTGGTTGTTGGATTACCATGGTTCTCTAATACTTTTAAAAGAAATAATGATGGTAAACCTGAACAAAAACCAGTAGCACCTGTTGTTGATGAGCCAAACGATAACCCAAATGATAAATGAGATGATAGTTGAAAAAATAAGTGAGACGATAAACAAAAAAATGAGTGACTTCATTCTACCATTATAGTTCCTCCTGTAAAATCGGATGAAAGAAATGAAATAAAAGACGAAAAGGAAGAAGTCACGGAAGATTTGGAAAATAAAGAGAATCTAAAAAAGAAAGTGGATTCAGATCTTCATAAAGTTTTTCATGAAGATTTGGACGAAGATATTTTCAAAGAAAAATATAAATATTATCCATGGGCTCTACAAGAACTAGAAGAAGCTAAGGATTTCCGAAAAGATTTTCCAAAAATTAATTTTTACGATGCGAATATTGTAAATTGATTAAAAGAAAAATACAAAGAAAATGATTATATTTTAAATCGTATCAATAGGGAATTAAATACTAAACTTGATTCTGAATTTAAGCATTATTTAGAAGAATCTGAAATCGATAACTATAAAGACAAAGCAAAAACTTTAGTTGAATCTGCTATATTAAATGAAGATTATGCAAGATATTGAATTCGTCCTATGATAGTAATTAAACTTTCCGATGAACTCTCCATTCCTTTCTATCTAAGCACATGATTTTGAAATAAACCATGAGTACCTACTGATAAATTTTATCCAATATTCTGAGTTTGATCTGATTGACGATTAAATAAATGATCTGAATCTGAAATTAACAACTATTATGGATCTCCTTTACTTGCAGCAATTGCTAAAGAATTAGATAAAAAATATAAAGATAAAGAGATTAGTGTTTCTGAACGATGAAATTCTAATAAAGAGTTTGATGAAAAAGCTAACATTTGAAAAAATCCTGTTGTGCGTAAAGATTCAAAAAACTCATATGATAACATAAATGAAACACTTAAAAAAGTATCTAAAATTAAAGAAACTGATTAATTTGCAATATTAAACAGATTTCATACAATACAATTAATTTAATTCTTTACAAAAATAAAAATGAATATTGAACAAGAACAATTCTTAAACGATACTCTCATTATGGCAGGATTCAATCCTAAGGAGGATGATTTTGAAATACTAAAAGAAGACATGAGGGCAATTTTAGATGAATATATCGAATTGAATTTATATAAATCCTTAAACGATGAGGAAAAGGCCGAATACGATAAATCAAGAAAAGAGGATTTAAATTTGAAATTTTTTGAAGATAGACTTTCAAATTTTGATGCTATTTTAGCTGAATTATATACAAATTGGCAAAAAGAATACCTTGAAAATTTTAATGATTAGTTGTTTAAAAATAGTTAAATTGACGGAGTAATGTTACTCCGTTTTTCTTTTCTTGTTTTTAATCTGACTTTTATTATCATTATATTTTGAATGAAATATTTTATAATTTTTGGTGAACTATGCATCTAAATATAGCATTTTCTGGACCTGCTGGATCTGGAATAAATACAGCAT
>DETJ01000034.1 GCA_002361595.1 Patescibacteria group bacterium UBA3291 | reverse complement strand
CAGTCCTTCGGACAGCTCCTTTAAATAAAGGAGCACAAATTGTTCCCCTTTATGAAAGGGGATACGGCGAAGCCGAGGGGATTTCTATGTATTATACTGTCATTCTGAGCGACAGCGAAGAATCCAGTTTACACAATACTGGTCATCCTGAACATAGTGAAGGATCTTAGGTGTTAAACTATCTCACAAGATTCTTCATTTCCCCATTCACTACGTTCAGGGTCATTCAGAATGACGATTTACATACAATACAATTCATAATGCAAATACTAATTACCTGCCCTTTCTGATGTGCATCATTACTAACCAAGGAACTAAAAAGGCTGAATTTACCACTGATAGAAAGTCATCCAACTGCAGTTTTGAGTGAATGAACATGGAAAGATATTTATCGCATCAATTTGTGGTCAAGGATAGCCAATAAAGTTTATGCTGTGATGTGAGAAGAAAGTATCACTAATTTTGATCAGCTTTTTGATTTTATTTTATCTTTAAATTGGAATAGTTTATTCATACAGACTACTCAATTTTCTCTTCATGCAACATGCAAAAATTCTCAAATAATGTCTGAAAAATCTTTGGTTTCAGTAGCTCATAAAGCAATTCTGACTTCTCTGAATATTTTGGAAGATACAAAAACTGATCCAGAAAAATCACAAGAAGTTTTCCTATTCATGTCTGGAAATAATCTGAAAGTTTGTATAAATACTTCATGAGCTTCGCTACATCAACGCTGATGGAGAACTCAGACTGGACCAGCACCTTTAAAAGAGAATTTAGCAGCTGCGATTATTCTGCTTTCATGATGGAAATTCAATAAACCATTGATTGATCCATTCTGCGGTTCCGGGACTATTGCGGTTGAAGCCGCCCTACTTGCCAGAAATATCGCTCCATGAAAACATAGAAAATTCGCTTTTCAGCAATTCAAAAATTTTGATTTCAATATTTGGAATGAAATTCTTTTAGATGCAAAGAATTCTGAATATAACAACAATTATCAAATTGTCGCTCGTGATATAGATGAAAAAGTTTTAGGATATGCAAAGATTAATGCTGAAAATGCATGAGTAAGCGACTGCATCAGTTTTGAACATCAAGATTTTCAGTCAGGTTTAATGCTTTTTGAATGAGATTTTTGGTTAATTACGAACCCACCATATTGAAAAAGGCTGAATGCAAATGAAGATTTAGCTCCACTTTACGAAAAACTAGCTGATTATCTCAAAGAATGTTATGGTGGAATTATTTCATCTTATCCATGAATGTGAAAACTATTTAATTCAAAGCATTTCTCACATAAGCAGTTGTATAACTGAGCTGATGAAGTTGAATTTTATCGAAAGAAACCTGTGTAACACTTAACGGTTAAATCATAATTAAAAAATGTTGAAAAATATTTGACTTGTTTGTTTTTTTATATATAATATAAAATATAATTTTTATATTTTTATACAGAACAAATGACAATAAATAAACCAACTAATTGACCAACATGATGAGGTTGAGAGAAAAAAAATAAATTTTCTCCTATGAATGAGAATATTTCATCTGTCTTACAAGATGATAAAATCGTAGAAAATCCCCAAACGATTAATAATTTTGAAAAAAAAATTTCTTGATATATTCGTTCTTGTATTGAAGATAATCCTTATACCATAAGAACAATTACTAAAGATGAATTAGTTAGAATGATTAAAGAGAAATTTATCAAAAATTTCAAAAAAATGTCTCTATCAACAGCTAATAAAATAATAGAAAAGGCTGTTAATAAATTTCTGGTAGCAAGGAATGGATATTGAAAAACAAATGATTGACGAGATTATTTTGTAAATGAAATTATAGGGAAAAGAAAATATGTAAAAGAACTGACGGAAACAGAATTAGAATGAATTATAGATGACACATACGAGGCAAAAAAGATTATGAGAAACTTAAATAAATATGTATTAAACCTAGATTTAGCTAAGGCTTTAGCAAAAGCATGAGTTTTCCATGAATATGAATTATTTCCTAGCGTGCATTATTATAAAGGCTCAGCAGATGCCTATGTATGGGTTATAGACTATCCCAATTTTTGAATTACAAAAGATGATATTACTTACCTATGTGAAATGTCCTCTAAAATTCATAAAGAGAAAATCTCAAATAATCCTATTATACTCGATCTTGAAGATGAAATTGATGAACATTTTTGAGAGTAAACTATTATACATTTAATCCCAAATTTTCACAATATACTAGGCTTTTAGCCTAGTTTTTGATTAATTGGAAATACTTATCTAAATTATTATATTTATAACCAATTTATCTTTTCTACACACTACATGTCGAAAGAAAAAAAATGAAAAATTACTAAATTCTTTTCTCCAGTTAAAGGCAACATCTTATTCCTCTTAAAACCATGTATTAATACTTTTTTCTTTTCTATTTTTACAGTTATCACAGTTGAAATTTTCAAAAGAGTAACGACTCTTATTCAAAATCATGATGCAAATGGTGTAAAAAATTTAATTATTATATATATTGTAATTGTTACAATTTTCATAATTTATAATTATTGTGTCAGAAATAGTGGAACTGAAATTCCTTACCTATGAAGATCTTTGATTCAAAAAAAGATTTTTCCTGATTTTTTTAAATTAGATAATACCTCCGTAGAAAAATTAGGTACTGGAAAAATTCAATATATCATGGAAGATGGAATTAACAAACGGCACGGTTTATACAAAAAACTTATATTGAAACTACCTGATTTGATACTTACAACACTTTTTGTTCTCTACCAAATATATTCTATTTGATGAATAAAATATATATTAGTTTTCATTATAATTTTTATTTTTGTTTTCATTATTGTTTCATATTTAAGTAAAAAATCATTTTTTCGAAGACAACAGAAAAATACGATTATGGCTGAGCATTGAAGACAATTTGTAAAAATGATTATGTCAAAGATGGAGATTTTACAAAACAATAAAGAAAAAGCTGAAATACAAAAAGATCATGAGATTTTGGAATCTGCTCGAGAAGTTTGGAAAAAAGTAAATACCACATGATGGTTAATTTTTTGGACTGGAACAGGATTTTCTTTTCTCTTAAATCTCTTTATTCTATATTATGGTTTTACCTTAATAGAATCCTGAGGAGATTTATCTTTATTTGTTGGATTAATAGCTTCGGCTACATTATTCCAGAAAGTTGTAGATAACTCTACCATATTATACAAGGAATTTACTAATGAGTTTTCTAGTGTGCAAAAACTATGGGATACTTTTTCAAGCATTCCAAAAATGAAAAACGAATTCAAAGATATACCATTTAAATATAAATCTGGAGATATTGAAATAAAAAATGTAACTTTCTGATATACTGAAAATAGAAATGTGTTTGAACAGTTTTCTTTAGATATAAAATGATGAACTAAAACTGCATTTGTTTGAGAAAGTGGTTCGTGAAAAACCACACTAATGAAATTGATTGCATGATATTTATTACTCGAAGAATGAGAAATCTACGTTGATAAACAAGAAATTCATCACGTAGATTTGTATAGTTATTTTTCTCATATCGGATTTCTTACTCAGGATCCATCAGTTTTTGACTGAACTATTTACGATAATTTAGTTTATGCTCTAAAAGAGCAACCAACAGATGCTAAACTCAAAAAAGTTATAAAAGCCGCAAAATGTGAGTTCATCTATGATTTCGCTGAATGACTTCAAACTGAAATTTGAGAAAAATGAGTTAGATTATCAGGATGACAAAAACAAAGATTAGCCATCGCAAAAATTATGCTAAAAAATCCTGATATAATTTTACTTGATGAGCCAACTTCTGCACTAGATAGCTTCAATGAAGAAGAAATTTCTCAAGCATTAAATAACCTTTTCAAATGAAAAACTGTAATTATTGTTGCCCACAGATTACAAA
>DETJ01000014.1 GCA_002361595.1 Patescibacteria group bacterium UBA3291 | reverse complement strand
ATCAAAATCTGAAACTCCTTCGTGTGAGATGAGAGATTATGATGCCAAAATCAGTTTTGAAAGAGATTAACGAGCAGAGAGAATTAGACTGATTGGATCCATTTTCAAATACAAGAAATGCTGCTGCTGGAAGTATCAAATTACTTGATAGCGGAGAGGTAAAGAAAAGAAAATTAGTTTGTTTTGTGTATGATTTACTAGAAGCTGAAGATGAAAATTGAAATACTATAGAACCGGACTTGAAAGATTTATGATTTAGCCAAGTGGATTTATCGTTTGGTAAGCAGACGATTTGATGAATTCAGGAGATTTGCACAAGAAGTGAAACTAGAGCCGAATTAGATCAGTTGGATTATGATTTCGATGGATTAGTTATCAAACTCCAGGAAAATAAACCTACTAAAGTTGAACTAACAAATGAAGAAAAAAATCAGACTCTTTTTTCAGTTGAGTGAGAAAGTGCAGAAAAGGTTGTTTCATTACGTAAGATTTTATGATCTACACAGCACCATCCAAGGCGAGCCATTGCATATAAATTTCCTGCACAGCAAGCAAGTACTCAGATTCTGTCTGTAGATTTCCAAGTTTGAAGAACTGGAATTATCACTCCTGTTGCGAACTTACAGCCTGTTCAATTAAGTGGAGTGGAGATTTCCAGGGTTAGTTTGCATAATTTTGATTTCATAAATGAAAAAGATATCAAGCTCCACGATTTCGTTTGGATTCAGAGAAGTGGAGAAGTAATTCCGTATATCACAAGTGTGATAAAAGAGAGAAGAAGCTGAATTGAAGAAAAAATTTCTGCTCCATTATTTTGTCCTGCCTGTAATTCTCCGATTATAAATATTCAGATGCATTACTACTGCACCAATCCTGAATGCCCTGCTCAGATAAAGGAGAAATTGATTCATTTCTGTAGCAAAGAAGCGATGGATATTCAATGAGTTGGTGATGCGATTGTGGATATTTTGATGCAACAGAATTTGATTCATTCAGTCGCTGATATCTATAAATTATCAGAAATTCAGACACAGATTTTTCTGAAAAAAATTCCATGAATCTGAGAAAAAATGCTTTACGAAATCGCTCAACAACTGGAAGAATCTAAGCATAAAGAATTATGGAGAAAACTGAATGCACTAGGAATCCCTAACATATGAAAGAAAACAGCACAAGATATTGAAAAGTTTTTACAAGAAAAATGAGCTAAAAATCTGTCTGAGATTGAAGTCTTGCTGACAAATGAAGAATTGATGCTACAAATCGATTGAATCTGAGAAAAGACAATCATCGCTTTGAAAGAATTTTTTGCAAATAAGCAAGTGAAAGCAATGCTCGAAAAGTTGGAATGATTTGGAATGGAATTTTCAGCTTTGTCATCAGAACCTCACCCTACCCCTCTCCTAATAGGAGAGGGAAAGCACGAAGTGCTGGGAGAGGTTGATACTCAAGATTCTACTGAAGCCTTCTCTATCACATGAACTTTCCAATTCCCTCGTGAAATGATAAAATCAGAAATGGAAAAGAACTGATTCATTTTTCACGATCAACCTAAAAAAGACACAGATTTCCTACTCTGTGGAGAAAAAGCATGATCAAAGAAAGAAAAAGCTGAAACATTGGGAATCAAAATTTACGATTCACGAGATGAAATCGTAAAAACCTTTCCATTTTTATGAAATCTGAAAGTGGAAGAAAAAAAAGTTGAGACCTGAAAACCTAATCAACCTAGTCAGATGAGTTTATTTTAGATTATGACTTTTTATGTTTTCTAACTTCATCTGATAAATTACTACAGAATTGTTCTGATTTTTCATTTCTAGGTCGTTTGTAAATTGCACTTTCATCTCAATCATCAATAGTTAACATAATTCACTCAATATTTCATTCAACTATAAATCAGTAATTAACTTTTATTTTTGATAAAACATAATCATCTGATAAAAATGGTCATTTTCATCAATATCAATTATGAATATACACTGTATTATTTTCTATTCTAGCATAAAATTTCTTCACTGACAAAATGAAATGTATACTTAGAAATATTACCAATATTACAAGAAGCACCAACACAAAAGTAATTCAGAAATTAAATCTTTCTAAAATATTTTCATACGTTAGTCTTTCGTCAAATGAAATATTATCATCATCTCATCATCAGAATATCGAAGCAAGAAGGAACATTGCTGCAAATATAAAATATACAAATACAAATGTTAGAATATTTTTTATTCTATGAAGTTTCTCTTTTAAAGATAATAATTTCCATACACTAAAGAACCAAAAATATACTTTATATTCAACCTCATCACTTATATCTATATTTTTTATATCACTAATTTTCTCACAATCAATTCACTTATCCAATAAAGCATCTTGAAACCTATCCAAAAATTCATCCATTTTCGGATCCCAAAGGAAGGTTTTTGTTAATATTTTATCATCAAATTCAGTATAAATTAATTTAATATACTCATTTCAATTGTCAGGATACTGGTACAATTTCACTTCCTTCAATTCTTTATATGTACGACAATCATCTCACATCATTATTCATTTATCATATATACCTGCAGTAAATCTTATATGTTCAAACAAGACAAATCAAATAATCAATATAATAATCAATGAAAATAATAATCCCATTGATAAAAGGAATATACCAGTGTCTCCATTTAATGGAACATTTATCCAAATATATAATGTAAAAACAATTCATACAAACATACCAAATAATAATGCAATCATTCATTTTTTAAACTTCAGATTTGTACTTCGTACTTTTTTTAATGAATAAAAAAAGCTGAGTTTATCTCTTCTTTTTCATAGTAATTTACTATAATCATCGTCATAATCATCTGACCACATTTCAATATATTAAAAAATAAAATTATATTTCTAGAAATTCTTTAAATTCTTCTCGTGTAAAGTTTTTGCACATTTGAATTACTTCTTTTCTCGTTTTGGGAATTCAGTAAATATATTCATTTAAGAAAAACTTTTCTTTATAATATCAATATTTAAATACATTTAGAAGATATTTTTTCCCTCATTCAAAAAACTTTTTATCTAATTTTGAGTAATCAGTATCTTCCACAAGAGCAAAAAGAGTATCTTCTTGCTGAAAGAAATAATTATTTTGGTAGTAATATTTTTGATTAGTAAATCTATTAATTAAATACAAATAATAATCTAACATCCTATAACAAAAGAACGCCTTTCGATAAATTTCTCCATTATAATGGTTGAGAATATATACTATGTATTTATTATCACTAAATTTAAATTTTTCTTTTCTCTTCTCTAATTTCTTATATTTCTTTTCTTTTGGCTCAAATCATTTAAAAATAATTTTATAATCTTTTTCTTCATCAACAACTATCGCATTTTCAGGTTTATAATATTTTTCATGGTAATCTTTCACTTTTTCTAGTGTTAACGACTTATAATGATTTATGTCATATTTTGGATCTAAAAAACTTTTCAATACTTTTTCATAAATCCTTTGGGCATATTCTGGATCTCAAAGCTCCTCTTTTAAAATCATGTTTTCGTAGATTACTGAATTTTCTTTAATTGGCTGAAATAGATACTTCATCATATCTTCATATTTTACCCATCTATCAAATTCAAAACATGTATAATCTGTAAATATCTCTCCATCCAATCCCTGAGAAAAATCAAAAAAGTCTTCTATTTTTTTATTAAAAAAACCTACACAATGCTCAACTCCATGAGGAATCATTTTTGATTTATTAACTAATGGAGTTCTAATGTAAATACGCATTCTATATACTCAGACTAAATACAATACTTATTCTAACAGAATATAATTCAAAATCAAATAGTTATTTTTCATTGCAACAAATATTCAAAATCATATAGTGAATTTGTATTTATTGAGAATATCATTTTGAAATATGGAAATTCTATTTTTACTTGATTACTATTCCCCTCATAAATGATGAATTGAGAATGTTTTTGAACATTTGATAAATTGATTATTAGAGAAATGATATAAAATCACATTGATAACTTCTCATTTTCAAGATGATTTGAAAGAATATGAAAAAGTCTGAAATCTAACGATTTATAGAGTCTGAAAATGAAGAAAATGATTCTTTTTTAAGTGATTTGTGAAAGCTTGTGAAGTTTTAAGAAAAAACAAAAATATCAAAATAATTCATAGTTCAAGCTATACTTCTGCGATTCCAGCCAGCATTTTAGCTAAAATTTTTCACAAAAAATCTATAGCTACTATTCATGAAATTTTTTGAAAACTCTGGAAGGAATTAAAACCTCGATATTCTCGCTGGATTTTTGAATTATTCGAGTGGTTGATGATAAAATTTCCACATGATATTTACCACTGTGTATCGTTATATACTTTAAACTCTCTCCGCATCAAATGATGAATCAGCGATAAAAAATTACATCTGGTTTATAACGGTGTGGATAATGATTTCTGGGATATGAAAAAAGTAAAAAAATCTGAAATAAATGAGTGGGAGAATAAATATTGATGGAATGGTTCATATCTTATTTCCTACTACGGTCATGCATGAAAGACTAAATGAATTGACTTGTTGGTCGAGGCTATTCCACAGATTTTGAAAGAGAATCCAGATTCAAAATTACTTTTTAATATCATTCCATCAAAGAGAAGTGATGATATAGTTGAAAGAATTAATTCCATATCGAAGCAACTAAAAGCTGAGAATAGAATTCAGATTTTTAGATGATTTTCAAAAG
>DETJ01000024.1 GCA_002361595.1 Patescibacteria group bacterium UBA3291 | reverse complement strand
ATGATTCTCAAGTGGATGAGGTGGATGATGATGAGGAAGTAGAAGTTGGTAAAAAAACTGACTTTTAAAAATAATAATATTTGCATTTTTTCAAAAAATGTCTATACTAAAATTAATGTAAGGTTTTTACTTACTACAAACACAAAAACTAATGACACAACAGGTAGAAAAGGCTGTATCAGCCACACCAGCAAAAGCACCAACGACAATCACTTTCCAAATCAAACCATTCAAGGACAACGAAAGAACCGTTGAACATTGGCAAAAGATTGTAGAAAATCTGATTTCTTTGAAATCTAAGATGATTTCATTTCTAATCAGTGGAAATAGTCAATGAATCAAATTTTATGTGAAAATGCCTATCAAATTTAAGGCATATTTTTGCAATACTTTCTATAGTTCATATCCGACCTCTGACTTGGTAGAGACTGAATATCCAAAAGTTTCTAAACAACGTAATTGGGTAGCTATCGACAACGAAGCCCGTTTCAAAGATATTTCTTTTTTCAAAAAAGAATGAAGCTACCTAGATCCAATGAATGATCTACTTTCATTGTTTCAAAACGTTCCTAGTAATTCTACCCTGACTTTGTTTTTTGATTATACTTTCAAATTAGAAGAATCTGCTTGGAAACAGGCTTGGGACACTTTTACAAAGGTAGTAAAGCGAGCTCGAGCTCCAACATGATGAAAAAAAGAAGAAAAATCTGAAGAGAAAAAAGATGAAATTGAAAATCAGATTTTCTTTTCTCTATCATATTCATTGCTTACTGACAATTCAGCCACTGCAGATGCTGTACAGTGAAATCTCACATCTGTATTAGCTCCGATGATTACCAAATGATCATGTGAATTCAAAGATAGAAGAATTTGGAATTATTGTCGTTTCTCTGAAGTGGTAAATTTCTTCCATATTCCTACTAAAATAAATTTTGTAAAATGACTGGAATATACATTATATCGTAAATTGCCTTATCCTACAAATATCCCAGCTGTGGATAAAGTTTGAGATTCTCAAAAATTAACATTACTTGGAGATACAGACTATAGATGAGATAAGATCCGTTTCTGAATCAAGGAAGAAGACAAATTTCGTCATGTCTATATCGTATGAAAAACCTGAACCTGAAAATCTACAATTATCTCGAATATGATTATTTCAGATATGAATGCATGAAATGGATTATGTTTACTCGATCCTCATGGAGAACTTGTGGATACAATTATCGAATCTATTCCATCAAATAGGATAAATGACGTGATTCTTTTCGATTTGTCTGATACTGAATATCCTATCTGATTCAATCTTTTGCAGGCTGATAATGAAGATGAAAAAAACAGAATCGCTTCATGAGTAGTTTCTACTTTCCAGAAACTGTTTGATAATTCATGGTGACCTAGACTCGAATATATTTTGCGTAATGTGGTTCTTTCAGTAATTGAATATCCAAATGCCACATTGATGCATATACTACGTGTACTTACTGACAAAGATTTCCGTGAAGAAGTAATCTCTCATGTACATGATGCAGTTTTACTAAAATTCTGGAATTCCGAATTCAACAAATGGCAAGATAGACAAAGAGAAGAAGCTATCGCTCCAATCACAAATAAAGTTTGACAATTTCTATCTTCTCGTTTGGTAAGAAATGTTTTTGGTCAGCCTCGTTCAAAACTTAGCATGAGGAAAGCGATGGACGAATGAAAAATTATTTTGGTAAATCTATCAAAAGGTAAAATCTGAGAAGATAATGCAAACATGATTGGATCTTTACTCGTAACGAAGATTCAGATTGATGCGATGTCGAGAGCTGATATTGCTGCAAGTAAACGTCGTCCTTTCTATCTATATATCGATGAGTTTCAGAATTTTGCCACTAAATCTTTTGCGACAATTTTATCAGAAGCTAGAAAATATAAATTATCTCTAATCTTGGCTAACCAATATACTTCACAGCTCGATGAAGATATCAAGAATGCAATTTTTGGAAACGTATGAAGCATCATATCATTCACACTTGGATATGATGATGCCGCTGTAATGACATCACAGTTCAAGGAAATGGTAGGTGTAAACGATTTGATTTCTCTGCCTAAATATACGACATATACAAGATTGATGATTGATGGAATTTCATCAGATCCTTTCAATACAAGGACTCTCCCTCCATTCTCACCTGCAGATACAGACAATATTGAAGAACATATAGAAAAAATCAGACGCCAATCACGTCAAAGATACGCAATGGAGCGTACTCAGCTTGAATCACTATTGAATGCCTGGGGAAAGAAAACATTTTCAGCACAGGAAAAAGTAGCAGAGAAAGCCAGACTCGAAGCAATGTGACTAGATGAAGAAGATAGTAAAAATCTACAGGATTTCGTAGTGGAACAGTCAATATGAGAATTTGATAATTTTATGGTTGGAGATGAACAAGCTGATGCAATGGTAATGGATAAATATAATAAAACTTTTAAATACGTATGGTACAACAAGCCTGAAAAATTAGAGGAAGTTGCCAAACTTCAGTTTGCTAAATGAAAAACTTTAACATTCCCAACGTGAAATAAAATCAAACTTTGAGTTGATTCTTACGTTGCTACAAAAGATAAAAAACATCTTTTCATCTGGATAGGAAAAAAAGACGAAATTAAGAAGTTGATTCAGGATATGAAAATTGCATCTGGGCTAAGTAAAACAGCAGAATCTCCTCTCGTATTCATTCCAAATGTGGAGAAATTACAGAAAAAGTTACAGAAGAAAAATGAGCAACAAAATAAAAAAACTGACTGAAAATGAAAGTGAAGTTGAAAGCCATCGGAAAATAAACAACCAGAATTTACATGAGAATTTTCTGTAAATGATATCAAACTTTGACAGCAATATGAATGATATGTAAAATTGATGTACAACTATGGAATGTTTATCACTGTAAAATGAGTAGAATGATTATTGCATAAGAACTGGATTGCTCCACTCGGAGACTGAGTAGAATGGAAAAAGTACTACAATATCTGAGATAAAATCATGGTCACAGCCAAGGAGTTTAAAGATATAGATGGAGAAAAAAGAGTTGTTTGGACTCAGAAATAAATTTTCTTATTTTCCTGAGAATATAAATCATTCTGGGTCTTTTCTACAAACCATCAACCCG
>DETJ01000011.1 GCA_002361595.1 Patescibacteria group bacterium UBA3291 | reverse complement strand
CATTAATCAGACTTCTTTCTTTGAAAATTCTTTTAATATTTTAATCATATTTTAGTTTTTAAGTTTGCATAAAATTTATTTCAAAAATATCAAGATAACTTATACAAAAAAGCTGATTTATATCAAGAAAAGCAATGTAAATGTTGTTAAAAAAATTGCCACTTTTTCAAGCGACAATTTTTATGTAAGAATTAATATTACTTATATTTTTCCTTTAATTTAGCGATTTTTTCAGCTTTTTCTTTAGCTTTAGCAGCTTCACGTTCAGCTCTAATTTCTTCTTTAGTCTTTACTACTTCTTTAACTTCTTCTTTTTCTTCCTCTTTCTTAGCATTCTTATCAACTTCAGCTATGATCTTAACTACAACTTCTCTTTTAAGCTCATTGTAAGTAAATACTACTGGATAAGTTCCCACTTCATTCAACTTTTTCTTAAGTTTGAATAAGTGAGATTCAACCTCAATTCCGTAAACTTCCTTAATTTTTTCAGCGATATCGTTTTCATCAACTTTTGCATATAATGTATTGTCTTTATTAGCTTTCCTAGTGATTTCAATTCCACCATCTGCAGTGATTTTTGAGAACAAATCTTCAAGTGAAGCAGCTTTCTTTTCTCTGCTGATTTTTGCAGCTTCCATTTTTTGAGCATAATTATTTTTTGCTTCTTTGTCTGCAAGAATTGCTATCTTATTTGGGAATAATACATTTCTAGCGAAAATAGGTTTAACTCTAACAATTTCATATTTTTCTCCTAAATGTTTGTCATTTTGGAGCATAATAACTTCAATTGTTCTGTTTGCTGTAGATCTTTTTGCCATCTCTGAACACTAAAAAATAAAATATTTGTCAGTTTTGAGGTATAATGATTCTTTGAAAAAATGCAACGGTTTTTTTGCAAAAATAAAAATTTTGACTATAATTAAGGTGTCAGAATTTTTACTATACTTTGTAAAAACTTATGGTAGATACAGAAAAAACAGAGAATCTGAGCGAAAAAGAAAAGGAAGAACAAGCCATCGTTATGCGTTATCTTTCTTTATTTAACGAGTTGGATAAATACTTTGATACATTAGTAGAAACTGATAGATTTATGCCATATAACGATAAGCTCAAACAAATCAGCGAATGAAAATTTGCTATTTCTTGGTTTGTAAGATTACATTTGAGTGAATTGAAATATTTCGGAGAACTTAGAAATCATATTGCTCACGGATTGAAAGTGGATGAATATCTTTATGCTATTCCAACTGAACGTGCAATTGCTAAACTTTCAGAATTTATTGAAAAGATTGTAGAACCTCCTCTATGTGTTGATTATTTTAGAAAGGAAGTTTACAGCGTTCATTTGTGAGATAAAGTTTCAGAAGTTTTGAAAAATATAAAATCTGATTGATATACATATATTCCAGTTTATAACGATGAAGAAGAATTTCTATGAGTGATAACTGAAAGTGGAATCCTTCAACGAATTGCTAATGAAATGCTTGATCAGAATTTTATCGATTTATCCAAAGTGAGAGTAGAACATTTACATATTTCCACAGCGATTAAAGATTATATGTTTGTAAGTAGTAATATAAATATGTATCAGGCTGATGAAATTTTTACGACCAGAAAGAGAAAGTGAAAATGACTTGGTGCGATGTTTATCACTAAGAATTGAACGTCCAAAGAAAAAATAATCTGAATGATGTCATGAAATGATATCGCATTGATTGATGATTTTGTAATGTAATTTTTAAATATTTTATGTTGATTTTTTTTGACGATTTATTTATTAATTATAATCGATTTTAACCTGAAGATTAAGTATGAATTTAAATAAAAAGGATAATCCAGAATTAAATAATAAAAAGCATCCCATACAAGAGCCTAAAAGTAAATCAGATTTGGGGAAAGTTTTGTCTGAAAATAAAAAATCAGAATTAATAAAAAAAGAATACGAAGCTTTGGTTGGAAATATAGAAAGTATAATTACACATAATTTTCTCAAAAAAGAATACTTTGCTAATTTACCTGATTGAACCAATCCTGAAATAGATAATGTATGCAATCATTCTGCATCAGATTTGGAAAATAGAGTCAAAGAATGAAAATGAGTTTTGTATATGAATCCCTGCATTTCTCAGACTTTGTATTTAATCAATAAATTAAAAAAAGAGTTTCCTCATCTATCTGAAAAAATGGAATTATGTGTTGAAATTTTTAATCTTTTGAAATTGAATATTAATAGTGTTCATGCTTTTATTCATATTAATGTAGCAGGTCATGAGCCAATCATCATAGATTATGCTCATGATAATAATGTATTCATTTACCAATGATCATATACAAACAAAGTTGGTCATGCTATAAAAACTGAAAGTACAATATCTGTGCCTGTAAATTCTTTCAGTGAAAATGATACCATTTTTGATATTGCTGTAAAATGACATATACTGGAAGAATGAGATTTTAATCCATCTTCACAAGAATTACATAACAATTTTTTTGCATGAATACTAAACTCAAGAAAGGAACAATTAAAACTTCATAATACCAAAGCTAAATTTGAACGTTGGCAAGAAAAGAATAAAGGAGTTAGAATTTTTAACTCATTAAATTCATAATATGCAAACTTGGGATAAATTAATTAATGCATTTTTAGAAAAAAATAAGCAAATAAATCTGTCTGCTATCCGTGATGAGGATTGAGTGAGAATAAAACATATTCAAGATAGTTTGGAATTGGAAAAAATAATTGACCGGAAAGAGTGAATGAAAATCGCAGATATCTGAACTGGAGGAGGATTTCCTTTGATGCCTTTAGCAATTTCTCATCCTGAGTGTAATTTTGTATGAATTGATTCTGTGAGAAAAAAAACTATCGCTGTTTGAGAGATTTTGGATGAATTAGGAGTGGAAAATGTAGAAATGATGCGAACTAGGATAGAAGAAATAAAATGACAGACTTTTGATTTAGTTACAGCACGTGCCGTTGCTTATTCAGATAAATTATTAAATCGAGCCACTCCCCTAGTCAAAAAATGATGAAAAATCGCCTTGATGAAACAAGTAAATAATGAAGAGAAAGAAGTTTTATTAAATGAAGCTAAAAAGAGAAAACTCATTCTTGAAACTGAATATAAGTATCAATTGTTTGATTGAGATATTGAGAGAGTGATATATGTTTTAAGGAAATAAAAAAAGTCCCCCAAAATTTGCATTTTTTATAAAAAGTGAATATACTTAAGAGTGAAAATTTTATTCTTAAGTATTATTCATGGCAACACAAAAACAACAGACCACGAACTACAAAATGTACTTTTGGTGTGTATTTTTTGCATTCTTGGTTTTATTATGAGTATGGGGATATCTAAAACTTTCCGATATGTACACGGAATACAATATTTCCAATCTTCAAGAAGAAATTGATGTTAAAAAAGCTGAATTAGCAAGTTTCTCTGATAAACCAGGATATAATAAGCTACAGTATATCCAAGAGATGGAAAAAACTAATCTAATGATGCCTTGGTCTGATCACATCAATGCAATTATGGCAATCTTTGGTGATTTATTAGATGTAGATAGATCTGATACATTCAATATTGCATTCTCAAACTTTGAGATTTCATTGGAAGAGATTCGTCTAGATGGATATGTTACAAATTTACGTATACTATATCAATGAGCTAATTCAAAAAAATGACTAATAGAACAATTTGAGGAATTAGATTTCTTGAATAATATCTCTATCAAGACTTATGAAAAGTCTGAATGAGAATTATGATATAATTTTACTTTAACTGCTAACGTAATTAACAATGGAAAATAATGAAATTATGCAAAGACTTCTACAGGATGACAAAACAAGTAATTCTGATAGAAAGGTTACTGAGAAACAAGGTAACGATAAAGACGCTTCAATATCAAGGATTAGAATTGTAACAGCAAAATACAAGGTATACATCGTTTTGTTACTAATTTTTATTGCTGCTCTTATATTCAAATTCATTCCTAATGCTAATACTGATTATAATACTAGTAGGGATACATATAGTCAGACTAAAGTTCAGCTAAATGATGTAGAAAAGAATATCGAGATTGCAAATAATGATATGAAATATTTATGTGATGAAGCTGACTGAGTCGTAACAAACGAAGAAGCTCTCAAAAAATGTTTAAATGAAAATGAGGACTGTAGTACTTTACCAGAATCATGGAAAAAATGAGAATGAGATGATGCAACTTATGATTTTAGTATTCCACTATCATATCTACAATTACATTCTCTTTATAATAAGAAAATGCCAGTAGATGAAAAAAGAGTTCTTAAAAATTTAAACGAATATCTAATCAAAAAAGAAATAGAATGATGAGATAAGAATAAGGTATGAGACATCTTAAGAATTGAAATTGGGGATCCTGAACCTGTAAACAAATGAGATGATCATTTCTTCCAGGTAACAGTTGATGTAGAAATTGAATTCTCGACAGTAGAAGACCTAATATGATTCCTGTATAATATAGAAAAGAAATTGATTGACAACTGAGAAGATCGTATTTTATACAAAATTCAAACTGTTTCTTATGATATCGTAACTAAAGATGAACCTCAAGTTACAGATATTGAAATGATAGCTTATTATTATCATGATGAAAAATTTAATGATAAGGTAGAATGTGAAGAAAACAATCATAATAATGATTCTAACACCAATTCTGATGATGATTTAGATTTAGAAGATACTCAAAATAATGAACAAGAAGCAGGTGAATCTTGAGATTTTGATTCTCTATACCAGGAACTTAAACAAGCTTTGGAAGAATAATTATTTAATAATTTAATTTATACCAAACTATCAAAAATGACCGAAAAAAATCCAAAGGCAGAATGATATGATTTAGATAAAATTATGTCCAAAAGAAGTTTTATGGACCAGATTATTGAATACTTTCTAAATTCATCAGACAAATCTACATTCTCATGAAAAGACAAAATTCTTTTCTATAAAGAATTAGTTTACATGATGAAAGGTTGAGTATCTTTAATGGAAGCTATGAAAACTATCTATAAGACATCAGATAATGCCGCTGTAAAAAGAGTTGCTAAAGATATTTCTAGATATCTGGATAATGGTAAAGAATTATCTTATGCTATTAGTAGATTACCTGAATATTTCGATGAATGAGATGCCGCAATTATTAGAACGTGAGAAGTAAGTGGAAATCTCCCTAATGTATTACAATCATTAGCTGAAGAATATGCATATTTAAGTGATATTAGACAAAAATATGTCGGAGCCCTAACTTATCCAGCTATTTTGATAGTAATTGCAATTGCTGCTGTTATATATTTGTTTGGTTTTGTCTTACCTGGAATATTTGATACATTAAGTAGCTCTGTAGCTGAAATGCCAAAGATTACTATGATACTAAAATCATTCTCCGACTTTATAAAATTATATCGAAAAGAAATTATAGTGTTTGGTATTCTATTTATTCTTTTGATAATTACATATTCTGCAACAGAAAAAGGTAAAAAACAAATGTATAAAGCTATGCTCAACTTACCTATACTATGAAATATGACTAGATCTTATTATTTGATTAAATGGGCTAGATACATGAAATTAATGGTTTCAAGTGGTATGGATTACGTAGATACATTCAGACTTTTGCGTGATGTATTAAAAATTCCTCTATATCAATCTATGATTGAACACGTACTTGCTGACATATCTCTAGGTAAAAGTTTATACGAGCCTATTAGCCAACATACTGATATAGTTCCTTCTAATGTATCAGTTTTATTGAAGGTATGAGAGGAAACTGCTAACCTAGAAAATGCCATGCAAAATATTATTGATATTTATCAGGAAGAACTAGATAATTCTATCAAGAATTTCTCTAAAGCAATCGAACCTTTCATATTAATCTTTGTATGATGAATCGTTTTGTTGATTGCTCTTTGAGTATTTAGTCTAATCTTTGCTGTAATGGATTCTGCTGGAATCTAATCAGATTTTAATTGATTTGAATAACAACCAACCCTATGATTAAAGAAAGAAAAAATAAGAACATATCATGTAAAGCATTCACTCTAGTTGAGATGATAATAGTTTTGATAATCATGGGAATTCTGCTGATGTTTACTGTAGGTCTATCTGGACAGCAAATTCAGAAAGTAAGAAATAAATCTGTAAAAGAATCAATTCTTGCAGAGATGCAAACACGTTATTCTAGAAATTTATGATCCTCTAGTTTTGCATGAAAAATGTATAATACAATGGACGTAAAATTAACAAAATGAGAAAAAAAATTTAATTTTACATACGATGTTATAAAAAAAGGACATAGTGACAAAGATATAGAAAATACTTTTTCAGATCATTTCGAGATAAAGTATCTCACTTTCAATGCTGATAGTGCGAGTCCTACTGAAGAAAATAGTGTAAACATTAAGTATTCTCCGTACAAAATATCTTGTGAAATATGAGAAAACAAAAATAACGTAGTCATAGTTACACGCGTGAATGACAGTAAGGATTATTGCTTTGAAATTAAACAAAAAAATTGTAGACTGACTGAAATATCTGAAGAAAATTGTAATATATTGATTGATAAAATAGATAAATAAATTTATAAGATATAAAAAATCCAATGAAAAAGACTAAAGCATTTACATTAATCGAGACTCTGATTGTTATTGTGGTTTTTTGTATTGGAATTTTGACTGTTTTATATTGATTATCTCAAACATTAAGAAATAAGGAGTATGCAAATACTCAAATTCAGTCAGCATTTTTTGCTCGTGAATGAATCGAACTTATGTTTAATTTACGCGATGCAAATTACCATAAAGAATTACCTTGGAACTGTATATTTGAATGAAAAGACAGTTTAGATCCTGAATATGGATGTATTAAATTCTTTGAACCAAATCAAGTTTTAAAATTAGATATCGGAGATAACGATAAATATATAAAAATTATCGATGTATCAGATACCAGTAAAATTTGAGATTTAAAAAAAGATGAAGATTTTGAAAAGACCTTTGAAGCATATCAGATTTATAAACATACACAAGATAATGGTACTACTTTTGTATACAATCATGATTCAAATAATGGTGAAGAGACATGATTTGCAAGATATATAGCAATCAAAGGTGTCGATTCTGACGAATGAGAGATAAATGATAAATTATTGAAAATAGAATCTCACGTATTATATAAAAAATGAATCTTCAAATGAGAAAAAGTAATGGAAACATTCATTGGAAATTATGAATTTAACGATAATATTTTATTTTAATTATTAACACAATGATAAGAAAGACTAAGCTGAAATGATTTACAATGATTGAGATGCTAATCGTAATGGTTATCATCTGAATTTTAGCTGTTGTCTTGACTGAATCATATATCAATATTTCAAAAACAGCATTGAGAATAGAACAAGAAAAAAATATATCAGAAGAATCTCTTATATTGACACAAATTTTCCAATCTATCGCAGATGAAACAACTATAGATTATGATAAATATGATGTTCATGATTTGGAAAGCAAGAATTGATACGTTGATACTTTATTCCTAAAATGATGAGACTGAAAATCATATAGTATACATACTGAATGAAATTGTTTACAGTTAGATTGAAATTTTAAACTGAATGAAGATGGAAGCATTCAAACTGATGAAGAATGAAATGTTCCAGACATCCAGGATTTTGTGGATTGTAAATTAATTCTGGCAAATGAAGATGGAGAATCTACAATATTAAATACATCAGGGAAAGTAGTTGTTTCAAAAGTAAGATTCAGAATCATTCCTTATGATACTGATCAGAATTATTTTGATAATGCTAGTGAATGAAGTATTGTAATTAATGATATTCATCAACCTGCATTCTGGATGTTCATTCATTTATATTCTCCATTATATAAAGCAAAGTGAACTAATAATGTACATCAACCATTGCAATTATTTTTTAATCTAAATCTATAAAATGAAGAAAATCATCTCAAAAATCAGAAATAAAAGATTAAAAGGTAATGTCTCATTGCTAGTGATTTTGATATTATTAGCCAGCAGTGTAATTGCTCTACTTTCAATTAGTCAGATTCAACATCTAATCACATACTGAAATATGACATTTAATTATTTCAGAGCGTTTTATTTGGCTAAAGCTGGTACAGAACTATGATTAACTGAAGTATACAATAGAGAAAACTGATTTGAAGATGAAATTAAAAATGAAGAAAAAAACGATGGTTCAATAGATTTTAATACAATAATTGCTAAAAACTTCTTATGAACTGATAATGAATATGAATGAGCTAAACCGTATTTCAATATGGAAATTAAATCTAATTTTAACATCATAGGTGATGATGTAAGATATGACTGTGACAAAGATAATAAAATCACATTAGATCCAAAAAGTGGAGAAAATCCATGAGGATGAATCGTTCTATCTCTATTTAGGGATAATACTTCAGGACTAAAAAATATTTTAAATCCTGAATATGTGTGAGGCATAAAACCACTAGACGATAGCGCAATCAAAAATATAAAATTTGATAAGAATCCTAGTTGAGATTTAATGTTTTGACTATTCAATTATGATATGACTAATATTCACGTTGTAAAATGAAAAAAAGATAATCCAAATGATGAATGAAAAGACTATTCAAATGATATAAATAAGTTTTTGAATGATCATATATGAAGTATTGGATGAGTACGTAAATATTTAACTATTAAAAACAGATGATCTACCCCTGTGAGTTTCTGTATAGGTAATAACATTCCATATTCAGATTACTTGATTACAGTTCGTGGACATTACTGAGATATGGAAGTATGACTTCAATCTATTGTGAAAAAAGAAATTCCATCTTGGTCGTTGGATGTATTGTGATGGGAGATATTATAAAATATCCATTGATTTTGTTGTTATTTTCTATACTAATCAGATTGAAATAATCTGATTTTTTATTTTTTATTAAATAAAAATGTTAAAAAAATGTATTATGTTTTCTTTGCTTAGTCTAAGTATTATTATTTGTTGATGTAAAAGTGATATAAACAGTGATAATACTAATAGTAATGATACAAACAACAATCCTCAACAAATTGAACTTTGATATGAAAGTGCTGATCAAGGTGGAAGTATGTGATTAGATAATGTAAACAATATTCCTGTTGCCGATGATGAAATCAATGATAATCATACATGAGCAAAAGATCTATGAGCTGTTGATAGTTTATGAGAAATTTAGAAGTTTTAAATTATATATTTCTATTTTCTCACCTTATATAACTTGATTTATTTTCAGATTTTTTTATAATTTTGAATGGGTTTTATTATTGTCTGAAAAATTATGCAATTCTATGATGAAGTGGAAATTAGTGTAGAATCATGAAAATGAGGGAATGGACTCGCTAGTGGGAGAAGAGAAAGCTGAATCCCCTACTGATGACCAAATGGTTGAGATGGTGGAAACTGAGGTTCCATAATTTTTCAAGCAAGCAAAGATGAAAGCACATTACTGGAATACAAATACAAGAAAATATTCAAAGCAAAGAACTGAGAAGACTGAAGGACAAAAGATCAATACTGAGCTAATGCACCTGATTTGACTTTGATAGTGCCGGTGGAGACTATGGTAAAACATGCTGAAACAGGGAAAGTACTTTACCATTTTACACAAGACTGAGAGACTTGGAAAGCTTTAGCATGATGAATAGGGTGAAAGTGAAATATCCATTTCAAGGATGCTGTGAATCAATATCCAAACTTTTTCCTATTATGAGAACCTGGACAGAAATTAAATCTGATTTTGGAATTACAGCTACTAGGAGATGTGGGATTAATTTGAAATCCAAGTGTGGGAAAATCGTCATTAATCAACTGCGCAGCTTCGACTAAAGCCAAAGTGGCTGACTACCCTTTCACGACGTTAGTACCAAATTTGTGAAGTGTATCTGTGGGAGATTTCAGATTTAATATGGTGGATATTCCTGGATTAATTGAATGAGCTGCTGAGGGAAAATGACTATGAAATGATTTTCTTCGTCATGTTTTGAAAGCCAGAATTTTTGCTATGGTGATGGATATGTCTCGCTACGATGAATGAATAAAAGAGACAAACTGACTTTTTGATGAGATTCGTCTCTATATCGAGCAAAAATTTTTACAAGATGAAGAAGATTATTATTTCGCATTTGAGAAGCAGTGAAATTATATAAATTTCAATGTGTATGTAGATGATGAATTATTTATGTCAAAAAGAGTGGTTTTTGTACTAAATAAGTATGACCTAATAAATGATGAAGAACTTTTGCAGGAATACGAATCTCAGTTGATTCAGATTTTTTGAGAATATTTAAAAGAACATTGATATAAATCGCTACCAGAAGATGTAATCAAGAAAAATATTTTCGTCACTTCTGCATGAACATATATGTGAGTCTGAGAATGGTGCCGTGCTTTGGCAGAAATGCTCAAAGATATGCCAAAAGTGGAGATTCCTACAGTTGAGCCTAGAATTGCTTTTGAATTCGATGACGATGAAGCTGAAATGATTACAGACATTACAGATGAAGAAAAGGATTTCTTGGTGGAGGAATGATATCTGGAACATGCAGCTGCAAGATATACAAATGTTTATGAAATCAAAAATGCTGAAATTTGTAGACTGGTTTTCATTACCCCATGGGGAAATGATGAAGCTGAAATGTGGTTTTGGAAACAGATGGACCAGAAATGATATATAAATTTATTAGAAGAATTCTGAGCTAGAAAATGAGATGTACTCAAAATTAAGAGTTATTATGTTGGTCAAGATGATAAGTATATTATGTATTAATAATAATGTGATAAAATAATAAATTAAATAAAAAAGCTGACTCTATCGTTTAGACTCAGCTTTTTATTTATATTATAAATCCTATTTAATAGCATAAGTATGGTAAACTGTAGCTTTAAGATTTATATCAAATGAAGATGGGAATTGAGAATAATACATTATTCTATTTTGTAAATTATTATAGTACTGACTTCAATCAAATCAATTTTCTGAATATACTATCAATTTTCATAGTTTCACTCACAAACTCTTTGCCAATCATTCTGCTTTTTCTTTTGCATTTTCATTTGCTAATGCTCTTATTTGATTAATTGATTCTCCATTTTCTTGTACTGCTATATTTCGATTCTGGATATTTACCCAATCATATCAACTAAGTTGTTCTTTAATATTGTTTGCCTTCTCTTCAATATTTCATGTAAACTCAAATCACAAATACTGCTTCATACAAGTAACTCAAATTCTTCTATTTTTATAGTAACATCCCTCATCTTCATATCTCTCATAACCTCAATCTATATTGCTTAATCTATATCAACTAAAGATTTCCTTAATCTGACTAACTCTCTCATCTAATAAACTATTTCTCTGCTCGTATGTATCTCAAGTTGCATAAAACTCTAAACCCACCATAGCTCGATCTGCTGGTATATATCATTCTGCATTTCATGTAACATTAATACCATTTAAATTACGATTCTTAGCGAACTCATGCATTGCAAAAAGTCCAAACAAGCAAATTATTAACACCATTAAGAAGATAAACAACCTGTCTTTTGTCTTCATGTTTGTTTATATTAAAAAATAAAATACATTTAATATAGCTATATATATATGCAAATTTCAACACTTTTTACCTAAATAACTTAGCTTCTTTTCTCATTTCTTTTTCCTGTGAACGCTCCTTTAGGATCTGCTTTTTCTCTATTTTTTTCTTTAAGCGACCTATTCAAATTTTAATTTTTATAAATCATCTATCTGTAATCAAAACTTCCAAAGCAACGGCTGTCATTCATGGTTTATCAAGCTGAGCTGCGATTCTGGAAAGCTCTTTTTTATTTACCAAAAGTTTTCTTTTTTGCTTTGGCTGATAATGTGGAGCCAAATTTGGAGAGGTTTTGGAATATAAAGGCACATCCATTCATAGTAAAAATATTTCTCAATTCTGAATAGAAATGATAGTATCAGATATATTAACATGTGAAGTTTTGATGGATTTGACTTCATGTCATGCCAAAACTATTCCAGCTGTATAATCAGCGGAAAATTCATAGTCGAAATATGCTCTTTTATTCTTTGTTACTACTTTCATTTTTCAAAAAATCTGACTGAAATTTAGTTAAAATTTTTATAAAAAATTGACCAAAAAATTCAAGTCTTTATGCTACATTTTAGATAGCTACAAATTGAATTTTCACTTGAAAAAGAGTCTGATTTTTTTATTCTTTTTATGTTGGTTAAGTTTTGATTGATTTTTTTATACTCAAAGAAAAATTATGACAGATTTGGATTCAAATGTTGGGATTACTAATGACAAACAGTACGATGCTTCTCATATTAAAGTGCTTGAATGATTAGAGCCTGTGAGACAGAGACCTTGAATGTATATTGGAACTACTGACCAGAGATGATTGCATCATATGATTCAGGAAATCGTGGATAATGCTGTGGATGAAGCTTTAGCTGGATTCTGTACTCACATTACTACGATTATGAATGAAGACTGAAGTGTAACTGTGCATGATAACTGAAGATGAATTCCTGTAGATATCCACCCAAAGACTGGAAAATCTGCACTTGAAACTGTTTATACGGTTTTGCATGCATGAGGAAAATTTGATAAATCTGTTTATAAAGTTTCTGGATGATTACACTGAGTGGGAGCTAGTGTGGTAAATGCACTCTCTACTTGGCTTGAAGTAACAGTAAATAAGAACTGAAAAATTTATCATATGAGATTTGAGAAATGAATTCCTCAATGACCTATTGAAGAAATCTGAGAAACTGATAAGCATGGAACAAGTGTAACATTCTTACCTGATCCAACAATTTTTGATACTACTGAATTCATTGAATGATACGAAGTGCAGAGAATGAAACAGGCTGCTTATTTGACGCCTGGTGTAACATTCACTTTCATTGATAGAAAAACATGAACTAAATCTAGATATTACTATGAATGAGGAATCAAGACTTGGTTGAATAATTTAGTATGAGAACAAGAGAGACTTTCTTCTCCTCACTATTTCAAAGCTGAATGAAAAGATTGTTTAGCTGAAATAGCTTTCCAATTCGTGGCTACAAGTAATGATCATACATTAAGTTTCGTAAATAACATTCCTACTCGTGATGGATGAAGTCATATCCTTTGATTTAAGTCTGCATTACTTAGAATTATCAATGAAATCTGACATGAAAAGGAAAAAATAGATAAAAAAATCTGAGAATTCCAATACAGCGATATTACAGATTGATTATATGGAATCGTTACAGTAAAGATTCCTGAACCTCAATTTGAATGACAGACTAAATGAAGACTTGGAAATGCCTATGTTAGAAATGAAGTAGAAAAGATTACTTATGACTACTTACAACAAGTATTTGTAGACCATCCAGAAGAATTTGATAAAATATTTGAGAAAATTGATTTAGCTGCCAGAGCTAGATTAGCTGCGAAGTTCGCTAAGGAAACTGTTCTTAGAAAGAATGTTTTGAGTGGATGAATCTTACCATGAAAGCTGGCTGATTGTAGCAAAAGATGAAATAAGTGAACTGAGTTATATATAGTAGAGGGAGATTCTGCCGGAGGTTCTGCTAAACAAGGTAGGGACAGTAAATTCCAGGCAATATTACCTCTTAGAGGAAAGATTTTGAATACAGAACAAGCTTCTATACAAAAAATTACTGCCAGCCAGGCTATCAAAGATTTGATTACAGCAATTGGTACATGAGTAAAGGATAATTATAATTCTGAGTCATTAAGGTATGATAAAATCATAATCATGACCGATGCCGATGTGGATGGTGCTCATATTAGAACTCTCCTACTCACATTCTTCTTCAGGTTTATGAGAGAATTAATTGAAGAATGACATGTTTATGCTGCATGTCCTCCTATTTATAAATTCAGTAAATGAAGTAAGGAAGTATATTCTTATGATGAATCAGATACTCCTGCCATGTATGGATTTAAACCTGATGATAATGTAGAAATCCAGAGATATAAAGGTCTTGGAGAAATGAATGCAGAACAGCTTTGGGATACTACAATGAATCCAGAATTCAGAAGGTTGAACAAAATTACTATTACTGATGCTCAAGAAGCTGATAGATTATTCAGAATCCTTATGGGTGAAGATGTGCCAAGTAGAAAGCATTTCATTCTCACTCATGCTAAGAATATCAAGAACTTGGATATTTAGTTAAAAAACTCGGTAGAAATTACCGAGTTTTTTGTATTTTTTATAATTATGAATTATTCAAAAGATCATCTATTTCTCTGCTCCTACTTTCTTTTTCTCTACGTTTTTCTTGTTTTCAGCTCTCTGTTTTACTTTTATTCATTCTTGAAAATCTTTGCTCTATTATAGACAGAAATTTATACACTTCAACTGGTGATAGATTATTTTTAACTATTTTTTCTTGAGTTTGTTCTCCTGTATAACTTTCACCATATTTAATTTGTTCAATCTTATATGTTCAGTCATACATTTTGGACAATCTTGTTGTAGTTCTTTTATCTCGATTATGCATAATAATCGTATCTTTTTCTGCATCTTTTTTCATGTCACTTATCATTTTTTCTATTTTTTCTTTGCTTACTCATCTTTTGTATCAAGCTTCACGAATAGGATCAAAACTACTTTCAGAATTATAAAAATAAATATCATCTGAATTAGATGTTTTACTTTCAATTTGGTTTGCTAATGCTGAAAATTTATCATCAATTCTTTCTTTAGAGAGAGTTCCTGATTCTAATATTGCTTTTAATTTTGCTAAATCTTTATCGATATCATCATATCGATCATATTCTACACCATTTTTTGCATCTATTGACATGGTTATTTAGTTTAATAAATAAAATATTTGTATATTTAATTGTACATAAAAAAAAAAGAAGTCAAATTTTTTGGGACTTTTTTTTGGGACTTTTTTTCTCCACCTACAATCAATAAGAAAATACAAAAAATGAAGAAATTTATCTTGTTTTTATCTGAAAAGTTAATATTAGTTTAATATATGCTTTTTTATTTTTTAAATATGTTTTATCATGAAAAGTAAAAGTTTTTTGAGTTTAGGGATGGCCTTTATTTTATGATTATCTTTATTATTGGTAGGTTGTGAACCAAAAGACTGAGAAAATACAAAACCAGATAATTCTACACAATCAAATGTAGTTTTGCCTGATAATGAAGTAGCATCTGTTATGAAAAATTTTGCTAATGAATTAGATGCGAAAGAATCTGATATTCATGAAGATACCATTTCTCGATATAATATAGCTGAAAATGATTTTGAAGAGTACACAGAAGATCCATATTACGATTTCAGTGGATATACTTTGTCTGTAAGCGGAGTAAAAGATTTACCTAATATGTCAAAAATATTTGATGGATGGCATGTATTCTATCTATGAGATGAAGTCTGATGAGCTGCAATTGAATACTCAAAAGATAATATAGCATGTTTATATTATCACACTCTTGAACAAGAGATTCCATATGAATTGATGGCATGAGAATTTGAAGATGAAGGTGGAATGGAAGATTTAGATAAAGCTCGAGCAGATTTTTATGATACTGCAACATATACTGTAGAGGTTTCTTGTGGTTATCTTCCAGAGTGAGTAGTACAACTTAAGGATTTTAATTTCTACGCAGAATGAATGGAACCTTTCTGGCGTGCTGATATTGCTTGAGATAGCTTTAATATCTTTACTCCTGATGGATTAAAGGAAGAGTACATAGAGACACTTCAGCCTGATTGAGATAATTTTAATTTCAAATGATATAATTCAAACTGAAGACTAGAAAAAGCTGATTGTATAGACTGATGAAAATGAGACATACATGAATACAAAATTTCCTTTGATGTTACTGAATCTTACTATTGAGATGATGGAGAAAAACATATCATAGGAACTACTCATTACGAATGATGTGCTGATAAAGAGATGCCAGATTTTGTGCCTTGAGAAGAGTGAACATTAAAAAACTTTATTAAAAAATCATGATATCAATATACAAAAGATTATGATCAGGATAAAGTTTCTTATGCAGTTTGAAACGTTATAGGTAAATATGTAGTTGTAAATTTTTATTATGTAGATGGCTACGATTATGATAGTTATCAAAGTATTTTAGAAAAAACTGATAATGGATGGACTGTTTTGTATGAATGAGAATGATATGGCATCAGTGATGAAGAGTGTGAAAGATTGAATCAACATGATAATAATCTAATGGATATGTTCTTTTTGAAAAGCTGTCCAAGATGATAAATTTCTAATGCAATGAATAGTAATTAACTTTTATTTCGAAGACTCGAGAGAAATCTCGAGTTTTTTTAAATGTTTTACTTGAAAATTATATCCATTTTGTTATAAACTATGTTAGTACTTTCCGCGAACTTGGCGGTTGGGAAAACCTTTGTCGGAATTAGCTTTTCTTTGGGCTGTCAACCAAACTAAAGATGGAATTCGGACCTTATCTTTATTTTTATTTATCCAGAAATATGGCACACAAAAAGGCAGCCGGTGCGGCTAAAAACCTTAGGGATTCACAACCAAAATATCGTGGAATTAAACTCTTCGGAGGACAAAAAGCTGTTGCATGAAATATTATCGTTAGACAAAATGGTTCTAAATATGAATGCGGAGCTAATACATATTTAGCTTCAGATTTCTCTATTCATGCTGCAACTGATGGAATAGTTATGTTTAAGCAAAAGAACTTCAAAAGATTCGATGGAAGAACTTATTTAAAAACTGTTGTTTATGTAGCTCCTGAAGCTGAAGTGAAAGCTGAAAAAAAAGTCGCGGCTAAAAAAGCAGCTCCTAAAGCTGAAGCTAAGAAAGAAGAAAAAGTAGAAGCAAAAGAGGAAGCTCCAAAAGCTGAGAAAAAAGCTCCTGCTAAAAAAGCAGCTACTCCAAAAAAAGCTACGGCTGAAAAGAAACCTACAGCTAAAAAAACTACAGCTAAAAAAGAAGAAAAAGCTGAATAATATTTATGTTTTATCTTATTAATTTCTTACTGTCATGAATATCGGTCCAAGAAATAAAATCTCTCAAGCGAGAAAACATAGAAGACACTCTACTTGGAAGACAATCAACTTAAAGAAGTTGACTAATAAATATCAAACTACAAAATGCCCTCAATGTGGAGCTAATATGCTTGCTCATAGAGTTTGTCCAGTTTGTGGTTACTACAATGGAAAACAAGTCGTAACTATCAAGACTAAATCTAAGAATGATGTAATTGATGCATAATTAAAAACTTGAAATACTGCCCTACTTAGTCATAAGTGGGGCTTATTTTTACTTGGTTTTATCGTAAATATAAATGAGAAAATTCTGGCTTTTATGTTTATGTTTAGCTAGTTTAGGTCTAGTCTGATGTTTTCATATTCCTGATGAAGATAGATTACCAAGTAAAAATAAAGTAGAGAACTGAAACATACAGCAAGATGGAGAAATGCAGCAAGCATTAAATTCATTTATAGATTGAATTAATATGATTTCTTCTGATCGAAATGAATTGAAAAATGAAGAAAATAATGGAACCACTGTTGAAGATGTAGAAAATATTGAAGTAGAGACTTGAAACATACAGCAAGATGAAGAAATAATTGATAATGAAGTCGAGAATAATGTGATTGAAGAAAATATTACTCCTGAAGAATAATTATAATTAAAAATAACAAAAAGGGGCTTAAGCCTCTTTTTTTATCGATAGAGAAAATAATAAATTAAACTCAAAGCAATCATCCAAGAAAAGACTATCAACCGAAATTTCCATAAAAACTTTCATTTGATGGTTTTATGATGCCAAACTGTCATTCCTGCGATAGCTCCGATAAATCATCATGCTGCCGTAAAAATAAGCAATTCTTTTTCGCTAATTCTCCACTTATGTTTTACAGATTTCCATTTATCTATTCATCGAATAATGAATGTAACGATATTGATGAGGACTAAGTAAATTATGATAATATTTCAAATCATGAATCTATGTTATTATAAATTGTGTAATAATTATATAATAATGTTTTATTAAACTAAAAGTCAGATTTTTTATTTTAGGGTTGACTTTATTATCAGTTTAATTATATTAATAATTACTGTAGCAACGTCGTTGCAGTAAAAATACATGTATTTATGAAAGAAAATTTTTTGAAAAATTGGAGAGGTCCTGCTACATTTGGGAAGCAGAACCAGTGGGCGAGAGCCCAGGGATCATCCCTCAAAGATGGTGAGTTGAAAACTCTTGAAGCTGGTGGGGTCGTAGAAAAGCCCAAAACCAAATTTCTAACGAAACTCTTTGTTCGCGACGAAGAAGGGAACCTCTGGTCAGTGATTGTATGCAATACAGAACTGACTGCCCTGGAGAACGAGCTCAAAAGTGTTGGCTATTTGCTCTCTGCAGCCTAACTCTCCGATTACCTAAAACTTGATCCTAACTACTCTGTTACTGTGTTTTCACGTGTAATAAAGTTGTTAGGATTTTTTATTATTTAGATTTTTCGTTGTTTAGATATTTATCAAAAATTCAGTTAACTAATTTTGGAGAACCTGCATCTGAATATCTTTTACAGAGTTCTATCATTTCATTAATCAAAATTTCTTTTGGAGTATTAAACAATTTATATTCTGTATATCAAAGCAAAAAAATTGCTTGATCTACAATATCCATTTCTTCATAGTGAAAACTTTCAGCGTATTGATTTACCATTTTCTTTGTTGGTTCTACATATTTTTCGAAACTTCACATCATTTTAAGCACATAATCCACATCAATATCCTTCTCATCCCACTTATCGAAAAAATTTTTGAGATAATATGGCATATCATCTTCTCATTGCTCTGAAAGAATCTGCTGAACGCATTCTTTGAGCTGTTTTCATTCTTCTTTTGATTTATCGTAAAGTTTCTGCACATCAGCTAAGAATTCTTCAGTAAAAAATGAATCATGAGCATTTCACAAAAATGGAGAAGTCTCTTTATTTTCTTCAGATTTTTCTTCTTTCGCTACATGATCCAAAGATGCTTGGAATGTGGAATAAAAGCAATACTGATATAAATATGAAAGTACAAATTTTCTTGCATTTATTCTCTGATGTACGTCTACCATTTTGTTTTTAATTTCAAAGTAAATTAGATATTTTTGAATTGATAAAGTTCAATTCCGTTAATCATATCACTCTTGATATCATCATTTAATTCATGAGATTGTACAATAAGCACTTTATCATCCAATGAAATATTTCATTTGAAAATAATTCTGATCATCTCTTTTCAGATTCTTTTTAGATTTTCATAGTTGAAAGATTGAGAAATCTTATATCCTTTCAATCCCCAAACTACGTTTAAGAATCTATATGTGTGAGTAGATTTTGTAAATGTAATGATAGGAACTGCTGGATTTAATGATGCAATCCTAGCAGCAGTATAACCATTCTCTGTGAAACATACAATTGCTCTGATATCTAATTCCTGTGTAATTCTATATGCATTAAAAATGATATAATCTCTGATTTCAAATTCTTTTTCATCGAAACGAGCTGGATTTTTTGGTTCATATTTTAGTTCAAAATTTTCTAGACTTGTTTCCAATTTTTCGATAGCATCAAAAACTTCATCTTCGATAATCATTGGTTCTAAACATACTCCATCTACACATTGACCACATCGGTGCTGAAGCTGTTCATCCTGGCTGAATGCATATTCTGATTGTGATGTGCGGCAAGCATAATTCATCAAAACAGGAACTCCTTTTCATCTAATATATTGAACTAAATCATCGAGAGTTTCTTCTTTAGTTAATAATGGTTCGATAAAGTCTGCTACCAAAATAATTCCATCAGCAACTTCTACGATTTCCTGTAAGTTGTCTAATCATTTTCTAGTTTCAATTTTAGCGAAAACTTTCATATCTCCGTTATTTTTATCTTTCAAGAAATCTTTAGCTGCCTGAATATGTTCAGCTGAATAACATGCTGAAATAGAAATAACGTGAGCTCCATATTCTAATCCCCAAAGAATATCTTTTTCATCTCTTTCTAATAATGTTTCAATTGGGTCTTCGTTATGTTCAAGTAAACATCTATCATATTGGAAAATATGTTTTTCTTTAGCTTCTGTAACAGTACATTCAACGGCATCTTCGATGTGATTTTCAACTTTTAGAACTACTCATGATTGTACAAATTTTATCTCACTTCCTACTGATATTAAATCCATATCTGGATAATCTACATAGATTTTATTCTGATTTTCTTGAGTATATTCAGAATATTCTACTACTACCTTTTGTCATACTTTCACTCCGAAATTTCCAATATTTTTAATTCTGACTTCATTTCATTTAGTCTCTAAAATCACAGTTTTACTATTATCTAGTTTCATCAATGTATCAATGTATTTTTTATTGTTATCATCAAAACCACGAGAAAGCGTAAGAGTAAACGCATCCACCATATTGATAATTTTACTCAAAACTGTTTCTTTAGCTAAAATTGGGCTAACACTAGCGACAATCTTTGTAAAACGAAAGTTATTCATACCCACACATATATAATTAAATAAAACTACTTTTAACACTCTGTCATTCTGAATGAAACGAAGTGAAATGAAGAATCCATAAGTGTAATGCATAGTGGATTCTTCGCTATCGCTCAGAATGACGCTAAGACACTATTTATCATCCACTACCACAAATCCTCTTCTTTCAATTGTTCTTACTTCATTTCTATCATTAATTGCGATTACTCAATTTCTATCAGTCTGATATTTGATTAAGTTATCTCCGATTAATAATGTTACAGTTGTAGATTCGTATCCATTAGGGAAAGCTATAAAAAGCTGACCTCATTTTTTTCATCCACTAATATCTGTTTTCACATCTAGTAATGGAAGTTCATCAAATGTTCTCACTTTAATACTCATTCATAATGTTTTTTCCAATTCTGTAATTGCTGCTCATCATTTTCAGATTATCTTTCACTTTACGAATTCTGGAATATATAATTCAATTCATGCTCATTTCATTTTTACCACGAAATCGCTATTCAGAATTGTTTTTAATTTCTTTTCGATTCACTCTTTAGCGAAACTAGACATTCATCATTGAGTAGCTGCTGTTTTTTCTTTCATTTCTGCAGTAATTGGCATCACCACTACTTGTTCTCCGAATGTATAAATTTCGTATAGGTCTTGCTTACTGAGGAATGAATTTACAATAATTACTGGTCTAGAAAGGTCTTCACTCTGCATTCACTCTGGCACTTTAGCCGTGAGAGTAAGCTGAAGAATTTCTGCAATTTTACCTTTATCGATAAATATCACTGTATCGATTACTTGTGGGATAATTCACATCTCAATACAACCAATGAAACGCTGAATACTATCCACTGGTTTAGTTGCATGAATTACTCCGAGCATTCCAATTCACGTAAGTCTAAGGTCTTTGTAGAGTTCAAAGTCTGGCGTATTTCTCACTTCATCGTAAACTGTATAATCAGGTCTAGATAATAATAAGATATCTCTTACTTCATCATGAGTTCAGTGTGTAAAGCTATACTGAACTACATCTTCGTCTACCATCAAATCACGTGGCGATTCAATAGTTTTGATGATATGATGATTCTGGTGATAAACTTGAACTAAAGCTTGAACAAATGTTGATTTTCAGCTTCCAGGAGCTCATGAAACTAGGATTCATTTTGCATGATTTGTAAGTAAATCCATCACTTCTGGAGACAAATCGTAATCTTCGATTGTTGTCTTTTTCACTGGGCGAACTGCTGTAATTTCAGTTGCGTCAGATAATGGTGGATAAACTATCACAATTCTATATGGCCCAAGCTGTAAAACTTTGCTCAGTTTTCTATCTATTTCTAAGTAATTTCACTTTTCATTTGTTGCTTCATCGAAAATTTGCTGAATAAGAGCATCCATTTCATCTTGTGTAATAATTTTTTCATCCATTACTGGATTTCGGTTTCATGGAGTTCATTTTTTCCTCAAAATTGGACGATCTGCCTTGAGATGCAGTGACATAGTTGTCTCATCAAAATAATTATCTAGAACATACGTTTTGTCGCTTTTTATGATTTCTGACATTTGTTAGCATAAACGAATTAAAACTAGATAAGTATATTCCAAATCGCACAAAAACGCAAATTTTCAGTATAAAAATCAGACTTTTTACTTCCCTTTTTGGATAAAATTTATATGGTATATGTATAAGAACTGTTCAATATATGCTATTTAATAAAAATCTGATTTGTAAAATTATTCTAATTTTCGGCCATCTTATATATTGATTTTTTTTCAAATTTCAATATAAACTTTATCGTTAGGTGGAGTTTATTTAGTTAATACCTAAATTCTAAGATATGTATTTTCATTTAATTTGAATAAAAGAAAAAAACTGAGAACAATATGAATTAAATCTTCTTATAAATTGATGAGATGAAAATTTTATCAGAAAATTTTTGGCGAATCGATGAGTCGTTGTTGTTTCTCTTACTGAATTTAAAGAAGATCCTAAAAGTTTTTGAAATATTAGCGTCTCTGCAACTTTTGAGAATACTGAAATATGGATTTTAACATCAGGAGAAAGTCTGGAGGATAAGTCTTATTTCTTCATTACTTTATGATTATCTATTAATTATATTAACTTCATCGATAATCCCATCTCCGATTGAGAGATGCAGGATTTGATAAAATCAACATTAGCAAAAATTATTGAAGAGGACGCTGAGATTAAAAGACAACAAGAAGAAAAAGAGATAAAGGAAAAGCAAAAATATTCTGAATCTGCAATTGATGATTCTCTAAAAATAATAAATACAGAGATTGACCATATAGATCAAATAATAAAATCATGAACTGGAATATTATCTTGAACAGACATAAAAAAGATGGAAGATTTGTGTAATGAGATGAAAAAAATCAGATTATGAACCAACTTCAATAAAATGGCGTCTCTGATTTTAGATGCTCATGAAATAACAAAAAAGGCTGAAAATGAATTATTATCCCAGGATAAATCTAAAATTTTTCTGATAGATAAAAATAGCATCACAACAAATGCTGATTTCATATCTGAGCTTTCAAGCTTTAGAAGGATCTCTGAAAAAGTAATAGTTCAGCCAAACGGATTGACAACAGATGAAAGTTTACGTAACATGCTCTGAATAAAAAGTGTTTTCTTGAGAATGTTATTAAAGGATTTGTTCTATAATTTTGAACAATCATCTATCGATGAATTGTTTGGTATTGTAATGGATTTTATTGAATATATAACTCTCATTGTCATATTTGTAGTTTCATTTTTATGGTTAATATGACCTATATTAGGATTTGAAAGTTTTTCACTATATTTATTACCTGCATTATGATGGCTATGACTATTAGTTTATCTTTTTAATAGTCTAAACTCCAAGTGAGTAATATCAAAGATTGTATGATTTATTGTCCTTGCTATAATTTATTGGTACTGACTAATATTATTAAAAGGTACTTTTGCACTATAAATATCGTAAAATCTATTTAATCTTCTTTTTCTAATTCTTCCTTAATTTTCGCAAGGAATTGAATTGCTTGGATTGGAGTCATATTATTCAAATCTGCTTGAGTTATAATTCTCTGGATTTTTTCGTATTTTTCTTGGTATTTACTATCATTATTCTGAATCTCAAAAAGTGGGGTAGAAATAATTTGTGTATGTGAATTATTATCTTGTTTAGATTCAAATCATTTCAAAATTTCACGAGATAATTTTAAGATCTCGTCTGGGATTCAAGCAATTTTGGCTACATCGATTCCGTAACTTTTACTAGCTCAGCCTTTTACTATTTTTTTCATAAATAGAACTTCTTTGTCTGTTTCATATACGCTTACTGAATAATTTTTTACTTCAGGGTACATTTTTTCGAGTTTGATAAGTTCGTGATAGTGAGTTGCAATCAAGGTTTTTGCTTTTACATGTTTGAGAACATATTGCAAAATCGCACTAGTTAGGGCTAATCCATCGTAAGTACTTGTTCCACGTCCAAGTTCATCAAAAATTATAAAACTCTGAGATGTAGCATTATTGAGAATATTTGAGACTTCAATCATTTCAGTCATGAATGTGGATTGATTTTTTGCTATCACATCTCCACTTCCAACTCTAGCGAAAATCCCATCAACCAATCAGACTTTTGCACTTGTTGCCGGAACAAATAATCCACAGTGAGCGAGAAGAACGATTAAAGCTGATTGACGCAGAAATGTAGATTTTCATCACATATTAGGTCATGTGATAATGTGAATCATCTCCTTCTCGTGTTTATCTTTCTCTCAAATCGATAAATCGTTTGGAATAAACTGCTGATCTGTAGGTAAATAAGCTTCAATTACAGGATGCCTTCATCAAACAATTTCTATCAGATTTTTGTTGTTCATTTCTGGCTGGATATATCTATTTTCAAATGCAAAAACCGCGTGAGAACAAAATACATCCAATTCAGCGACTTTTTGTGCAAATGAAGAAATCTCTGCATTTTTATCTCAGATTTTTTCTCACATTTCTTTGAGTAAACTATTTTCTAATTTTGTGAGTTTTTCACGAGCAGTTAGAATATTTTCTTGAAGTTTTTCTAGGTAAGTAGAGGAATAACGCTGATTTCATTTCAAAGTATTCCTACGATAGAGATTCAGTTTTTCATCTTCTTGGTTTCAATTTCAGATTCAAAGTTTTTCTTCAAATTGAATAGAATCTTTGGTTGTAAGTTCGATAAAATATCATTGATTCATCACAAATTTCAATTTTACGTTCTGCACTCAACTTTTTTGAACTAAGAATTGCTGGTATTGTAAAAGTAAATCATCACTATGAAATGCTATTTTTCTAAGTTCATCTACTTCTTCATTCCATCCATCCGCTATGAAATATTCTCAGTCCATGACTTCTTGGTCAGATTTTAGCATTTTTTTCAAACTTTCGTACAATGTTTTTAACTGTGTTTCTTCATCTGGCTGAAGTCAAAGTAATTTCAATTCGTTAAGTAGAATTTCAGATTCTTCATTTCATCAGAAAAATAAATTCAACGTAGATCTAAGTTTGAGAAATGGAATTGGACTAAGTTTTTTGTAAAGAATTGAAGATGTAAGTTTTTGTAAATCGTATGACTCACCTAACTTTTTGAGAATAAATTTGGAATAATCTATCTCCTGATAATGAGAAATCAGATTTTGTCTTCTTTGAATTTCTGATAATGAATTGATTGGATTCGCTAAATAATAATGCAAAAGTCTGGCTCATGCACTCGTTTTGGTTTGATCAAGAATTCAAAACAATGAGTATTGCTGATTATTTTCGTAACTAGAACTAAATATTTCCAGATTTTTGATGGTAATTTCGTCCATGAGGACAAATCAAGTCTGAGCATGATATGAAATCTTGGAAATATTTGCAATATTCTGCTGTTGAACGTGTCTAATGTAGTGGAGTAATAATGTAATTGCCTGAAGTCTTCATTCTCCTACCGCTTGTCAGAAACTGGATAATGTTTGGACTTTTGCCATATTACAGAGAAAACTTTTAGGATCAACTGGGACTTCGTAAACTGAAATCAAACACTGTAAATACTGCTGAATCGGAGTAGAAATATTATCTTTCTCGGGAAAATCTACATCAATAATTATTTCAGTTGGAGAAAGTGTCAGAATTCGTTTCTGTGCATCTCATAGATTTGAAAAACTTTTGGTCTGATACTCCCCTAACGTAAAATCTCACCATGCCAAATGATAAATCTCTCAAGAACTAAGTTCTTTTCTCGTAATAGCGAGCATATAATTGAAATTTTTGGTTCATTCCTGAATATAAGTTCATGGTGTGATAATCTGAGTAATTTCACGTTGAACTAATTTCCCTGGTTTTGGATCTGTAATTTGCTCTGCGATTGCAACCTTATATCAATGCTGAATAAGTTTTGGGATATATTTATCTATACTGTGATGTGGAATTCACGCCATAGGAATTGGATTCTCGGCTCATTTATTTTTGGAAGTAAGAACTAGATCAAGCACGTTATGACAAATATTCGCATCTTCAAAGAAAACTTCATAGAAATCTCCAATACGAAAAAATAGAATACAATCAGCATTCTGCTTTTTCATTTCTTGGTACTGTTTCATTGCAGGAGTTAGTTCCATAG
>DETJ01000010.1 GCA_002361595.1 Patescibacteria group bacterium UBA3291 | reverse complement strand
GGTTCAGCTGCGGCTCCTACGGCATCTCTTCATTTCTCTCAAAAATTACTTTCAGATTTACGTTCAAAGTGAGTGGAGATAAATTTTACAACATTACACGTTGGATTAGGAACTTTCAAACCAGTTTATGAATCTGATATTAGAAAACATAAAATCCACAGAGAACCGATTATTATCGAAAATTCACTTTTTCAGCAGATCTATGAGCGAAAAAATGGAAAGAAAAATTTGATAGCCGTATGAACTACAATGGTTAGACTTCTTGAAACTTTACCATATTTGCGAAAATCTTTATCTTCCAGTGAAAAAGAATCAATCCTTCCAAATGTTGATGCTTTTCATTTTCGAGAATCTATTACTTCTGATATTCAGCCATCCGACTATGAAAAATATGTCCACGATGTAGTTCTTCAGCAAAGTCGTATCGTGTGTGAAACTCAGCTTTTTATTTTTCCTAGATGGAAATTTCGCATAATCGATGAAATGATTACTAATTTTCATCTACCAAAATCTTCACTTTTGATGCTTATTTCTGCATTGATGTGAAGAAAAAACACTCTAAATTCTTATGAGTATGCAAAGCAAAATTGATATAAATTCTATAGCTTCTGAGATTGAATGTGGATTAGGAAATAATATCACATATTATTTCGTGTAAAACGCAATAGTATTTTGACTTTTAATTACAATCTATCGCAGATTTTTTGCTTTTTTTTGGAATTTGAATATAATAGATATGTTTTATATTTTTGCAGAGATGAGCGATTTAATAATATTCTTAATCAGTTTGATATGTGCATGAGCTTTGATGCGAATCTGTCGATTCTTTCGAAGGTTTTTTATTATTCGTAGAATTAAAAATCATAGGTATAAACAGAGTCAAAAAATTAGATTCTTACAGGTTCGTGTGCCTAAAAATGCAGTAGCTAGAAGTTCAGATATCGAAGCTAGTGATCATGTTAATTCTATGAAAGATAATATTGCACTTATGAACCAGGTTTATAAAAATTTCTATGCGATTTCAGATTCAGATTTATTAAAAAGAAGTCTTTGAGACAACTATATTTCTATGGAACTTGTAGTGGAAAACGAAATTATAAAATTCTTTGTATGAGTGCCAGAAGATCATTTGCTTACAATGCAAAAAATGATTGCTTCATTTTATCCATGAGCTTTGGTAGAAATTACATCTCAACCAAAACTTCTCGAAGCTGGAAAATATATGGCAGGAGGGGAGTTTACTCTGACTAAGGATAGTGTATATCCAATCAAGACCTATGAAAGTTTTGAAGCCGATCCTATGGATAGTTTACTTTCAGCGTTTTCTCATGTATGAAAACAGGAAAAAGTCTGTTTCCAAATTTTGGCAGAACCATTATCAGAGAAATGGCTAAAAGATATGAGAAAACAGTGAGAAAAAATCAAAAAGAATGAAAGGACATGATTTGCAAAATTTATGCACGATTTGTTTACCAGTGAGAAGAAAAGAGAAGAAGAAAAACAGAAATGAGAAGAAAAAAATAAACATAATTTTTCTCAGCAACAGCTTTCAGATTTTGATAAAAAAATGGATGATGAGCTGTTTAAAGTAAAGATTAAAGCTATTGCCACATCTCCAGATAAAGCTAGACCAAAGAAAATGTTGGATGATTTAGCTAGGCTTTGTAATCAGTATAATTACCTTTGACTTAATACATTGAAATTTGAAAAAGTAAAGAATGATGAATTGAATCTTTTTGCTAGGAATTTTGTGGAAAGAATATTTTATACACAGAAAGTTTTTTTAAATAAGATTCTTCATCCAGCTAAAAATAACGTTTTAAATATTAAAGAACTTTCATCTTTGATCCATTTTCCACATGGAAGATTTAATCAAAATCCAAGAATTGCTCGACAGAAATTTAAGATCGTTCCAGCTCCAGACGATATTCCAAGTGAAGGAATAGTAGTTGGATATAATAATTATGGATGAGTGGAAAGAGAAATTAGAATCACAGATAAAGACAGATTTAGACATATCTACATTCTTTGACAAACAGGTACCTGAAAATCTACAATTATGTATGCTCAGGCGGTAGATGATATGGATAATGGAAGATGATTTACTTTTATCGATCCGCATGGAGAAGCTTGTGAATACCTTTTGAAATGGTTTCCAAAAGAAAGAATAAATGATCTGATTTATTTTGATCTTTGAAATACAGCATATCCAATTTGATTAAATCCTCTTGAGGTGAATTCAGACGATGCAGATCAAAAAGATGTAGTTACAAATGATTTAGTGGAAATGTTCATCCAAATGTATTGACCAGAAATATTTTGACCAAGAATTCAGGATTACTTTCGTAATGCTTGTTTCTTGCTTATGGATCAACCAGAATGATGAACTATAGTGGACATTATGAGACTCTTTACCGATGATGCATTTGCTGAAGCGAAGATTAGAAATATTAAGGATCCAGTAGTAGCATCTTGGTGGAATAAAACTTATAAAAAAATGTGAGATAGAGAAAAGGCTGAAATTATTCCGTTTATTCAGGCGAAATTCTGACCATTTACTACATGAGTTTATGTCAGAAATATTATCGGTCAACCAAAATCAGCTTTCAATGTTTATGATGCGATGCAAGAAAAGAAGATTATTTTGATGAATCTAGCAAAATGAATAGCATGAGAGGAAACTTCAAAATTAGTTTGAAGAATTATAGCAATGCAGGTAAAACTTGCAGCATTAAAAAGAGAAAAAATTCCAGAATCAGAGAGAGTCCCACATTATTTATATGTGGATGAATTTCAGAACTATGTTTCCAAATCTTTTGAATCTATTCTATCAGAAGCCAGAAAATATAAGGTTTGACTAGTAGTAGCCCACCAATATATTGATCAGCTTAAACAAGAGTGATTATGATGAAGTATGGACATGTCTAAGACAATTTTTGGTAACATTGGAAATATGTTTGTTTATAAAGTCTGAGCTCCAGATGCAGAATTCTTACAAAAAGAATTTGAGCCTGAATTTAATCAGACAGATCTAACTTCGACTGAAGCATTCATGTGAGCATGTAAAATTTCTATTAATAATCAGCAAACTAGACCATTCACATTTAAATCAAAAGTTCTTTACCCGTGATTTCCACATGGATTAGAATATCGTAATTCACCTGAAAAAGTTCAGATTATCAAAGAAATTTCATCTCTTAGATGGTGAAGTAAGAGAGAAATCGTAGATAAAGAAATATATTTTAGAGTTTGAGTTTAATTTTTAAAAATAATAAGAATGAAAAAGTGATTAAAAATCTGACTTATAATTTGATGAAGCGTGCTTGTAGCATGATGAGCTTGGGCATGATTAACTAAAACTTGAGTTATTCCTAATTGGTTAGATATTGAATTATTATGTCCATGAAAATCTTGTATAGATTGCCAGTTAAAAGGTTTTTCTGAATGAGAAATTCCACAAATAGATTGAAAAGAATGCTGTGAAGGAACATATGAATTTTATAATGAAATTAATGATGAAGACGATACAACGCAAAAAGTTTATGGGTTTGGAGTACGCCCACCTACAGAACGACAAGATGATGCTGCTGATTTAGTTGCTAGGAAGCCAATAATCTATCTGTATCCAACTACAGAAACTATAGTAAATGTAAAACTTTGAACTCCTGAAAACTTATCACATACATATCCAAAATATAATACTGAAAAATGATGGAATGTAATAGCACAACCAAATGGAGATTTAGAAGATATAGATACATGAAGAAAACTATACGCATTGTATTGGGAATGAAAATCTGATAATAAAACAAATTTCGATGAATGATTTGTAGTAGAATGAAAAGATATAATTCCATTTTTAGAAGAAAAACTTTCTATTCTATGACTGAATGAAAGAGAAGCAGAAGAATTTATAGTTTATTGGCTACCTCAAATGGAAAACAATAAATATAATGTAATAAGATTCGAAACGATAGAAGAACAAAACAGGAATATGCCATTAAATATAGCACCAACACCAGATACAGTAATTAGAGTAATGATGGATTGGAAATCTATAGATGAACCAATAGAAATACCAGAACAAGAATTAATAACTCCAGAAAGAAATGGATTTACAGTAGTTGAATGGTGAGGAAGCCCAAGGAATTAAAATTTATTTTATAATAATGGCTAATATGGAAAAAAACGGAAATATTCAAGATGCTCAACCTAAAAGTGGTAAGTGGAGAAAACGAGTAAAATGGATTTTGATGGGATTATGATTTTTTGTCGGTTTCTGCTTATTACGAATATTGTGTTCAGTATTTTATTATTTTTTATATTTGTATGTGGATTGTGCTGGTCGTACATTTACAATTCTACTACCATTATTTATTGAGGTTTTGATAATTTATTTTATTATTTTATGGAAAACGAGAAAAGGTGGCTGAAAAGATAAATTGAAGAAAAGTCTAAAATATAGCTTAATTATACTTTCCCCATTCTTGTTATTGTCAACTTTGGCATTTTTTACAAAAAATTGAATTATTTCTAATTGGTTAGAAATTGAGTGGTTGTGCCCATGATCTTCTTCATATAGATATAATTGTTACAGTATAAATGAATATGAAAATTATGAAGACGAATCTGAATGTTGAAGAATTCTAAATATAAAATGATACTTAAAAAGAAATTATGATAGATGGGCAAATAAAAACACAAAAGAAAAAGTCGGTATTTTCTATAGTCATGGAGATCCATTTGTAAATTGATATAAGATTAGACAGTTCAAGACTTTAACAGATATGCCATATTATGATGAGCGATTAGATGATAAATTCGAAAAATATAAAAATCAGATTATAGAATGTGAAGATAAAAGGTATAAGAACTATGAGAAATATTTTACTGAAAAAAAGAACTGGGCAAAACAGCAAGACACTGTATGGAATGGATAATAATATGAAGTCCAAAAAATTAAAATTTATTTTATAATTATGTGATTAAGATGGAAGAAAAAATTCAACAAATAAGTATACGGAAAAAACGGGGAATATGAATTTTCCTGGGATTCTGACTGTTTATTATGTTTTGATGTTTACGATTATTAAGTGGTTATCTTATATCACGATATTTCGGCCCTGATTCTTTCTATTCAGGATTTATTGAATTTATTATAATAACGATAGTATCTTTATTATTGGAAGCTTTAATTCTATATTTCATTGATTATTTAATAACGAAAAATTGGAAAGGTTATAGTCTAAAAGGATACCTAAAAATTCCTGTAGCTATATTTATAATACTATTTGTTATAATTGTTCCTTGTTTCTACTATGTAGCATTTTATGATGATGTTAATATAGAATATTATAATGTAGAATATGATAGTTACATAAACTATAAAAAATATAATCGAAAAAATCCAAAATGTTATGAAAAATGTAAAAAAGCTTATAAAGGGGACAAAAACATTCCTTGGAAATATGTAGATCATTTGAATTATTGTGAAAGTGTATGCATCGAACCAAGATGGAATGCATGTATTGAAAATTGTAAACTGACTACACTTTGAGAAGAATTAAAATGAAAATATAATTATGAAAATTATGAAAATTGGTTTAAAAATAAATATCCTGGAAACGACCCTGTGAGCTTTGCAGATGCAATGAAAAATGGTTGATTTGTATCGCATGATATTTTGAAGGGAGAAAGACAATATAGACAGTGGATTAACGAAGTATTTTCTTGACACAAAGATGAAGTAAAGAAGTATGAATTATGTGAAGAATCTTGTGGATCAGCTCCCAAATATACATTTATAAATTAAAAAATATCAGGGCACTAAAACGTCCTTGAATTTTAAGGGCGTTTTTTTAATTTATTAGGTGTTTAACAGTTGAAAAATAATGTCAGACAATCAAACAATAATTACAATTGATGAAAATAGCTCAAACCAACGTTTTGATCGTTTTTTACGTAAATATTGCAAAAATTATCCAACTGTGAAATTAACCGATATTTACTCAGCGATTCGTAAGTGAGAAATTACTATAAATTCTAGGAAATCTAAAGAAGACTATCGTCTCCAAGTTTGAGATCAGATTTCTTTTCCTGCTGATTTGTTTTGAAAAAAAGAACACGTTCAGTGAATCTCATTCAAAGAAAAACAGATGAAAAAACTGACCAAAGAGGAAATTCTTCCACGAATTTTATACGAAGATGCGGAGCGAGTGGCCTTCAATAAACCTACATGAGTAGTAGCTCATGAGAGTAATAAACATCGAAAAGATTTATCTATGAATGACTATCTTGCATGTTATACCAAAGAATATGAAAGCTGAACTTTTAAGCCAGCATTTGGATATAGATTAGATAAAGATACTTCATGAGTGCTTATTGCTGCGAAAACGTATGAAGCTTTACAGTATTTCAATCAAATTATTCGTGACCGTGAGATAAATAAAGAATATCTCACAATCGTAGTCTGAAAAACTCCAGAACATTTAATCATAGATAAACCACTCGAAAAGAGTTATAATGCTCATTTCGATCGTGCTCAAATGAATATAGCGAAATTCTGATGATTAGAATCCAAAACTGAAATCTTTACCGTGAAAACATTTTATCATCATGATTTAGGTCAGCTTTCTTTGCTTCGTGTAAAACTTTATACAGGTAGAATGCACCAAATTCGTGTACATGTCGCTAGTGAATGATTCCCAGTGGTGGGGGATTTAATTTATTGAAATCCTGCAGTAAATAGGAAATGTAACAAAGTCTTGCATATTCAGAGACAATTACTACACTGTTATAGATATAGTTTCTCTGATAGAAATGAAAAACTGATTACTGTCAAAGCTCCATTACCAGAAGATTTTCAGTTGGTACTTGGTCCACAGTTAAAGCAGATTTCTACTCTATTAGACAACCAATAATAAAAACTTTTACTTTTTACAAAAACAAACATGAAAACTTTTCTTTGGACTACACTATTCCGAATTGTGGCTGCTATTGCATGATTGTTATGTTTAGGTTTTGGAAATTTATGAACTCAGGTTCTAGACAATACATGGATGATAAAATTTCTTCCAGAAAATATGCAGACTAGAGCTTGTGAACCTGTGGTTGCATCTGCATTAGAGGATATTGATCGATGTGCAGCGGCAGAAGCTAATAATTGTATTCCAGAAGTAGAGGATACAAAGGTAGAGACATGAGATAATACTGAAGTTCAAGATGCTTTAGAAAATATTATCACAAACCAGCAGATTATTTATAGCTATCTTCAAGAATCATTTACTAGCACAAATCAAGCCATAAGTGATATACAAATTAATAATTCACAGGATGTAGAGGAACCAGTAATCGATGAAAAAGAGCAGCAAAGATTACAGCTTCAGGCTCAAATTGAAGCTTTACAAAATGAAATGGCAAGCTTATAATACCAATTAATATCAAAAATTAGGAGTCCAAGTGACTCCTTTTTCTGTAAACGGAAATTTTTCTTTTTTCTTGCATTTAAATTTTGAAAATCTATTCTCAAAGAAATCTTTTAAATTTTTACGATAAATCTGATGCAAATCAATTGGTCTGAAATGGAGAAGAAATGGCAGAAAAAATGGAAAGATGAGTGAGTTTATTCTACTCATGAAGATCCAAATAAAGAAAAATTCTATATTCTAGATATGTTTCCTTATCCAAGTGGGGCAGGACTTCACGTTTGACATCCTAAGTGATATGTAGCTTCTGATACATTAGCTCGTAAAAAAATGCTTGAAGGATATTCAGTTTTGCATCCAATGGGATTCGATACTTTTTGACTTGGAACTGAACTATACGCCATAGAGAAGAAAATGAAACCACAAGTAGTTTCACAGCAGAATATCGATTATTACAAACAACAATTAGAAAAAATCTGATTCTCTTACGATTGGGATAGATCTTTTTCTACAGCGGAACCTGAATATTTCAAATGGACACAATGGATATTTTTACAGTTCTTAAACCATTATTATGACGAAGAATTGGATAAAGCTATGCCAATTGAAAACTTGGAAAAGAAACTTAGAGAAAAGTGATTAGATTGAGAAGAACTAAAAAAAGAAATCGATAATCAAAGATTAGCTTACATTGATTTCAAACCTATTAACTGGTGTCCTCATTGCCAGACTTGATTGGCTAATGAAGACTTGGCTGATGGTAAATGTGAAAGATGTGGATCTGCGGTTGAACAGAAACCTATGCGTCAGCGAGTTCTGCGTATTACTAAATATGCAGAGAGATTGATAAAAGATTTGGATGGACTTGACTGGGATGAGAGTATGAAAGAACTTGAGAGAAACTGGATTGGTAGATCAGAATGAACTCAATTTAAAATGTTTCTAGAAAATTCTGAAGACTATTTTGAAGTATTTACAACGAGAGTAGATACAGTTTTCTGAATGACTTTTGTAGTGATGGCCCCAGAACATCCATTGGTAGATAAAATTACAACAGATGAATATAGATGAGCAGTTGAAAAGTATAAGGAACAGGCTAAGTTCAAGACCCAACTAGAAAGAACTGAATTGCAAAAAGAAAAGACTGGGCAATTTACTTGAGCTTATGCAATCAATCCATTTAATGGAGACAAAATTCCAGTTTACATTTGAGATTATGTATTGGCAAACTATGGAACAGGAGTAGTTATGGCAGTCCCCGCACATGATGAAAGAGATTTTGATTTTGCTCATGTTCACAATATTTCTATTATTCAGAGTATTGCTCCTGCAGATAAAAATCACCCAGATTATGATGCAATTGCAAAATGTGAAGTATGCTATCCAGATAAATGAATAGTAGTAAATTCATGAGAATTTACATGACTTACATCAGATGAGGCTATCAAAAAGATGCAAATCTGGTTGTCAGAAAAAGGATTATGATGAGTAAAGAGAAATTATAAGATTCAGGATTGGGTATTCTCTCGTCAGAGATATTGGTGAGAACCATTCCCTGTAGTACTATGCCCAGACTGTGGAATAGTTCCAATGAATGAGTCAGAATTGCCTCTTCTTTTGCCTGATGTAGAGAATTATGAACCAACAGGAACAGAGGAATGACCATTGGCAAATATTGACGAATGGATTAATGTGAAATGTCCTCATTGCTGAAAAGATGCAAAAAGAGAATCAAATACTATGCCAGGATGGGCTTGATCTAGCCGATATTGGCTTAGATACATGGATGCTCATAATGATAAAGAGTTTGTTTCTCCAGAAAAGGAGCAGTATTGGAAGAATGTGGACGTTTACGTAGGATGAGCAGAACACGTTACAAGACACATGATTTATGCAAGATTCTGGCAGAAATTTTTATATGATTTGTGAGTAGTTACTCAAACTGAGCCATTCCATAGGTATGAAAAAGTCTGACTGATTATGGCAGAAGATGGTCGTAAGATGTCTAAAAGACGATGAAATGTAGTAAATCCTGATGATGTAATTGCAGAATTCTGAGCTGATGCATTCCGTACATATGAAATGTTTATGTGACCATTTGACCAATTCATTTCATGGAATACAAACGGACTTAGGTGAACTAAAAAATTCTTGGATAAAGTGGTTGCATTATGGGATAAAGTTAGTCCTGATGCAAAATTGCCAGCAGATGTAGAAATATTGTTTAATCAAACTATCAAAAAGACTACTGAAGATATCGATGCATTCCGTTTCAATACTTCAATCGCTCAGTTTATGATATTGGTAAATGCATTTACTGAATGTGAAGCGATTCCAACTGATGTGTTTGAAAAATTCATTATTCTACTAGCTCCATTTGCTCCACATTTAGCTGAAGAATTTTGGTCATTACTTGGTCATGAGTTCTCAATATTTAAGAATGCACAGCGACCTAAATATGACGAGAGTAAACTAAGCTCAGACTTGGTAAAGATGGCTGTTCAGTTTAATGGAAAAGTTAGATGAACTATCGAGGTTTCCAAAGATGCAACTCAAGATGATGTAATGAATACAGTGAAAGAAGACAAAAAATTGAGTGGATATTTAGTAGGTGAACCAAAGAAGGTAATTTATATTCCAGGAAAGATTCTAAACATTGTATTATAATAAATTCCTAGATATGAAAAAGCCTCCATTTGGAGGCTTTTTTGTATGTTATGCAAGATAATAAATTAGCTATTAAATTCAACATAAACCAATTCTGAAGGATCTTTATATTTACAAGCTCCTGAACTCCAAATACGCTGAGAAGTTTCATCCATAGTTGCTTCAGCTCTAAATTTAGTACAAGTAACGAATTCTTGATCAGCTCCATAACATGTTAAATCTGAACAATGAGCAGGAAGTACCCAGTTAGCCTCACTTTCAGAAGAAACGTGTTTTATTGTATATCAATCGTGAACAGATACAGAATCATCAATAACAGGAGTTTCATC
>DETJ01000045.1 GCA_002361595.1 Patescibacteria group bacterium UBA3291 | reverse complement strand
CAAATACAAACTTACATAATCTGAATACAGCCTGATTTGAAATCTTTTCGTAATTTTGTTTGCTTAGATACTAGATCAAGAGAAGTGAGAAATAGAACAGAAAAAAAGAAATCAGATTCTTTAAATCTTGTTCTTCGTCGATATAAATCATCAGCAGGGCAGGAATGTTTTATTTCATTTGAAGATGAGTTAGGATACTTGTATTGATTTACTCGTTTATTATTACCAAATGATGATAGTGTAGCTTGAATTGATTGATTAGAAAAATGAACAGCGATAATTAGAGAACTTCATGTTTATGGAGAATTACAAAAAATTTGAGAAAAATCTGGAAAATGAACTCAGCATACGTGACTATGAAAGCGTTTACTTTCATTCGCAGAAAAGCTTTCTAAAACGTTTGGATATAATCAATTCTCAGTGATTTCATGAGTATGAGTGAGAGAATATTATAAAGGTGTATGATTTGAATTAAAATGAACTTATATGTCCAAGAAAATATAAAAAACAGCTCATTTGAGCTGTTTTATTTTTGATATACAATATTATTATTCATCACTTTCTTCTACTCCAGCGATATCTTCGATAACTTCATCTAAATGTTCAAATGTTTCATCATCGAGAACTTGTTTTCACATTCTCATATCTTTGATAGAATTTTCGATTTTTTTCTCGAGTTCAGCTAGAGCTTTTGGATCTCAAGCTAAATGTTGAGCTAATTTTTCTTTTCATTGGAATTTTTGATTTCCTAGTGTGTAGAAGGCTCAGCTTTTTGTAATAGTTTTTAGCAATACTGAAGCTTCGATAATATCACTGATTTTGTCATATCACATATTCCATTTAACTGGGAGTTCTGCAGTTTTGAATGGAGCAGCGATTTTATTTTTGGCAACTTTAACCTTAGCATAGTATCAGATTTGCTCTTTATCTTCTGTAATTTTATCTCATTTTCTAATTTCGATTCTTTGAGATGCGAAAAATTTGAGAGCATTTCATCATGTAGTAGTTTCAGGATTACCAAACATTACTCAAATTTTCATTCTGATTTGGTTGATGAAAATACATGTAGTTCATGTCTTAGCAAGTACTGAAGTCAGCTTTCTAAGACCCTGAGACATCATTCTGGCTTGTAATCACATGTAAGTATCTCCCATATCTCATTCTACTTCAGCTTTTGGAACTAGAGCAGCTACTGAATCTACAACGATTAATTTAACTGATCATGATTTTGCAAGTTCTTCTGCAATTTGTAGTGCTTGTTCTCCATAGTCAGGTTGAGCAAGCAGTAAATCATCGATATTTACTCAGAGCTTTTTGGCATAATGAGGATCGAGAGCGTGCTCTGCGTCGATGAATGCAGCTACTTCACCACGTTTCTGAATTTCTGCAATGGCATGTAATGCTATTGTAGTTTTTCAGCTAGATTCTGGTCCATAAATTTCTACTACACGTCCTTCTGGATAACCTCATCATAATATTAAGTCTAGAATATATGATCCACTGTGGAAAGTGTTTACTAGTCCGAATGTGGAATGATCTCACATTTTGATTACGGCTCATTTCCCGAATTGCTTTTCGATGCTTGCTAGGGCATTTTTGAGTTCAGCTGAATCTTTCGTTGTCATGTTTATTTTGTATAAAGGGGTAAAAAATCATAACGCAATCATCGTAATAAAAATTTTTAAAAATGCAAGAGATTTTTTATTAGTTTAAAACTGTATTTTCAAAAATGTCAAAAAATCAGAATAAATTATCAAAAAAAGATTTGACATCGTCAAAGAAATTCTTATAAAGAAATTGTGAATGTATATCAGATTCTTTTTTATTCATTAATTATATACTAATGAAGCATGAACTTGATGATGTGCAGAAGGCTCTAATTTTATTCTTCAAAAAGAATACAAATGGGGAGTGACTTACTCTTAGAGAGATAGCTGCCGAAATCGGTGTAAAGCATCCACAAACAGTTCTCAATAAACTAAATCAGCTTGTTTTGAAATGATATTTTGTCAAAGATGAAAGATGATATCGTTTAGTACGTGAATCTATTACAGATAAATATACTGATATAGTTCAGTTGCCTATCTTTGGATTTGCTCAATGTGGAAATCAGTGAAAAGCTGTGATTAATGAATATACACAGGAGCGTATTCCTGTAACGATGGCGTTTATCTGAATGCAGGATTTGGAAAATTGTTTCTTTGTCCGTGCAAAATGAAATTCAATGGAACCAAAAATTCAGGATGGTGATCTAGTTCTTATTCATCAGCAGGAGAGTTATGATCCAAATGATTATGTATTTGTAGTTCACAATCAGCTCCCTAAACTCAAAAAAATTATCAAAACTGATGAATGAGTATTCTTGGAATCTGTGAATAGATTTTTTGATAAAGTAGAAATTGATCCATTTGACGAAACAAAGGTTGTAGGAGTGGTAAAAAAAATTATCAAAAATATGTAATTATTGTTCTACTCGCTCTGTGAAAATTTGATAATCATGCTGAATATCCTCATCGGATTTCAGCTTTTTTTCTATGTTCCTTATAGCATAAATTACTGTGGCATGTTCCTTTCATCCAAAATACATTCAGATTTTTTGTTGTGTTCGTCTAAAATATTTTTTGGCGATAAGCATTAGAATTTGTCTAGCTGTTGTAATTTCTTTTTTTCTAGAATCAGATTTGAGTTCAGCGACAGAAATGGAATAATAATTTGCAACCATTTCCACGATTGTATCGAAATTTTTTTTGGATTTTCAGTTTCGGTCGTTAGGATTTCAAATGGTAGTATGTCTGGCTGAATATCAGAGAGTTTGTAGGCATGCATAAACATCATCTTCAGATAATGTATCTTTTCAACTTAATTTTTTTCTAGTTAGTAGAGTATTTAATGCTCATTCAAGTTCACGTACATTTGAAGTAATATTTTGTGCAATGATCCCTAATAATTCTGGCTCAATAGATTCTTGCTTTATTTCTAGTTTTGACTGAAGAATTGCTATTCTGGTTTCATAGTCTGGAGCTTGTATGTCGGCTACTAATCCGTAAGCAAATCTGGTTTTTAATCTAGGTTCTATTTGGGTTAGTTCCTTTGGAGGACGATCAGAAGAAATAATTATTTGTTTTTTCTTTGACTGAAAATCGTTGAAAATATTGTGGAATATTTCTTGAGTTTTGTCTTTTCATGCTAAAAATTGAATGTCGTCGATTAGCAAAGCATCTACATCTTCAAATTTTCTCATAAGTGTAGACATTTTGTTGTGTTGTAAAGCTCAAACAATTTCATCCACAAGCTTTGTAGCTGGAAGATAAATGATTACTTTATCAGGGTTGTTTTGGATTATTTCATTTCAGATAGCTTGCATTAGGTGAGTCTTACCTAGTCCTACATTTCAGTAAATGAAAAATGGGTTATATGCATTTCATGGATTATCTGCAACAGCTTTTGCTGCAGAGTATGCAAATTGATTATTTGATCATGCGATAAAATTATCAAATCTGAAAGATGGATCAAAAAGAATTCAGAAATAATCGTATAGTTCGTTTTTGATTGAATTTGGAATTTGATCGTTATTCTTGCCTTTTTTTTGTTTGATGTTTAATAGCTCTCATAAATCAATTAGTAAGTCACTTCCATTTGAAAATGGAGGATAAACGATATATTCGACTGTGTATTGTGGATTGTAGACTGTTTGAATGGATTCTTTCAAACTTTTATTAAATATTTTTTTTGCGTTAGATAGCATAAAATCATTTGCAAATCCGACGTAGATTTTTTTTTCAACATCTTCTATATTAATAATTCAAGCTTTGGATAGAAATGTTACAATTTTTTTGTGGTCTTGTTGTGTAGATAATTGTAAAATTACCTTCGTTCGAAGTTCTTTGAGATATTGTTTTTTTTCAGAATCGTATTGATTTACTATATCAATTAGCATTATATATTTTGTGTATTTATTGTAAATTATTGTCTAGATAGAATTACATATTCTACATGATGTTCTTTATTTATTTCTCATGAAACTGGATTTTTATAGTTTCAGAAATCTTTTACTACAAATTTTCATTTTAATCATTTGAAATCATTTAACTCATATTGATATAATCATTCATTGTTTGTCATCGTATAAGAATCTGGTAGATGATATGTAATGAAACATAATCCATTTCTATTTAAGTGTTTGTATATGTTATCCATCAAAGTTCATAGAATATAATCTTTTGGATAATACATTGCAATATGTTTGGCAACTATGAAATCGTACTTTTCTTTGAACTCGAAATCTTCCACTTTCCCTTTGTAATATGTGATATTTGGATGATCTTTGAGATAATCTGGATATTCAGCATTATCAATATCATCAAGTACATCCACTTTAGCTCCATAGCTAGCAGCTAAAATGCTGAAATATCATTTTCTAGCTTTAAGATCCAAAATACGTTCTGGCTGGTGTTCTTGGATTAGTTCGCTAACAAGTTTTGCTCACTGCATTTTTACTTAAAATAACTTAAATAAAAGTCAGATTTTTTATCCTAAGAATTGTTCTAATCTTACAATATCTAAATCAGGTCTAGATTCGTTCAAATCATCAAGTGTGAAATCTTGTAATTTATCATTGTATGTTTCACAGATGTCTTCAATTAATGCGAGATTATATTCTCTATCATAAGCTTCTTCTACAAACATTCTTACACATAAATTAGTAGGAATTCAAGCGACGACGATATTTTTGATTCATTGTAATTCTTCTTCTAATTTAGTCTTGTAGAAACTTGAAATTTTAGTTTTTTTGATGATTACGTCTTCTGGCTGAGGACAAAGGTCTTCGATAATTTGAGAAAGTGGGTCTTTATCAGCGAATGGTCATTCTTTTTCGGTATGTCTGATGAAAATGATTTTGTACCCCATTTCTCTAGCATACTGGATTAGATAGCAAGCTCTATCTATGAGAGGATCCATATTGCGTAGACGATAGTCAGAATTTTTATCTCTCCATAATTCCTGAAGTCCAATTAGGACAAGTGCTGTATTTTGTTGGGCCATTTGGATGTGGAAGAAAATAAAGCTGATTAGTTTATAAGAATTTTTATAAAAAATACAACAGAGTTAAAATTAAAAAAAAGACCAAGTTTTTTCAACCCAGTCTTTCTTTATGATGCATCATATGATTTTTGTTTTTTGTTATGTTAATCACATGAAAATATTTATTATTCACCTCCTCCTGCACCGTCTGTAGCTCCATTGATTACGTAGAATATTAGACTAACAATCAACCATGAAACACCGATTATTACAAGTCATATAGCAGCGTTTTTGATAATGCTTAGTCATTGATTATATTTTTTGCTGTCTCATCATGATGTCATCATCAAGAATCATGCATATATTACCAGGACTAGAGCGACAGCAGATAGTAATCATAAAACCCAGTTGATAGCTGTTTGTATGCTGTAAATTAAAGCATCTTCTTGGTGTTTTGTGGTTCAAATAGTATGAATTTTATCTACACCAAACATGTCTCCAAAATGCCGTGCTAATGTATGACTTGGTGTAAAAGCTATTCATGTAAATAGAAGACATAGTCCTAATATAAATTTTTTGAAGTGATTTAGCATATTGATGAATAATTAAATTTTAAATAAATAGTAATTGATGAATTAATATAGATTTTTATAAAAAATACAACAGAGTTAAAATTAAAAAAAAGACCAAGTTTTTTAGGCTTAGTCTTTCTTATGATGCATCATATGATTTTTGTTTTTTTTGTTATGTTAATCACATGAAAAAGTTTATTATGATCCTGCGTTTTTCGTAGCTCATTCTATTACATAGAATACCAGACTAACGATTAGCCAAGAAACACCGATTATTACAAGTCATATAGCAGCGTTTTTGATAATGCTTAGTCATTGATCGTATTTCTTGCTATCTCATCCTGATGTTAGCATCAAGAATCATGCGTATATTACCAAGATTAGAGCAACTGCTGCTAGTAATCATAAAGCCCAGTTGATGGCTTTTTGAATGGTTTTAATAAGGTCGTCATTTTTATCTGCCTGTTTTGCTTTTGCTACACCAATGTCTGTAACATAATTTGTTGCTCAAAATTCTCACTGAAAATCTTGTGCATTTGTTGAAACTGGAGTGATAGCCACTCATACAGATATCATAGCAAATGCTATGGTTAGCATGAAATGTTTAATCTTGTTAGTCATTTATGTAATTTTAAAATGCTAAATATGATGTTATTGTTGAACAGTTTGAGTTCAGCTACTATTTCCTGTTGAACCATTAATTACATAGAATACTAGACTTACAATTAACCATGAAACAGCGATAACGGCTAGACCGATAGCAGCCCATTTGAGAATATTGAGTCCGCTTTCATATTTTTTGCTGTCTCCTCCAGATGTCATCATTTGGAAACCTCCCCATAGACATAGACATAGAGCGATGAATGAAAGTATTCCAAGTACCCAGTTGATAGCTGTTCTAATTGTTTTCAGAAGCTTATCTCATGCTAATGCATCTGAATCAGAAACAGTTGCATTATATGAGGTCTTTTGTTGATACCATCATAAATTCTGCTCAAATCCATCAGCTCATACTTTTGTGTTTTCTCATTCTCATTGATCTGCAGTTCTACTAGCATCTTGTGCGCTAGCATAGTTAGGTAAAATAGCAATTCCTGCTAGTGTGAACATTCCTAGGAATGCTCCAAGTAACATTTTTTTCATTTTCATGTGTAATAAATAATAAAGAATAAATAGCATGTTCAGAGTTTTCTAAAATTTCTCTGTAACATTTATGACCTAATTTTATACAAAATTTTTTATTTTGCAAATTTTTGAGCACAAAATTTTATGTTAATGATTTTTTGGCTATCTTATTGATAAAATCCAGTTTAGACGTAGTGCATTGAATTGGATGTTTTTGTTGATTATATAAGATGGTTTGACTTTTTATGTTTTTTTGTTATGCTATTAATCGTTTTTTTCAGATTTTTTTGTTAATTTGTTTATGAGGGATTCAATTAAGACGTGAATAATTTCTGCAACTTTTGCTACTATGCCAATAAATGTGAATGCAGATAATTTTTATGTTGGTAAAGGATGAATGAATGATAATATTGAAATATCATTATATGATAATCTGATTTCTAATGATTTTATGAAATTAAATTATAAATGAACTACAGAAGTTTTAAAAACGCAGTGAATTGATTATAGAATAGTAACAAATGCAGCATTAAGCTATTTTGATGATGAAGTGAAAATGTTTAAATTATCCAAAGAGGCAAGAGATGAAATTGTATCGATATTATATTCATATTTATCTGCTCATCCGGTTTTATTAATGTGAGATGATTGAAAAGTGGAATTTGTGATAGATAATAAAAATGAGTTTGCAAAAATGGTGAGACAGTTTTCTGGTGTAATATTTAATGATATGCCGTTTCTTATTAGAAAAGTTATTGTTCCAGTATTTTTTGGAGGTAGTGATGGAATTCAGCATAAGTTAAGTAATTTGGATGGAACGGTTATGAATATGAAAGAAAAACAATATAAAGATGTTGTATTTGATTATTTGGCATGAATAATTAAAAGGGTATTAGTGTCGGTAAATTGAGATATGAAAGTAGGTGATTATTATAATAGGGTAGTTAATTATTATCCGAATAAATACTCAGGTGAAATAATGAAAGATTTAGATAACTTATGACTAAAAGATCAAGATATTAAGAATCTGAAATATCCGTTTAAGAAGTAATTTACTTAATAAATAAAAATAAATGATAAAAGATTTACAGGTGCAACAGGCAATCTCTGCAGAGGAGAAAAGACAACAAGACTGAATGGAACTTATTGCAAGTGAGAACTACCAATCAAAGCAAGTCTTAGAAGCTCAGTCGTCAGTTTTTGCAAATAAATATGCGGAATGATTTCCATGAAGAAGATATTACGGATGACAGGAAAATACTGATAAAATCGAAAGTTTAGCAATTCAAAGAGCAAAAGAATTATTCAAATCTGACCATGCAAATGTTCAGGCTCTTTCGTGAGCAGCTGCAAATTTGTGTTTTTATACAGCTGTAATGAATCCTGGAGATACGATACTTTGAATGGATTTATCACACTGATGACATCTTACACATTGAGCACCAGTTACATTTTTTTCCAAAGTTTTCAATTTTCAGCGTTATAAGACTAAATCGGATTGAAGTATAGATTTTGATCAGTTGGAAAGACTTGCTATCGAGTGCAAACCAAAAGTTATCCTTGCAGGATTTTCTGCATATCCGAGAGAACTTGATTATGCAAAATTTGCTGAAATATGAAAAAAAGTCTGAGCGATTTTGTATTCAGATTTGTCTCATATTTGAGGATTTATCGCTGCATGAGAGTTGAAAAATCCATTTGACTACGGATTTCATGCGATGATGACTACTACACATAAATCACTTCGCTGACCACGTGGAGCATTGATTCTTTCCAAATGAGTAGTCTCGAATCCGTTGAAAAAGCCAGATGATACGATTGAGAATTTACCAACGAGAATAGATAGGGCAGTTTTTCCATGAATGCAAGGTGGACCTCATATGAATACTATCGCATGAATAGCTGTGGCACTAGGAGAAGCTCAGACTTCTGAATTTAAAAATTATGCACACCAGACTTTGATTAATGCAAAAACTTTGGCTGAAGAAATGCTAAAATATTGATATAAATTAGTTACATGATGAACTGACAATCATATGATAGTGATGGATTTTTCTGGTGATAGTTTTACATGATGAGATATTGAGAAAGTTTTGGATAAGGTTTGAATTTCTACGTCTAAATCTACTATTCCTGATGATCCAAATCCACCATTTAATCCATCATGATTAAGAATCTGAATGCAAGCTATGACTACAAGGGGAGTGAAAGAAGATGATACAAAACATATTGCGAGATTTATTCATGAAGCAATTCAGAATAGAAATGATGATGAAAAGTTGAAAGTAATTCGTGCTGAAGTGGTGGAATGTTGTAGTCATTTCCCAATTCCTTCAATTAGTATAAATTAATATTGCCATTTTATTAAATATTCGTATATATCTCTACACATAAAATATAATAAGTTAAACAAAAAACAATGAGTTATGGATTTGAATGGGAGTTTAAAAGCACTGGCGATGCTACACCATGTTACTCATGATGCAACTGATCCAATTTCAGTTATGCCAAAGGATATTCGATTTATCGAATTATTCTATGAAGGGAAGAGGGTGAATATAGAGAAGACTGTGAAACTTTTCTTTAAAAAGCCATCATTCATTTGTACGGACGTGCGTAAATTTTGGGAACTATTGATTGAAGATCCTGAGGGATATGTAATCGAAGTTGCTAAACAATTTCGTTCACCAATTATTACAGAGAAATAAATCTAATCAAAAAGTCTTGCTGTTTCAGCGAGACTTTTTAATAACAAAAAACTCTCCGCACGATACGGCGGAGAGAATCGGTTGAATTTTTTCTTTCAGAATGTAATAAGCTCTTGCCTTATAATTTCGGCAATATCCTTACCTATTACTCCAGGATACTTCTTTTGAAAAAGCTCTGTTTTTTCAATCATTTTAAGTTGATCTAATCTTTCTACATTTGAGCCATAAAGTTGGTTCATGACTTTTGAGGCTTCTGTGAGAAGATACTTGTTTACATGAAAAAATCTTTTTCTAATGAGATCTTTTCTAAATTCAGGCTTACACATATTATTAGGATTTTTATTTTATTAGTTTGATAAATAATGAAAAAACATAAAAAGTCAAGTAAATATTAGAAATATAAAAAAGGAACAGAGATATTATCCCCATTCCTGTAGACTGCTTAATGCATGAGTTCTTTTTTCATCTTTTTAAGTTTGCAGGTCTTACATTCTGAATTCTTGCAAATTTCCTTAGTCTTCAGAATATTATCTACACCCTTATAACGATGTTCAATTAGCAATTGTGCACATTTAGATTTAAAATGTGATCCAATACTATCAAATAGATCTTCAATGTCGTTGAAATATTTTCTTCTTTCTCTCCACGACAATTTGTTTACATCCTTTAATTCAAACGTATCGGCACCACATGCGTGTAAGATTTTTACTAAATAAGAATCCTTATTTAGTCTGAACTCCTGCATGATTTGATTATCGGTGTGGAGTCTATCTGTAGTCCAAACAGATCTTTTTGACCAATAATACAATCCCAAAAGTATAAATAGGATTATTGCAAACCAAAATTCTACCATAGCTTTTCTGTTTTTAATTGTTTTGTTAATGTTTATCTTTTAAAAAGATAATAAATATTCGCTATCTTTAATTCAAGATGTTTTTTACTTAACATTGACATTTATGTATAAATATTTATATAAATGAGGTAATAAACAAAATTAAAAGAAAGGATAAAATATGGAGTTAATTTGTTATGAAATTCAAAACGATGGAGCTGTCGGTTTCGAAAGAGAGCAGTCAACAATCAATTTGGTAGTCAACCAAGAGGGAGAAGAATCAATATCGTTCAGCCCTCAAAGAATCAAACTGCATAACTGCACTATGAGAAATCTGGACTGCAAGAGCGATGCTTGGAATCAGTACTTTTCAATCATTGAAAATAGTAAAGCTAAAGAAATTACTATAAACAGCAACAAGTATCAGTCTATCAAGCTCACAAAGAAAAAAGATTAATAGTGGCTATTTTAGCCACTATTTTTTTGTAAAGAATTATAAAAAAGGTAATCAGATTCTGATCACCTTTAGATGTTTAGAGTGCTCCAAAGAAATGAAGTGCGGCGTAGATAATTCCTGCGAAAATGGCGGTGGCAAATAGCATGATTATAATGTCGATTAGTATCACAGGTACAGAGATCTGCTTGGACTTTTTTTGCTCAGATTTGCCATCATCATGTGGATTGTAATAAAACGGTTTTTCTTCCATACTCTTTTGTTTTTTAAAGTTTTGTTAGTTGTATTTTGTCATAATCATTATAACCATTTGACATTTTAATTTCAATATAAAAATCCCTTGAAATTGAAAGTCTAATATGTATATTATTGTTGCTTTCCAAGGGAGCGTTGTATACTCATGAGAAGTTGCATCTCAAACCCTTCGGATAGCTGTCCGATTAGCTCTCCCTGAATCGCAGTGGAGAGCATTTTTTTATTTTAAATTTTTTGTATAAAGAAAAGGTAATCAGATTCTGATCACCTTTTGATGCGGTTAAATTACTTTTAGAAGATGTAATACTCCCGCAATGATGCCTGTGGAGATAATTGCTGCAATGGTTGCAATAATGTAAACGATGGTCCCTTTTGCAACTTCACGTAAATCTTCTTCTGTTAATTTCTCATACATACTTGGATCCATATATGGATCGTAGTAAAATGGATAATCTGGGTTCATAATTCAAAATTTTTTGGTTTGTTTTTTGTTTCTTTTGTTAGAGATATTATATACATTTTATGTATAATGTCAAGCAAAATAAAAAAAGGTGGCCAAGAATCTGGTCACCTATTACTTTCTGAATACATAGATTGGAGCACGACCATTCTTAAATTTTCCTATACCGAGAGCAATGTTGGAGGACCTACAAACTTTGCAATGATGACGTAGTAATTCACATAACTTTTCGGCATAAAATTCATCTATGGAAATCTGAGTTTTGGTTGAATATGGGCGGCGATTAATACGCTTTTTGAATCCCCATGTTTTTCTTTGTTTACAAATTTTTTTCATAAATTGTTCCTTTCTTTTAAGTTAGACTTTTATTTATCATATTTAATATATTATTATAATTTAAAATGTCAAGTAAAATCGAAAACTCAAAATTATTAAATTTTAAAATTTCACATGCTGAATAAAGCCAGATTTCTCGAAATTTCTAAAAAATCTGAATTAGTTTTTTGAAACTATAAATCATTTTTTAGAAAGTCAATAGTTGATAGCTTGAATTTTTGGATGGATTTTCTATAAAATACGTAGTGGAAATTCAGATTTTTTTATTCTTATTCAAAAAATTTATGAACGATAAAGATGAAGCTTTCTTGAATGCTCAGACTCACCATCAGCCAGAAATTGAGCATCCTATTGAAAAGGAGATTACACAGTCTTATATAGACTATTCAATGTCTGTAATTATTTCTCGTGCTTTACCTGATACTAGAGACTGACTCAAACCTGTAATTAGGAGAATACTTTTTGGAATGTATCAGATGAATAATGTTTATAGTCAAAAACATAAAAAATCTGCAAGAATTGTCTGAGAGGTAATGTGAAAATACCATCCACACGGAGATGCTTCTATCTATGATGCAATGGTTCGTTTGGCTCAGGATTGGTCAATGAGATATCCATTAGTTGATGGACAGGGAAACTTTGGTTCAATTGACTGAGATGGAGCTGCTGCCATGAGGTATACTGAGGCTAGATTGACTAAATTGGCTGAAGAAATGATGGATGATATTGAGCAGGATACTGTAGATTGGAGATTAAATTTTGATGGAACATTGAATGAACCAGTTATGCTTCCAACTAAGTTCCCTAATCAGCTTTGTAATGGAACTATGTGAATCGCTGTTTGAATGGCTACAAATATGGCTCCACACAATTTGAATGAAGTTTTGGATGCTTGTCATTTATTGCTTCAAAAGGAGTGAAAGAAAATGATGGCTACAGTGATTGATGAAAATGGAATGGAAGTAGAGAAAGAAGTAGAATATGAAGTAAGTGTAGATGAAATTATGGAGATCATCAAGTGACCAGATTTTCCAACTGGATGAATAATTTTTGATAGAGAAAATATTAAAGAGGTTTACAGAAAATGAAAAGGACCTATCGTTGTTCGCTGAAAAACTCATACAGAAGTTTATGAAGATAGTCACGTTATCGTTATTGATGAGATTCCTTATTTGGTAAACAAAGCTTCATTAGTTTCAAAAATCTGAGAATTGGTAGTAGATAAGAAAATTGAATGAATTTCAGATATTAGAGATGAGAGTAATAAGAATAAAAATAGAATTGTATTATATCTTCGTAAATGAGTAAACCCAGACGCTGTATTAGTTCAGCTTTATAAATTTACTGAACTTCAAACAAACTTTAATGTGAATAATGTATCATTAGTAGAATGAGGAACTCAGCCTAGATTATTGAATATTAAAGAATTATTGATGGAATTTGTAACATTCCGTCGTGAAGTAGTTCGTCGTCGTTCAGAGTATCAATTACAGAAAGCAAAGGACAGACTTCATATCTTGGAATGATTAAAGAGAGCGATAGATATTATTGATGATGTGATCTATACAATCCGTCATTCAAAAGATAAGAAAGAGGCTAAAGATAATTTGATATTAAAATTTCAATTCTCAGAAGAGCAAGCTGAATATATCCTTCAGATGAGATTGCAATCATTGGTTTGATTGGAGATTCAGAAAATCTTGGATGAAATCGCTGAGAAACAAGCTAAAATCGCTGAATTGACTGAAATCCTTGCAAATCCTGAAAAATTGGATGGAGTGGTTCAATCAGAATTTGATTACATGAAACAGAAATATGGAGATGAAAGAAAGACTGAAGTTTCAGATGATACTTCATTGCTAAATCTTACATGAAGCATTAAAGCTATCCAGGCTGCAGCAGACAGAATTAAAGAAGATGTAATCTGCCGAATTGGTGCTGACTATTCTATGAGAGTATTATATCAAACTAGAATTCAGACTATACCTGAAGAAACTATTGATTTAATCTATACTCATAATCAGGATAGGATTATTGTGATTACTGATTTAGGAGAATTGGTAGTTCAGAGATTGAAAGATTTTGGTTCTCAGACTATGGCAAAACCAGCTGTGAATTTGAAAAATCATTTCAATTTAAAATGAAAGGTAGTATTTGCAAAGACATTACATTATAATTATGAATATCTAACATTCCTTACAAATCAGAATAATATCAAAAAGATTAAGAAAGAATTAGTGCTTTCATTCAAAAAATTTCCAACTGTGATTATGAATCTTGGACAGGGAGAAAAGATAGTTAAAGTGGAGGCAGTAAATGATAGTGATAACTTGTGAGTAATTACAAAACAATGATGGATGTTGTTATTCAATACAGCAGATCTTAGACCTATGTGAAAGACTGCATGATGAGTAAAAGCTATCGAACTACAAGAATGAGATCAAGTTGCAAATATGTTCTTGTACAAAGATGAACCATTCATTCTTATTCATTCAAGCAAGAATGCGAAACTCCTTTCATTAGATGATTTGAAAATGTGGAAGAGAGCTAGAAAATGACAAGTAGTAATGACTGGTAACGATGAGTTAGAGGGATGATTATCTATCATTGAATGAGCTGTCAGACTTCGCTTTGATGATGGAAGTATGGAGACATTACATTCAAATAATATTCATCTTGCAGAGCCTGAAACTCCATTAGTTAAGATTTCTGATAAAGCGATAGCTATTGCTTATCGTCCATGGGAAGAAAAAGATGAGAATAGAAAATATAAAGATGAAAAGAAGAAAAACTGACCAGAAGAACAAGATAATCTTTTCACAATTCCTGGTGTAGTTCCTTCAGTTCCAGTTAATCCAGAGGAAGAAAAAGAAGATGATGTGGAGGAGAATAATGATGCTGGAGAGACTTATGAAGAAGATACAGAAGCTTAAACCTCACCCTAGCCCTCTCCTATTAGGAGAGGGAATATGAAAAAGAGCCATTTGGCTCTTTTCTTTTTCTCTCTTGATATTTAACAGTATTAAGTTATTTTTAACTATTGTATTATCTTTTTAGTAAAACCTTGAAAATATGACTCCGGCTATAATTTATTCATTTGTGAGTGTGCTAATAATCAGCTGTGTATCTTTGATAGGAGTAGTTACACTCTGAATTTCTACAGAAAAACTTAAAAAAATTCTGATTTATTTTATTGCATTTTCTGCTGGAACTTTGATGTGAGATGCTTTTTTGCATTTGTTATGAGAAACAGCTGAACAATATGGATATAATGAGAATATAGCATTATTCACTTTGTGATGAATTTTACTTTGATTCATTATTGAAAAGATAATCAATTGGAATCACTGCCATTTACCTATCACAGCAACCCATCAGCATTCATTTGCACAGATGAACTTGGTCGGAGATATGGTGCATAATTTTATTGATGGACTGGTCGTAGCTTCAGCTTTTTTGCTTTCTATGCCAGTTGGAATCGCTACTGCATTAGCGGTTCTTTTGCATGAAATTCCACAGGAAATTGGAGATTTTGGAGTGCTGATTCATGGATGATATTCTAAAGCTAAAGCTTTGAAGCTGAATTTCCTTTCAGCTTTGACTGCATTTTTCGGGGTAGTGATAGCTTTGATTTTGCAGAGATATGTGGAAGATATTTCGGCATTCTTGATGCCTTTTTCTGCGTGATTATTCATATATATCGCATGAACGGATTTAATCCCAGAATTACATAAGCATCCAAAAATTAGCCAGTCATTATTACAGGCATTGTGTTTTGTGATTTGAATTGGGGTGATGTGTTTACTTTTGTTAGTGGAATAGAATGCAAAATTATTTGGATACAGTAGATGATAGAATTAAACAATATTTTTCTATTTTATCTGAGGATAGGCCAGATTGGTTGGTTGAGTTATTACAAGCTCCAGAATTATTACAGCAACAACATATTAGCATAACATGTGGAACAATTTATTCTGACTTATTTCCAAGTAAATTTTTTTATTCAAGTCTGGATCATTCCATTTGAGTAGCATTGATAGTTTGGAAATTCACTCATGATGAAAAACAAGCGATTTCAGGCTTATTGCATGATATTGCCACTCCAGCTTTTAAACATTGTATAGATTTTTTGAATTGAGACCATGAAAAGCAGGAGAGTACTGAAGATTTGACTACTGAGATTATCTCAAATTCTGAGGTGATCACTTCATATTTGAATAAAAAATGAATTGTAGAAAATGAAGTGAATGATTATCAGATTTATCCTATTGCTGATAATAAGTCTCCAAAGCTATCTTCCGATAGATTAGAGTATTCACTTTCAAATGGATTATTTCATTATGAAGTTTTGGATATTAACGATGTTAAAGAAATTTATAACGATGTAATTGTAGTGAAGAATGAAGATGGAATAGATGAGTTAGCTTTCCAGAGTTTAGATATTGCTAGAAAATTTATCAGAGCCGTGAAAGAGCTATCTATTATATATATTGAAGATAGAACGAGATATTCTATGCAATTTATCGCTGAAATTGTGAAACGTTTGGTTGATGATTGATTACTAAAAATTGATGATTTATATCATTTATCAGAAGCAGAAATTATCAAAATAATAGAAAAATCTGATTATAAAGATATTTTTGGAAAATGGAAAAGTTCAAAGCAAGTCGTAGTTTCAAAGGCTAAACCAGAAGGGGAGTTTTATATCCATTTATCATCAAAAATTAGATATATCAATCCATTAGTGAATTGAAAAAGAGTGTATGATATCGATGATGAATGTAGAAAATTGATTGATGAAATTAGGGGTTATGATATGAGTAATTATGTTTATATTCCTGGGATTAAGTTTTAATTATCTTTGGTAAAGATAGTTAGTAATTTCCTTGCTTGGATTATGAAAATTCTATACCAGTGTTCATATTCCCATGTATAAAAAATAGTTTTTATGAGTTTAAAATTCATGAAAATATTTTTAGAATTAAGAAAGTCTAGGAATAAATTGTTTATGTTTATATGTTCCAAACATCGTTTTTTTTGTTCAGATTTTATAAAGATATTTTTTTCTATTATATATGAGCAACAAGTTATTTCTCAAGTAAAAATTCTTTTTCGTCATTTCAATATTTCTTTATTGTTTTTTTTTCTATTGTAGAATCATATTGAAATAGATGAATCAGATCTTCTATAGTAAATTAAAGATTTTTTTATAAATCAAATGCTGTAGTGTTTTATACTAGAATATACTAAAACTCGTCGATCTTGGGCAAAAGAGTCTGGAAATCAATCTTTTTTAAGAGAGTTTCAAATTTCCTTTGAGAAAAAAATTGAGGATCATGTTGCATTTCATCTGTATATTAATTTATTATATTTTTTTTCATTTATATTGAAATGTGCCTGATTTACTCGTGAAGTGTTTATTATATTGTTGTTATCGTCAATTGTGGTTAAATCACTGTGACAAAAATCAATATTATTTTTTATACAGTATGATAAATTTACTTTTAGTTTATTTTTCATAAGGATGTCATCTCAGTCGCACATTGAAACCCAATCTCATTTAGCTTCTTTTAATCATCTTTCAAAAGTTTTGGCAACTCGAAGATTTTTTTCATTTTGAATAAACTTACATTTATCTGTAATTCATAATTTATTACAAAAAGATTTAGCAATTTCAAAAGATCAGTCAGAACTACAGTCATCTACGATAATTAGTTCCCAATTTGTATATGTTTGTTTATAAATACTAAAAATAGTTTCTTCTATGTAGGGAGCTTTATTATATAAAGTTAATACTATACTTATTAGATTTGTTTCTATCATACTATTTATGTTAGAAATAAATTAGTTATGTATTTTATTATTGATAATATGAATTATTTTATTTATACTATTCCTAACTAGTTTTTTATTCTCATGTTTTGGAAATAAAACATTTTCAAATGTATGCAAAACGATTATTATAAAATCTTTTATTGCAATTTGTGGGTTTAGTAAATGCGTTAATCTTATGTAGATAGAAAACCATCTCATCTTATCGTAATCTCGACGTCTTGGATGATTGTTTAGTAAGTCTCGAGGTTTTCATGCTAATGTAAAATGGAGAATGATAGGATCTTTGACAGCGATATTGTAATAATCTTTATCAAAACCAATACTATAGAAATTATTTTTATTTATTTCAAAATATTCTGTTTGAACATTAAATGCTCATTTTAGGTATTTGCATTGTTTCTCTAAAATAATATTTAAAGCATCTTGATCTCAACATTGATAGACATTTTCTTTCACTAAATTAATTCATTTTTCCGAAACTTTATTTTTTTTTCGTTTCTCTAAGTTTATTACCATTACCCCTGAATTAAAATATTTTTCTCATTTTAATTTAAGTTCTTGTATCCTGTTTTTTACTGTTTTACATGGAATATCTGAAGTTATTCATATTATTTCTTTTGATATATTTTCTTCGAATAATTGACTTATATCTCTTAGAGCAATAGTATCACAGTCTAGGTATATAATTTTTTCAATTCATTTAATTTTGTTTATATAAAATCTATAAAAGCAGTGGTATGTTATATGATGTTTTTTTGACATTTGAATATTTTTAATATCATCATCATCAATGATTATTGTTTTGAATTCAAAATTACTGTATATATTTTCTAAATCTTTTATTATTTTTATTCGTTTGTTATTTTTTGTTGTTATTAAAAAACAATTGATAGAGTTATGATTTAAGTTTTTTAGTACGGATAAAATAGATATATAAGCATATTCAGAATATTTTTCATTTGCTCAATAAGCGATATTAATTTTCATATTTTTTTTGTATCCATAAAAGCTTTTAGATGGATTTTTTTTGATTATTTCTTGGTTATTTCCCTTTTCATCTCGTTTACTCAGTCTTTGAGAAAAGATTTTAGTTTGCTAGATCTTTCGTTTTCTGATTCGTATCATCCTTTTAATCTTTCTTCAGCTTCAATTTGATAAACATATTCACTACCAATAGTTTTTTTGATAACTCGTCTATTGAGTCTTTTTTGTAGTCACATTATTCTTTCATGCTAGCTTCTAAAAGTTTAGTCTGATTCTCTAAAACTAATTTATCCATAATTTCGTCAATATTTCAAGCCATGATGCTTGGTAAATTTGACCACGATTCATGGATTCTATGATCAGTTACACGGTCTTGTGGAAAATTGTAAGTTCTAATTTTTTCTGATCTATCTCATGTTCAAATTTGATTTCATCTCAGACTTTTTTCTTCTGCTTGTTTTTTATCTAGTTCGATTTGATATAATCTAGACTTCAAAACTGCGAAAGCTTTTTCTTTATTCTGAATTTGAGATTTGGAATCTCAGATATTAACTATCAATCATGAAGGAATATGGTGAATTCTAACTCCAGTCTGATTTTTGTTGGCATTTTGTCATCAGTTACTAGAAGCAGCATATGTATCCATTACGATATCTTTCATATCGATTTGAATATCTACATCTTCAGCTTCAGGCATAACGGCAACTGTAACTGTGGAAGTATGAACCCTTCATTGAGATTCAGTTTCAGGAATCCTTTGTACACGATGTACTCATGACTCGAATTTCATCAATGAATATACTTTCTTACCAGTCATTTTTACCATTACAAATTTTACTCAACCGATATCAGAAAGCTGTTCTTCAATTATTTCAGTTTTCCATCATTTCTTTTGAGCGAAAGCAAGATACATTTTTAGAAGTTCAGTACCAAATAATCCTGATTCATCTCATCATGCGGCAGGACGAATTTCTAGGTATATATCTTTATCATCATTTGGATCTTTTGGTAGGAGAGCGATAGTCAGTTTTTTATCCAAATCTTCAATTTCGGCTTTTGCATTGTCTAATTCTTCCTGAGCCATTGCAACCATTTCTTCATCAGTTTCTGTATCTAATAATTCTTGTGCATTCTTTTGATTTTCTAGAGCTTTTTTGTAGGCAACAGCGATATTGTATGTATCTTCAAGTGATGATAACTCTTTGTTTACTGCTTTAGATTTTTCAGGATTTTGAAAAACTTCTGGAGATAATGATTCTTCTCTTAGTGATTCGTATTTAGCGATAATTTTCTCTAATTTATCTAGCATAATCTGACTGAGTAAATAAATTTTCTTTTCAGAATTTTACGATGCTAATTTTATTGAAAAAGGGATTGCTTTCAAGGGAATATTGATTTATTCATCACTTGAAATTTTACTGCATAATCGTACATTCAAATCAGTTTTTTTGAATCGACTAAATTAATGTATGAAGTATAAATTACTCAATGAATCATATGATAAAACGCTGATTGAGAGATTGCTTGAAATCAGACAAATAGCATCGGATGCTGATGCTTTTTTTGAGCCAACTTTAAGTCATACTTGGATAGATCCTTTTAAAATCGATGGAATGGATAAAGCTGTGAAACATATTATGGATGCTATGAAAAAAAATGAAAAGATTATGATTTTTGGAGATTATGATGTAGATGGAGTGACTGCGAGTTATTGTTTGTATAAATTTTTTCGTTATTTTCTGAAACATTCAAATGTGAGCATTATGTATCCAGATAGACAAAAAGATGGATATGGGCTTAGAAACTACCATTTAGATGAAATGAAATCTAGGTGAGTACAATTGGTTATCACGGTGGATAATTGAATTACTTCTGTAGAAGAAGCTAAATATGCAAAAGAAATCTGAATTGATTTATTGATAACAGATCATCATCAGCCACTGAATGAGTTACCAGATGGGGTTGCTGTTCTCAATCAAAATTGTTCTCCTGATTATTCATTCAAATGATTAGCTTGAGTAGGTGTGGCCTTCAAACTTATCGTAGCTATGTTGTCTAAATGTAAGGATTTTTCAAGCGATAGAAAAAATCAGATTTTTAACTTCTTTTTGCCAATTGTTGCTATATGAACGGTAGCAGATGTGGTTCCACTTTTATGAGAAAATCGTTATATCGTAAAAAAATGACTTGAGCTGATGAATCGTCATCCTGATAGTTTACCAAAGTGTTTGCAGTGATTTCTTTCGTATTTGAATATAAAATCTCCGATTGATACTTATCATATTTGATTTGTGATCTGACCAAGAATTAATGCGTGATGAAGGATTCAATCACCGTACGATAGTTTGAATGTATTTTTACATGATGGTGAAGAACAGATAGAATTTTTGCAAAAAATGGATGCGATAAATCAGGAGAGAAAGAGATTACAGGATGAATGATTGAAAGTTGCAGAAAAATTGATTGATGTAGAATCTCCAATTTTAATCGCCGAAAGTTCTGATTTTCATGAATGAGTGATTTGAATTATTGCATGAAGATTGACTGAAAAATATAATAAACCATCTATAGTTTTTAAGTCTGACAAAGAAAAGTGATCAGCTTCAGCAAGCCTTAGATGACCTGATTATTTTAGTGTAATCGATATGCTCAAAGATCATGCTGATATTTTGGAGCGTTTTGGTGGTCATAAATGAGCATGATGATTGACTGTGAAATTGGAGAATTTAGAGAAGTTGTGTAAAAAGCTTAAGTCATATTGTAAGAAGAAGATAAAAGAATCTGATTTAGAAAGAGTTTTGTTTGTGGATACAAAGATTTTACCACAGGAACGAACGAATTGAAATTTTAAATTTTTGGAAAAATTTGAACCGTTCTGAGAATGTAATGAAGAGCCATTATTTTTATTTGAGGATTTGCAGATTCAAAAGGTTGAAAAAGTTTGAAAGAATTGAAGTGCACATATGAAACTTTATGCACATCGATGAAATCAGTTATTGCATCTATTATTTCGATGAAAGGGTAGTCAGTCAGATTTAATTTCTGGTGAAATTTCAGTTATTTGAAAAATTAAAAGAGATACTTTCAATGGTGGATATTTTGTAGATGGATGTGTTGTTATTGAAGATTGAAAAATCATAGATCTCTAATAATTCTGAATGATAGTTTTATTATTTTCTAATGATCATAAATCTATTTTTTCAACGTTTCCTCGTTTATCATATTTTTCTCTGAGAGTATTATATTTAAATATTTGTGAATTTCGTTGATCTTCGATATTTCATCAATCTGGGAAATTGAAATATAATACTTTATAATCGCTTGTAAAAATTGCAAATCTTGTAGAACCTGCTAAATATACGAAACGTAGTATATTATTTCAAAATTCTTTTTTTGCTAATGTTGTAATTTGTAACATTTCAGGTAAGCTGATTTCGAAGAATAATCACTCTAAATTGTTGGTTCATGTTAGATATTGAGGAGTTTCTATAGTTAAAAGTTGTTCTGGATTTGGATCATCTTCAGTTGGAACCCTGATTCATAATAACATTCATTCTTTCATCTCTACATATGTCTTTTCATCCCATACGGCATATTTTTTGTTGTTTAATTGTATCAATACAGTAGGTTCGTAATACATTAATTGAATTCATAAAGTTCATCAATTATCAGGGGATTTTGATAATTTGAGAGGGAAAGTTGTTTTGATAAGTTGTGTTCATGTTCATTGATTTTCTCATGTTCAATTTGAAGATGGAAGCTGAATTCAGATTATTATTGGATTTTCTTCTTTGATTATTTCTTCTTGTTGTGGCTCAAGTTGTAATTCTATTTTTCATACAAATGGGAATTTTTTTTGGATATTTTTTAATATTTCATCTTTATTAGATAATAATACATAGTAATTTTTTCATTTTACTTCATTTGATATTAAATTAAATAATTCTATATCTTGGTATGTGGCTAAAGTATCTTCGGAAAATTTTACTTGAGAGATTGTTTGTCACGCTTGGAAGAATAGTAATTTTAGCAGAATTAATGTTCAAATTATGATTAATAAAACAAAAAATAATCATCGTGATAGATATTTTTTTAATTTTTGCCCAATTTTAAATTCAGGAATAGATACGCCAGATCTGTTTAGCATTTTTCTAAATGATTGTTTGCGTTTCTTACGGGAAAATGGTTTTTGACTTACTATTCCTCTAGACATATCGGATGTAATAGAATACAAAAGTTAAAACGACTCAGAATATGAAACCTCACATTACTTCTATTGGGGTATGTCAGAGTCTTTCTTTTAATTTTGATTTTTTCTGTTGAGGCTGTGTCATAAGGAAATTTTCCTGTAAATCCTTTCTAATTGCATTTAGATATTCAGCATGTTTTCATGTTTGGTATCTTACATTCATTGCATCATATGCGAAAAGCATTGAAAAAGTTAGAGCAATAGCAAATGATGTGCTCCAAATTCCGTCAGCTAGTAATGCTAAAACTGTTACGCTACTTGCTACTCATGTATGGAAAGAGGGGAATCATCATGATATGAAAATATGGTCAATGCAAACTCTTTTTTCAACTATTGAGTCGATTATTATTTTGAATAGTTGAATAATTATTCATACAAGTAATACGATAAAAATAGGAGGAATCCTACCTGGGAAATATTGAAAGAAATCATTTCGTAAACTAACGATATAACTCCACATTATTTTGTTATAAAAATAAACTTAATATCTTTGATATTGATATTAAGTTTAAATTCAAATAAAAAATCTGATTTATTATTTACTTATTCTAACATTCGTGGATAATATTTTTCTACAGCTCTCATTAGATTTTCTGGTCTAATAACGCCAAACTCTGTAATAATTCATGTAATACATTTATGCGGAATTCTATCGAATGCAAAATTTACTATATTTAATCAATCTGGTGCTTCTGGCCATAATTCTTTTCCATCTCTTGTTTCTATTCAAACTTTATCTACTACATCGATTTTTAGTAGACTTCCAACTACATATAGAGGTACTCATGAGTTCCATGCTGATAATCAAATTGCAAAACTTCAGATTTTGTTAATTACAGTTCAATCTGGTTTGATGCAATCAGATCACAAAAATATTTCTTTAACATCAATTGTATTTCAGCAAGTATTATCTATTACAGATGACGCAGAGCTATCTACAACCATTGTGTCAGGTACTCAAGCATTTACTAAATCCTGAGAAGTCTTTCTTCATTGATATAATGGCCTAGTTTCTGTATTGTAAACATGAATTTTTTTTCAATCATTCCAAGCTTTTACTAAAATATCAATTACTGATTTTGAATGACAGTGGGTAAATATAATATCTCAATCATGGATTAACTCTCATCCAATTTTAGGTCTAATTTCTTCTTCTCTTTCAATCCAAGATAGATATTCTTTAAAAGAATCTGCAAGTTTTTTTGCATCTGCTCATCATTTTAATTTTGTTTTTGCATATTTCATTGCATTACGAAGTAATGGTTCAGTTTCTCTTGCACTTATAAGTATTTGTGATGCTTTATCAAAGAAATTTTTTACATCATCTGAATCTGAAAATTTTTGATTACGAAACTCTTGCTCCATAATTTTACATGCTTCTCTTGCAATATTAGTTGCTCATTGAATTGTAATATCCTTAATATCTTGTGCAACTTTCTCTACGTTTTTTAAATCTGTCATTTTTATTTTCATTATGTTAAAATGATATCCTATTATATTCAAAAATAATAAAAAATGCAAAAATTTTTGCTTGAAATTTTGGTAAAATATTTAAAATTATCATTCAATTGTATCTGGATTGGTGTATTTACTCAAAATTCTTTTTACTTTTTGTATATCTTCATCTCATGCAGCAGGTATTCATTTTAATGGATATTCTCGTCAAAGTTCTTTTCGTTTTGAAACAGCCATGGTGTGATATTTTAATAAGTTTATTTTTTGAAAATTTTTGAGAGTTTGAATAAATTCTCATACTTTTTTGATGTCTACTTCGTTATCAGTTAATCATGGTACTACCACGTATCTAATCCAATAATTCATTCATTGCTCGTCGATATAACGAATGAAATCGAGTGAAGTCATGTTCGATGTTCATGTTACCTTTTCATGTAATAGTGGAGTAATTCATTTGATATCTGGAAGTACATGATCTGTATATTTTAGAGCTTCTTTTACATCATCGTTTAATATAAATCCGTTGGTATCTAGGCATGTATGAAATCAGTTTTCTTTTAGTAATTTTAAAACAGGTATTAACTCTTTAATCTGTAAAAGACATTCTCATCATGAAAATGTAACTCATCCGTCTTTTATATACTCTCTTTCTTTGTAGACAAGTTTTAATATCTTTTCTTTTGAAATATGTTTGTTTTTATCTGTAGAAATTGTGTCTGGATTTTGACAATATAGACAACGAAATGGACAACCTTGTAGAAAAAATACCATTCTGATTCATGGTCAATCTTGAGTTGAGAATGTTTCATAAGAATGGTAATTTAACATATTTAGTCTAAATTTACATTATGATAAACATGATCTACATCATCATTGTCGTTTAACTTATCTAGTAGGTTATTGAAAACTTCAAAATCGTGTCCTTCAAGAGTGACTGTATTATCTGCAAAGTAGTGTAAGTCTGCTTCTGTAATGTGATATCATAATTCTTCGACTTGTTTTCTAACTGTAAGGAAATCAGTTTTTGTCGTGTATACTTCGGCTATTCAATCCTCAACCGTAACATCGGTAATAGCTAAATCCATCATAGCCATTTCTACTTCTTCAGCATTGAATGGATTTACTCTTTCCATTTGCCTTCATTTATCTTCATATTTTTCAGATAATCAATCTACTACTATTAGACCTTTTTCCTGGAATTGCCAAGCGACAGCTCACATTTCAGCCATAGCTCATCATCATTTAGTTAAAATTGTTTTGATATCTGAACTAGTTCTATTTGTATTTGATGTAATCGTTTTGATTAAGAATGCTGAACCATTTGGACCATATCATTCGTAAATCACTTCTTTCATATCTTCTCATTCTAGTTGACCTGAACCTTTTAATATAGCTCTATCGATAACATCTCTTGGTAATCAATTATATCTAGCTTTTTCCAAAACCATTTCTAGTTGAGGATTCATTTTTGGATCTGCTCCATTTTTTGCAGCCATTTGAATCTTTTTACCTATAATTGAATAGATTCTAGATTTTGCAGCGTCTCCACTTGCTTTACGTGCGGCAATACTATGTCGTCTTCACATTATATACATTAAGAAAAATAAAAAAATCTGAACGTAGTTTATTTTTTTGATATTTAATTACTAGAGAAAATTTATTATTTTGTATCGGATTCTTTATCTTGCATTTTTATTTCCAATACATATAACTGACTTTAGACAATTTTTTATTATTTATTGTTGTTGGATAATGAAAACAGCTCTTATCATTGTTATGGTTGTGCTTTGATGTGTATTTATGGCATCAGTTTTGATGATGTCTCCAAAGTGATGAATTGGTATGTGAATATGATGATTCTCAGCATGATGAAATGAATATGGAAGTAAGAAATCAATTGAATGAAAATTAAAAATTATAGCAATGGTTACATGAATTTTGTTTGTTGGAGTTTGTGCATTTATGCCGTTTGTTGATTAATTTTACATTTTTGTAAGTTGATATGTGGTATACACCATACGAAGTAAATGTATGGAAAAGAGTTTGAAAATATCTTTTGCGAGTCGTATTTCTCTTGTGGATAATGGTTAGCTTTGTTTTTTGATATTTTTATTTGTTAGCTACTTGATCTCAGGAAGAAAAAAAATGATGAACTTTTGTTGAATGAATTTTTGATGAAGTTTCTTATTTGCCTTATTTAAAAACTGATGATCAAAGTGTTTTTTATCAGAGTTTTTTGTTTAGATCTTGTTTAGATTTGTATTCATTTGAAGTCCTTCCTGATCCAGTGTGGTGAAAATATGCTGAATGATTGTGTAAAGTTTATACTGAAGATGATCAAAATTATGTTTTGAAAGTTATCGATGAAGATGTAGCTTGGTCGGATTGATATCCAGTAACTATTGAAGATATTTTCTTTACATATGATGAAATCATTCGTAAAAATCGTCGAGAAATTCCTTCATTGAATGCGCGAAGTTCTGTGACTATAGCGTTGGAGGATGATAGGATAAAGGTATCGTTTCCAACTATTAGTCCGGATAATATAAATTTCTTTACGAATGCTATATTGCCTAAGCATATAGTAGATTCTATGAATTTGGATACGTATAAAAATTATTTTTCATTGTCTCCTATAACGGATTGATGTGCAAAGATTATGTCGCAGTCAAACGATATTAATAGTTTGATATTTGATGTGAATGATTGTAAGGATACTAATTTTGCTTATTATCAGATTAAGAGTTATGAAAGTTTTGAAGATTTTGAAAATTTCTTAAGGTGAAAAAATCAGAAAGCTATTGTTGATGCATATAATTCTATTTATAGTTTAGAATGATTTACAGGTCAAAATGTTTTAACGTCAAAATTGCTATGAGTGTTCTTCAATACAGATTCTTGAAAAGCAAATGTTAGGTTGAGGAGAAGTTTGTGATGATTGGTATATCATAATTTCTTTACGTGAGATTATGAAAACTATGTTAAAGAGTATGATTGAGAATTTTTAAATTATTATGTTTCAGCAGGGGAGAATGTAGCTGAATTGATTAATCGTTTAACTTTATCAGATGATGATTCTATAGATACAAATGATTTGAAAGATTCATGAGCTCAAGAGTTACCGCAGAGTATGTCTATAAATTGAGTTGATAGAAAATTTGTTTTCTTTATGCAAAGGCCAGAAGATTCCAAAAATTTGGAAATAAAATTTAGTAATGAATTTTCTGATATAAAGGTGAAAGCTTCGAGTGATGGTTCAACTCGAAGCCCAAAAAATTATAAAACAAAGGATAAAAAAATTGTGTATAAATTGGTTAATTGAGAAAATTTGAAGGTTTGAGTTAATAATTTTACAATTTCATGATTTATAAAGAATAAAACTTATACTATAGCAAGTATAGATGTGTATGTTTTTGATAGGCTATCAACTTCAAATCCTGAGGATAATCAATGGAAATTAAGCATTTTATATTATAATGACCAGGCTTCGCTTTTTGCGGTTCAGCAGATGAAAGAAATATTTAAGAATGCTTGAGTGTTAGATAATTTTATGTTTGAGCCTGTTTATAATGCTGAAGAGTTGGAATGAAAATTGCTTATGTGAACATATGATATTTATGTTTGAACTATAGATCCGTGAAGTAGAAAAGATATTTTACCTTTATTTTGAACTGAAGATCCACTTTTGAATCCTTCAAGATATAGAAATCCTATATTAAATTCATTGATTAATCAGTATTATAAGACTCGTGATGAAAATGTAAAATCCCAGATAAATGTTTTGTTGGCCCAAGATATGCCAGTGATTTTTATTTGAAATACTTATGAACCAGTTCAGATACAAGAAAAAATAAAAAGGTCTGTATTTCCGGATGTAGATTGAGAGAAAAAAGAAGTTTATGCTTATAAACGAAGATACGATATTTATTCTCATTATTCTATAGTTCATTCAGTGCGTTTGAATAGTAAGAATGCTTTTAATAGAGATAATTTTGAGACATTTTTGGTGTCTAGTTTGTTACCAAATAATGAGATAGATTTAACTTCGGTAAATGTTGATTTTGACCTGTTTGAGAAAAAGGAACAAAAAGAAATTGGATCAAGAGTGTCTTATTATGTATTTGACTATGTATCATTGATAAATAAATAATAATTTATTTGTTGGTTTTCCGATTGTAATGTTTGATACAATATGATTAGAACAGATTATTTATTATGCTTTTTTAGTGATAATTTTATTAGTATCTATTTGATTGCATGAATATGCTCATGCATGGACTTCGTATAAACTTTGAGATCCGACTCCAGTATTACAATGAAGGCTTACTCCAAATCCATTTAAGCATGTGGATATAGTCTGATTTATTTCAGTTTTTTTAATTGGATTTTGATGGTGAAAACCTGTTCAGATTAATCCTACTTATTATAAGAATCCTGTTAAAGATGAAACGTTGACGGCTTTTGCATGACCAGCAATGAATTTGGTGCTCGCATTTTTGGGAATGTTAATTATGATGGTTTATGGTAAAACTATTTGAATCTGACTTCAAGATTTGTTGTTGAGATGAGATTATGTAGTATTATTTCGACAAATGTTTATTTTGATGAATATTGCTTTAGCTGTTTTTAATATGATTCCTCTTCCTCCGTTGGATGGATATCGTTTGGTGAAAATTTTTTGGAAAAAATGAGCTCGTCGAATGGAAAAAAATGTTATGTGGATTTCGATGGCTTTAATTATTTTAATAGTTTCAGGATCCCCATTAATTTCTACTTATATATCTACGGTGACAGATATTATATATAGATTATTCTTTATGTTGTTTAGTTTGATTTTTTATTAATTTCTGTCAAAGAATCAGTCTATTTCTTTTTTCTCTATTCTAACAAAGAATGGTCTTCCATGTTGGCAGACAAACATTCATGGAATTTTCTCGAATCAATTTTTTACTAATTCTTCCATCTGTGGGATAGAGAGTTTATTTCAGGCTTTAATAGATGTTTTACATGCTTTAGTTGCGTATACTCAATCTATTAAGTGGTCGAATGTAATTTTCTCTAAATATAGAACGTGATTGAAAAGTGTCATTAAATCTACGGTGTTTGTGACAAATATTTTTGGTATTGCGTATATCACGACGACATTTTCTCATAGCATAGAAATATCAAATCAAAGTTGATTTAATTCTTCGATTTTTTCTGACAGATTTGGTACATTTGTTATTTCATATTTCAGAGGTTGTAATAGTGGCTCTTGGGTTAAGTTTTGTTCTTTCTTCATAGTTTCAAATGCTATTCTTTCTGCTAATGCATGTTGATCTATGTAATATAGTGCGTCTTGTGATTCAATTATAATGTAGCTATTCCATAATTGTCATATTATTTTATATTCTCATATTTCTTCATTAAAAAATCTATTTCATGATGTTCAGTCGTTTGATATACTGTTTAATCCAAATAATGATTGAGTTGAATTGTTTGTAATATTTGTAGTTTGAATTGCTTCATCAAAAAGTTTTACTTGCTCTGAAGTAGGAGAGTTTGATTGTTGATCTTCTCAGAAGTCTGAAATAATCTGATCTAAAACTGCTGAGTTTTGTTTACTTACTCAATTATTTTGATTGTAGTAAAACTTTTGATTTGAATTGTTGAAGCTGTAATGTTGTGATTGGTGAGATATTTTATTTTGTCATAGTGTTTCAGAAATTGTATTGTAAACTAATTGAAAAATAGTTTGGCTATCTGCGAATTTAACTTGTAATTTACTTGGATGCACATTTACATCTACGATTTTTGGATTTACATCAAGCATTAAAATTGCAAATGGATATTCTCATGGAGTAATTTGTCTGGAATAGGCATCCATTAAAGCTTTCTTAATTATTTTGTCTTGAATTGGTCTTCAGTTGACATAAATTTTTATATTTTCTGCAGATCAAAAGCGTAAACTAGGGTCTGATACTATTCAGTGTAAGTGGACAAAATCTGTTTTAGTGTCAAATTCTTTCAAATTCTTTTTTCGATCTTGTTTAAATAAATCTGCAATTCTTCAGATTAGATCTGATGGTTTTAAATCAAAAATTATACGATTATTTTTTTTAAGTGTCAAATATTTGTCTATATGTCGAAGTGCTACATTTACGAAATATGTATAACAATAGAAATATTCAGTTTGTGCTGATTTTAGAAATTTTTGTCTGGCTGGCACGTTGAAAAATAAATCTTCAACTTCTACTATTGTTCAGTGATCGAATCATACTGCTAAATGACTTGTGATTATATCTCATCATTTTTTTTGCAATTTTGTTCAGATTTGTGAATATTTAGTTTTTGTAATTACTGTAATTTTACTAACTTCTGAAATACTAGCTAAGGCTTCACCACGGAATCCATAACTAGAAATATTATACAAATCTTCATCAGTCTGAATTTTGGATGTAGCGTATCTTTCAAGTAATAAATCCATATCTGAGAGCTCTATTCCAGTTCAATCATCTTGTACTGATAGAAAAGATTTTCATCAATCGTTTATTGTAATTTCTATATGTTGAGCTCAAGCATCTATAGAATTTTCAACCAATTCTTTTAGAATGCTTGAAGGACGTTCAACTATTTCTCCGGCTTTTAGTCTATTAATTACGTAATCTGGTAGTTTGTGTATGGCCATTTTTGTTCCTATAATTAAAATTACGGGTTGAATTATATTAGAACTTGATATAAAATCAATTGAAAAAAAGGAGTGATTAAAAACCACTCCCTCTAATTCATTTCTTGGGCTCTTTTGTTGCCCAGTAATTACGCGAAATCTCTTCGGCTTCGATGACTTCCTGGGGAACTTCCTCGAACCAGTACACTTCACATGTGTACGGTTGAGATTGTTTCGGATCTGTCTTTTCTTCTACCTCGAGCCAGACTTTGTAATAGACGTCATTCTTAATAGTTGATTCGTCGACGCCATTAAACTGCCATTTGGTAACATTGTTGGTGTGCATTTCTGCACCAAAATGGTGGCAGATGTTACAGTTTCCTAGTTGATTCATAAAATTACTGTTTTTTAGTTTAATGTTATATTTTACACTTAAAATATAAATAAAATTAACAAAAAGTCAATCTGAATTATTATATAAGATATGTTTACATTTTTATCTAAAATTATTGATAAATATAATCGTATAATCTTTTTGAAAAAAAGCAAATGAAATGCTTGTAGAAATCTGATTTTTCTTTGCATTTTTGTGTGTTAATTTTATTATGATTTGGTTAAAGAATTTTTTTATAAATTTTTTATTATTCACTATGCAATTGAAATTTAAGAAAGTCTGTCTTTTGACTACGGTTCTGATTTATGTTGCCTCTTTTTTAATTCAGAGTAATTTTGTTTTTTTTCAGACTCGAGCGAAAGAAATGAATATTCCACGTGTAAATATTGTAGCGGTTTTGGTGGATAGTAAAATTTATGGTTGAATAGAGTCTTGATTGAAGTGGTATACATCGGAGTATATACAGTGAAAACTGGCAGATACTAAAGTTTTAGTTATGCCTATTGATGTTAGTGATATTGAAGCATATGATATTTATCGTATGATGGAAAATATTTATTTTGATGGTTTGGAAAATACAAATTCTCAATTGATTTGATTAATTATGTTTTGAGGTATTCCATTACCTGTTGTAAATCAGGATTGATATGTATTTCCTACTGTTTATCCTTATGTTGATTTTGAAAATCAAAAATATGTTTGGGATGAAACATCTCAGTATTTTGTTCCTAATTGAAATAAAAAATGACAGGCAGAAGTTTGGCACTGATTGATTGATTATTGAACGGATATTGATGCTTATTTAGCTTTTTTTGATAAAATTAAGGCATATGTTGATGATCCTGATGAATTTATTGGAGATAGTATGTGGTATGAAGATTTTATTGCTCAAAAAGAGGCTCTTATGGATGAGGATTTTCAGTATTATAGAAATAAGATAATGTTTTGAGAAGATATATGATATCAAAGATATTCCACATTTATGAAGAAATTGTTTTGATGAGAGTCTAGTGAAAATTCTTCTGAAATTATTTCAGAATTGGGTACTGAAATGTGAATTGATCTTATGTGAATGGACTGAGTAGAGGATGTCCTAGCTCAATATTCTGATAGTAGTAATACGATGCACACGACTAAATTGAATCAACAGGAGATTGAAACTAGTTATTTAGCTGATTATAATGAAATTTTTTCAAAGAAAATTTTATCGACAATTAGGGAAAATATTTTTGCATGATGAAGGCGGATAAAACTGTATCGCGATGAGAAATGAAAGGCATCTCAGGTTGTCGATGTAGACAACAGTGCTTCAATGATTCAGCTTAAAGATACTATGTATTTATGAAATGATGATTTGCAATGAATTATTGAAAATCTAAATATGCTTATGGAAGAAATGGTTGATAAGAAAATTGCTGAAAATAAGTATGATATGGATATTGTGGTACCAGTTAGTTATATTAAGACGACTTGAAAGAGAATATCATTCAGATGTTATAAACTTGTGAGCCGTTTTGATAATTATTATTTTTGAAATAATGCTCGTTATATTGATAAATCTCAAGATTTAAGTGCTTTTAGATGAACATATAGAAATTTATTAGATTTGGATTGAGTTACGTATGATTCCTTGAAAGAATGAAATAATCCTATCATTAGTGAGTATGATCCTGTCGATATAAAATTAAAATCAATTTGAGCTTCATATGGTATATTCTCTGATCAAGTTCTATGAAATAGATGATTTATGATGAATGCTGTTGATAGAGATTTAGATATTTATGATGAAGAAAAAGTAACTGAAGAAGCTCAATTTAACGGTTTTAGAGCGTTGTTTGAGAAAGTTGTGAGGTTGACATGGCCAAAGGATTGTTCAGATGATGATGAGGATGAACTTTGTGAAGATTTGTTTGCATTTTCTCATAGATGGTGGTGATGAGCTTCACCTATAAATTTAGATGAAGAAAGTGTTGAAAAGTGAAGATATAGGATTAAGTGATATATTGCTACTGATGCTTGGAGGCCTATTTTTGATATGTGATGATTTCAATCATTGTTATCTTGAGATGATGAATGAATTGATGGTAGATGATGGGTAGACTGAGAGTGAAAATGACCTCAATGGGCTGCTACAAGTTTTAAGGCATATATTAAGTATTCTAGTCCTACACAAAGAGAGTGATGGAAGAAAAGCTGAGGTAGATATTGGATCTATGAAAATAAAGATCCAAATGTTCATATGAATTTTTCAGATATGGATTATTGGCAATTGAGTAGCTCAATAATTGATGGTTGGAATTTCTCTAAAGAATCTAAAAGTATATTTAATGTTACAAAAAAGAATTCATTACTAAGTTGTCCTGTTCTATGAGAAAGTACAATGGCTGAACAATATACATATAAAGTTATTAGTTCTATAGTAGAACATAAAAGTCCGACTGAAGACGAAATTAATTGAATTGATAAAGATAGATATTGAGAAAGTTGAACACTATGACAGTATTATCGTGATTTAAGTTTGTCTTATCAAAATGTTAAGGATGATACAGTGGAAATACTGGATGGCTTGGGTGATTTGACGTCAGAAATTGAAGAAGTTAAGAATCTTATAGAAAATATATTAGAGAAAGATTTGAAAGATAATGTTGAGGATTTATTTGAGGCATCAAAAGAGCTAAAAAGATTGGAATGAGTATTGTCTTGATATGAGCTTAATTTAACAGAGAAACAACAATTATTGGCTACGAAAAAACAGCAAAAAGAATCAGGTAGTCAAAATTCAGAAATTGATGAATTGAGTTGATGAATATCTGATATTGAAGATATTAGTGAAAAAATAGAAAATTTACTTAAAGAATTAGATGATGTGGGTTCTTGAAATTCTCTTAGTAATAGTAGTAAAAATAAAATCTTAGCTAAAATTTCATCATTACAGAAGGATACTGAATCGTTGATGAGTGATTTGATGTCAGATGATGATGAGGAATTGGAGCGAGAAGAGTTGGATGATGACGATGATTTGAAATTTTCTGACATATTGGAAAACGCTATTGCTAATTTAAAGGCGTTTGATTGATGGTTTTCGAGTAAGGCTGATAAATTGAAATGAGATATTGATTCTATAAATGCTAGTAGTGCAGGTTTGGAACAAGAAATAAAAAATCTTGAATCAGAAATTAAAAATCTTGAGGAAAATCTTATTCCGGATACAAAAAAAGCGATTTCTGTTGAAAAAGATAAAGTAAAGCCGTTAGAAGATAAACTAATTGATCTTTTGTTAGAAATAAAGAAAAAAATAACTCAAGAAAATCTGGACTTATCAGATATTTATAAGTTAATTATGTCGATATTCGTTGAAAATATTATTACTGTAATGGAATATATTAGTTATATGGAATGATGAAATCCTGAAGATTTCTATGCATGAATTCCAAATAAAGCGAAAGTTTGATTCTTATCTGAATGGATATCTAATATTGAAGGTATAGAAAAAGGTATAAAAAGTGATTGAGAGGAAATTATAACTGTTTATGAAGAGGTTTATTCTTTATTGGAAAAGCAGCAAGATGATTGGAAAAAGTTTGTAGAAGAAATGAAGGAATCTGAAGAGTTTCAGTGAATTGATGAGTCGTTTGCGGATAAATTAGATGAAATAACTGAGTTGCTTGATGCTATTTTCAAAGTATCTGATAAGAACTCTGCTAATAATGATGAAAATGGAGATGATAGCGATCAAGATTCAGAAGGACAGACAGAAATTACGTTAGTAAAGTCTTCTGCTAAAGATGCTATAAAGGGAGAATTTTGATTGTTTGATAGATTTGACTCTGATAAGTGAGTTAATGATATGTTTTCACGACTTATAGAAGTTGATACGGTTTGACCAGCAATTGAACAGGCAGCAAAGAGTGATGTAGATTTTAGAAGATGGTTGCTTAAGAACTCAGTTGATTTTTCTAATTTTTCTCAATCAGATTGGATTAATCAATATGCTAAATGGACGAAATGACCTTGATATGATTCTGAGTGAGCGAAGAAAAATCATGATCTTTTGATTTGAGTGAGTGAGCATATGTCGTGAATGAATATATTAACTCCTGATAGGCCTATTGATTCTCCTCGTTATGTTAGTATGCAATCTGTTGCATGAAGGGATATGAAATTTATTTATCCTGATCTTTTTAAGGTGGAAGTTTATGTTAAGATATGAGAAGATGGAGGTTATGATATACATGAGTTGTTGCTTCCATCAAGTATAAAAAATAATTTAATTAAGTATTTGAAATGAAAGGTTAAAGAGTATAATAAAATTCTCGATGAAGAATGTTCGGCAGCATTATGAATGAATAATTATTATGATAGATTAACTTCTTTGTGATATATAGAGGCTACACCTGATACATGAGTTCACCATTGTGGGGAGAAATTTACTTATGATGAATTTGTAGAAGCTCTTTGATGAGAAAAAATGTTGGATGTTATTTCTGATATACTATATTATCAGAGTATAACTCATCCAGTAAAAGCTTGACATGAAGAACTTCAGAAAGAAATAAAAAAGCTAAAGAAAGGATTTGGTGTAAATGAAAAAAGAAGATTAACTCTATTGGATTATTTAACAGAGTGAATGGAAGAAATAAAAAATCCATTGTATGTGATTCCTATGTATGAAATATATTGATATGAAGTAGCGTATGTAAATTCAAATTGAAGGGATTTTCTTTTTACGGATGATGATAGTAAAATTACTGATAACGTAGTAGGATGATTATCTTATTCTACTAAAGGATCAAAGGCACGTAGTACGGGTGTCGTCCAACCATCTAAACAGGAAAATGATTATAGTGATGCGTGTAATATACCACCAAGTTGAAGATTGCCATTATTTAAATTAAGCTGAACGTCTGTTTCTTCTCCTTGGTATGAATGATTTAAATGTTGGTTGAAAAAAACTTTAGAAGAGCCTATTAAAATTAGACTTTCTTTTGATAATAGTTTGTGAGATGTTGTTATTTCTGAATGATTCGGTAAGTTTATGGAATCTCTTTGAAAATCTATGTTTTCAGAAACTTCTGATACATTTGTTCAGTATGGTGATGCATGGACTAAATATTTGGATGCTTGGGATGAAATAATAGATCCTAAGACTGAATTTGATGCCGATAAGAGAATTACACAAGCTTGAGTGGAAGCTGAAAAGCGTAATAAAGAAGCGTTACAGTGATGAGGTGGGGCATCAAGTCTTGCAAATAATGTTAAATTGCAAAATTCTAATGCTTTGTTGTCTGATAGTAATCCAGCTAGTGAATTAAGAATTGAATCAACGGTTGATATCTGAGATATCACAGTTGAATTTGTTTGAATATGAGATGAATCATGTCTAGATGTCGCATGAAATGTTGTATGTGATGGTGGTTCTTTTAGTAAAACGTTTAATCCTAAGACAAATCCTTTCACATGATCAGTATCTTCTTCAAATCATATTGCATGAAAAATTTGATTGGATATTAAGATTAGTGGTTGATGATGATATCTAGAAAAGGTTATGAAGTATACTGTGAGTCCAAGTTTCTTGGAAAGGGCAGAAATCACAGTGGGTGATGAGAAAACTGTGGCATGAATGATATCACCTGTTAACGTGGTATGATATGATAAATATGGTAATTCTGTTTCACGATGAACTGAAAAATATGATTTTACAGTTTCTCAGTGAAGATTTTTGAAAGATTGATCATATCAAGATTCTTTTACTACAAATGATTTCAGAGATTTAAGATTTTATTATCATGCACCTTTAGATGCTCCAGATGGTAGTGAAGCAGTAATTCAAATTTCAAATTCTAGAAATTCTGACAATTATTTAGCTACTTATCACCAGACTGTTGTACAAGCAGCTCCGGAGATAAAATTAAACTGATCTATTGTTTTGCAATGAAGAGATAATTTAGTAACAAATCAGTCATATAAATTAAAATCTGATGAAAGTATTTATGAATGAAAGAATTTAGCATTATCTAAGTTGCAAAGGATAGATATAGAGATGAAAGATCCAAATTGAGGTATTGTTGATGTAGATAGTCAGATTATGGTAACTTCATTGAATTGATTGGTTGTTATAGGTCAGGTTCAACAGGATGATGATGGAAATGATATGTTTTTTGATACATCTATGAACTATATGTCTAGTGGTTACGCAACTATTTATTATTATCCTAGCACAATAGCTTGAGATGATGTAATAAGTATAGATATTCCATGACTTGATACTCGTATTATTAATTTAAAGGTTTATCCAGCTGAAACTGCAACTGTTCAAGTTAATATTAATGAATGATATGTAGAAGCAGGGGAGACTACTCCGTTTGAAATATTTGTATCAGATATTCGATGAAATCCTGTAGATGATACTGTGCTTGTTACATATGATCCCTGAAAGGTTAGATTTCCAGAACTTACACCTGTTTCTCATGATTGAGATTTGTGGATTGATAAAGCTGATATTAAGGATTGATATTTGAAAACTCCTATATACTGAAAGGGAGGTTGATTAACTGAAGTGATTGTTGAAGCGTCATCAGCTTCTACTACTGTTCAGTTTAAAGTTGATGATGATTTATTCCCTGCAGATAAGTTGAATATATTGTATTTGAATTATTTCTGAAATGATCGATGAAATCAGTGGTGATATTTTTCTGATAATAATAAATATATTGAACAGTTGATGACGAATTCTAATAAAATTATAACGACTACTACTCAATTAGTTTCTGAAGATAAGATTAAAAAGATGGTATGGAAAATTCAGCCTAAGTTTAAAATATGGAACTATGATAATATAAATACAATCATGTCTATGAATTGATCAAAATTAGATGTTGTTGTATGATGATTGTCGGCTATGCATATATCTATGCCATCATTAACATGGATGTCTGTTTCAAAGGATGAAATGAATACAATTTTATCAAATGAAGCATCTGCTTCTAAAAATTATTGATTATTTGTTCCAAGTGATGAAAAATATTTTGTGGATAAAAAGTGAGTATTGTATAGCGATTGAGTTCGTATATGAAGTATTTTGAATTGAGAAATAACTTTAAGATTAGATGATTACTCCATTGATAATTGAGATAATGTTTGGAAAGTTGTAGATAGATGAATAAATTATTGAGATTTTATTCTTCATTATCCTAGTTTTATGCCTTCTGCTTGAGATTTTGATATCCCAGCGGAGTGATATGTTGTAAATCATACATTTTATAATTGAACTACAGATAAGTTGTACAGTGTTTGAGTATTTGATTTTGGAACAGATTTTGAATTGGAAACTAGTTATAAATCAATTCAAAATTCTGATGAGGTTGATGAAAGAATTGGATTCTTGGGTGATTTTAAAAATATTACATTATTTGCAGAGTGAGAAATTGTTTGAGAAGCGACTAAGAAATTTGGTTCAGAATTTGTAATAAATTTATGAGATCCTGTTCTTACGAAAAAAGATTTAAATGAGCCTGTATATGGTACGAATTTTGATTGATGAATCTGAAATGAGATATATGTTGATTCTGAAAATGATATTTTCTGAAATTATCAAATTGATTTTAATAATGATTGACTTGAAGATTTATTGGTTGCTTATGTGGATTGAACTATTAGATTGGCTAAAAATTATTGAGGAACCCCAGATTTAAGAAATATGCAGGAGTTGATGCATGTCGCAGTTAGTTTGAAAGATATATATGTTTGAGATGCGGATGGTAATTGATATGATGATATTCTTGTTATTACAAAAAATAATCAATTAAGAGTTTATTTGAATGATTGATGAATTTTTGATGTAGATTGAAGTATTGCATGTTTGAATCAAAATGTTTTTTGATGAGAAGTTTCATCTGCCCCTTCTAATTTGGAATGAATATTCCAGATGTTTATTGAAGATATGGATCAAGATGGTATAGTAGATGTTGTTACTTATGATAATAAATGATATATAAAGGTATTCTATTGATGATCTACAAATTGATGACCAAATTATTTAAGTAAAGAAAAGTATGCTTGTGATTCATGATGGTATAATAGGCAGGCTAATAACACTACTCTAGTTACTGCTATGTGAGTTCAGATTTCTGGAGCTGATGTATTTGATAATAGTATGTTACGTTGGGATACAATGGAAAGACCACCAGTTGAAATAGAAGAAGATGATTTGTCTCATTATTGAATCCATTTTGATCCTAATTCTTTGGTTGACCTTATTTCTGAAAGAGAACATGATAAGGAGTGAGATATTTCTGCTGTTGTGTATGAAATTATGGATACTGATCCAGGTTCGGATGTTGATCCTAAGAAAGTTAAATATAAATCAGATATATCAGAGATGAGTCAAAGATATGTGGATGAATGAGCTAAATATGTGGATATTACTCTGTATGAAAATGAATTAATGAGATGATGAAATTGAGATAATTATGTATTTGCACCAAGTAGTTATTTGGATCCAGGTGCTTGAATTTACGGTGATGATGGTAGTGTCCGAAAGAATTATTATGTAAAGAGTTGATCAGCAATTTTACAAGATGGAGATATAGTTACTGTTAGAGTAACTGTAAAGGCTAATGATTATAAACCTTTTAGATGAACTTATTGAGATATAATTCAATGACCATGGAATTTGTATTTTGATGAGCATGAAATGTTTAAATGAATTAGATTTATATCTAATCAGAGATGAGCTTTCCAGTTGAAAAGAGATGGAAATTTTGCTTACATTATTGATAATATCACGTTGTCAGCATGAGAGAAAATGATATTTGAATATGATTTGGAATATCATAATATGCCATTGAAAAAGATTGGACTTACATATGAAACTTATTATTCAAGTGATGCTTTGCCAGATATAAAAGTACAAAGTGTGGATTGATGTGAAAAGAATTTTGGGGTCTTTATTAATTGATGAAGATCGTTTGCTTATGATGAGATTAATTTAGTAGATAAGATAAATGAGGAGTATCTTGGGGAAGATGAAAAAACTGAGGATTATGCTGCAGATGTTATTAGTGTATGATCTGATGTTAATCAATTACCGTGAATTGTTTGAGATTCGATTAATCGTATTAGTTTATTAAATTGAAAGAATGCAATTCCGGTTTCTAATGATGAAGGAGGTAAAAAGAGTCTGAAAAATACTATTCTTCAGATGCTTGATGAATGATTTAATTTTGATAGCAATGCTGGTATTAGTTTGGATATCGATTTGAGTATATTTGAAGGTCAAACTGATGAAATTGAAAATGTTATCGATGATATTACAAAGTGAATGTGTAACGGATTCTCTTTTGGATGAGAAAATAATTGTAAATGATTACCAGTTCCATTTAATCAGGCTTTCTTAGCTCCAGGTAAGTATCATTTATTTGGATGTTGGGAACTCCCATTATGACCTCTTGAATGATGAATTCCTGTTTTCTTCTTTCCATGAACATTCTGGACTACTTTTTGACCGATACCAATTCCTCGATGATTAAAGTCAAGTTCTGATTGATTTTTATGGCCGTGAACATGAGTATATCCATCATTTATTAGAATTTATGCAGCGCCTACATTGACAGCACAGCTTTGAATTGCTATATGTTTATCTCCTGATGCAGTTTGGCGTAATGTACCATCTCCAATTTCTGATATAATGTGAAATTGTGTAGTTTTTGCAGTAAAACCTCAGTGTGATTCTGATAGTTGAGATGGATGAACAGATAGTGGAGATTTGGATAATCCTAATGAAGTTTATACAGAATATATAGAAGATGTGAGGGATAGCTGAGTTTGTTTACAGACTCAGAAATGATTTATGGTTACGTTGGTAGGGGAACGTTCAACACCATTTGATTTATGTTCTTTTTCAGCTAATAAAAAGCATTTATCAAATGTAAATGTGGATGGTTGACGTCATAATGATGTTGAATATAGTGCAAGCTTTATGTGAATCCTTGAACTTGAGACAGCATCGTATGTTTGATCTGATTCTCTTTTCACTGATAATACCCAGAATTCTATAACTATTGGAGATGTTGATATTTTGTGATGACAATATAATGTTAATAAGATTAAATGATGACTTCAGCAATGAATTAGAAAATTATTGATTGATAAATGGTTAGATCCTCAAATTAGATATATTTTGAATCAATTGACTAAGATGCATATTGATATTAAATTTCCTGATATATCTAACTTAATAGATAATGAGGTACAAACAATATCAGATATTAGTAATAATATTGGAAGTATTTGGGAAAATGATGAAGAAAATGAAGAAGATGAAATTGCTGAAAATAGTACGAGTAATAAAAAATCTGTAGTCTCATACCGATCTGGTATAACATATGATAGTTTGAAAGAATTTAATAAATCTATAGCTAATCCTTTTGAGGCGTTGGCAAGTTTGATGAATGAAAGTAATATAATTAATATTTCTATGGAAAATGTAGATGTTAAGATACCAATGATATTCAAGGAAGATATAGATAGTTATTATTTATATTTGCAGCAGTGGTTAGATAGAAATGAAAAGATAATTAATGAGTGGGAATCAAAATTGGAAACTCTTGCTAAGAATTGTTCTAAAGAATCTACTCAAGAGGCTCAGCAAGATTGTAGAGATAAAAGAGATAAAGAAATAAGTTCTTTCATTGAATTCAGAAATATAGAATGGCAAAGAATGCAAACTCAGATTTATGCTAATCTGGTAATATTGCAAAAGTATAGAGAGTTTCCTTTTGAAATATATGAGTGGATACATGTTATTGATACTTATATGTCTGAAATAGCATCATTGATTAATAATACTATTTGATATTTGTCTTATTGGACATCTACAAATTCTCAAAGATTTGTATGATATGTAGATGCTATTGTACTTATTATAAATATTATAAAGACATATCAATTATTAATAGATTTCTCTATTGATTGGTGACAGAATTGTGGAAACTGTGCAAGAGATACGTATGATCAGTATTCTTGTAAACTTTCATTTTTATGTGATATGATACAGTTACCTATTATTCAGATTCCTAATTTTAAACTACCAAATATTACTATTGATTTAACTAATATTGATTTATGACTTGATATAGTTTTGCCTGAATTTAATTTCCAACCGGTTAGAATTAATTTACCACAGTTACCAGACCTTCCAGAACCTCCAACAATTTCAATAGATATAAAATTGCTTGATTTACCAAATATTCCATTATTGCCAGAACCTCCGGAGTTGCCAGAATTGCCATCATTTATACCAGAAATTGAATTAGAATTGCCAATGTTACCTCCTGCTCCAGAAGTGCCAAGACTTCCTAATGAAATTGAAGTAATTATAAATGTTGCTAAGATAATTTGAAAAATCTATTGTATTGTTAAATGACAATTCTGACTCGTTGGAGAGTCATCGGTTAAAGCTAAAATTGAGCAAATCACACAAAGGACATATGATGTTGATTGGATTGATACAATTATGGACTTTACTAATTGGTCTTTTGCTCCGATTCATAATTATTGAGTCGATTATGAAATTGATTCATATGTTGATCTTCAATTTAATTTTACAGATTTCTATGATTATTTGGATACTTTAACAAAGTCAATTAATACGTTGACTACGTCTACTGTTAATTGGTCTAATACTCAGTTAAATAAATTAGTGGATGAAAATCCGTTGACAGAGTTTAGAGATGAGGTTGATGGTAAATCTATTGATGTTGATGTACAAGTGTTTGGAAACTGATGATTAATTAGTAAGTCAGATTTTAATGTAGATGCTGATTGAATTGTGAGTGATGATGTTGAATATGTGGATTATGAATCTTGAAGGAATAGATTGAGAGATGTGTTAGCTTACTTTAGACAGGAAGTTACTAATACTTCATTGGAAGATAGTGTAAATTCATCTATAACTAAGATTGAACATCAAATTAATAGACATAATAATATTGTTTCAAATGAAAAGTGAATTGAAAAACTTAAAGGAACAGTTCTTGATTATATAGATAGTCAAAAGGAAAGTTATGATAATTTGGCTAATATGATTAATTCAGATTATGATAGTTTCCTTGCTATGGTAGATTCTAATAGTAAATGAATGAATGTAAAATCAAATGGAGATAATAAATTACTAACATTTAATGTTCAATTGTTTAATCTTGACTCAGCCACGAGAGATTCTATTGATACCATTAGTAAGAGTAATCCTTATAAAGCTTTGGTGGATAATAAGCAAAATATTATTAATTGATATATGAATGCAATTAGTACGAATTCTGCAGAAGATTTGTGATTAAGTACATCTCAGTACTTAGTATTGCGTAATAATATATCATCAATGAAGAATAGAGTGAATACATTATATAGATTGATGGAGCCTGTATCTTCAACAAAATTGATTGCTAAAGATTGATGAGAATCTTCGCATAAATCTTTGTTGGCAGCTGCACAAGTTTGAGGTTCAAAAGAACTTTGAAAAAGAATTTGAAGCCAGATGGATGCTGGTTCGGTTATTGATCCATCGCTTTTATCAAAGGGAATATACGAGAAAAATGCAGAATGAAAGTTTACAAAGGTAATATATTCTGATACATTCTCTGAAGATATGAAGGATACATATTATCATACTACTCATACATCGAATCATGATATTGTTCTATGGGATAGAAAGTCTGTGTATAAAAAGTGTCAGTGACAAAATTGTATAAATTATTGATGAAATGACGGAAGATATTATCACTCCAAGGTAATAGAAGAGATACCTTATGAAGAAACTCGACTTGAATTTAATGGTGGTCTTAAGCTGAAAATTGCGGATTATAAAGAAGAAATAAAGAACCGAGAACTTTCCAATCAGAATTATGATATTTTGTCTTTCTCTTGGAAATTGGATGACGCTGACGGTTACTTAATTAAATTGGTAGAAAGAATTGACTATAGTTATGAGAAGGTTGATTATAATCCTGGTGCAGATAAAAGAAAGAAACCTCATTATGTACTTGCTCTTCCAGATACAGTTGAGATGACAGATGTACTTAATAATAACTTGAAACTTGAGTTGTTGAATAATAAAACAGACAAAATTGAGAGTCTTTCATGAAATGAATTATTGCAAATTGTATATTATAACCCTAGTAAGCCGAAAGCAAATGTTGGAATTTCTAATATAGATAGAAAACGATATTATGCTCGTATAGTTTCGCTTGATCTTGTCGGAGATACTTATAGTATAATGTCGCCTTGGTCAAATCAGGTAACCGCATGAAGACAGATTGTTTGAGATGATCAGACACCTAATTGAAATCCAGTTTTGATAAGAAAGGCTACATGAGAAATTACAAGTGAATGAGATGATCTTGAATGATATGTATGAACTAGATATAAATTGAAAATAGATTGGAAAGATAATGTAGCTTTGTATTATATCAATATATCAAAGGATGGAAAAATATTAGATGAGAAGTATACAAAAGCAGTTTCAGATTCAGTTTCTACAGATATAGATATCCATACTAAGACAGAAAAGGAAACGTATACAATTAAATGAATAGATCAATTTGGAAATAATGTAGAAAAGAATATTACAGTTGCATTTAATATTCCTGAGATTGCTATTACGGATGTTTCTAGTAATCCAGATTGAGGAAGTGTAGCAATTACAGCAGAGCTGTCTCAAGATATAGATCAGTGAAATGTATCATTCCAAAGAAGAAGATGAACTTCTCGAAAATCAATGTGAGACTTGTCGATTTGAGTTTGAGATAGAATCGTAGTTTGATCTCCATTCTCTGTAGGTAATGATATTGCTATGTATGGTAAGAATTGAGAACCTATGGCGTTAATGAATCCAGGAACTGCTGAAATTAAATTACAAACATGATATGAAGATTCATTTGAAATTAGGGTATTGGTTGAAAATAATTCAGTTTTGCAGGTAGTTGATAAAACTACTCAAAAGCCAACATTCTCTATTATTATCCCATCATTGGAGTGTGTAAAATTTGAAGCAGATGGTTATACTATTGCAGATTTGCCTGAAAAATGAAAAATGGGTGAATTTAATTGATGAAAGGTGGTATATAAAGATTGAGAAAATGTATTATTTGTATCTAAAACTTGTAGTTTGCGTAGTGATTATTGACTAGAATGAACTTATGATTATGATAGAGAATTGGATGCTGTAAAATTAACATTATATCAAAAGAATGATATCTCCAAAAAATATCCTATTAAGGTTCGGTTAAAAGTTGAACCATTCATGGCAAATTAATGTGAAAAAAATGTTAATAAAAATGTTAAAAACACAATTCTGAACTAGATTTTCTCTTGCATCAGGTTGTGTTTTTAATATATATTAGTTGTTTATTTTGTTTGTTTGATATAAAATGGTTACAGAATATACGTTACCACCACATAATATCGAAGCTGAAAAGTGAGTGATTTCATGAGCTTTGATGGATAATGAAACTGTTTGGATTTTTGAATGAGATGGAATTACTGCTAAAGATTTTTATCAAAGAGAGCATGGTATGATTTATGAGGCTATTGCTCAGCTTTGGAATGAAAAGAAAACTATAGATGTGGTAACAGTATCTGATCAGTTATCAAAGAATTGAAATCTGGAAGCTGTTTGATGAATTGATTATCTTTATGAACTTTCAGCTTTTTTGATTTCTACTTCTCCTTGTGTAGAATATAGTAAAATAGTTAAGGAGAAATCATTGCTTAGGCAAGTGCTTAAAGTTTGTCAGCAAATTACATGAGATGCTTATGAACAAAAAGATACAGTTCAGATTTTTGATGATATAGAGAAAAAAATTTTTGCATTAACTCAGAATCAGGTTTGAGATAATATTTTAAGTATTGAGGAAATTTTGAGGGGTAGAGTAGAGGATTATATGGAAATTGTGGATCATCCTGAGAATTTTAATGCTAATAAAGTGAATTCCGGATATTATCAGATTGATGAAATGCTTACTGGATTTAAGCCGGGGGAGTTAATAATTCTTGCAGCTAGACCTTCAATGTGAAAGACAGCATTTGCTCTTAATCTTCTTACTAATATAGCATTGGAGCAAAAAAAATCTGTAGCTATGATGTCTCTTGAAATGAGTGTTGAATCTATTGTTGATAGAATTATGTCTGAAGTCTCTTGAGTGCCGATGTATAAAATTTCTAAATGAAATTTGGATAATGCGGATTTTGCACAAATGTGAGAAGCTATGGAAAAATTATCTTCAGCTAAAATTTTCTTGGATGATAAGGCAGGAATTACAGTTCCTATTTTAAAGTCAAAACTTAGAAAATTAAAGATAGAAAAGAAAGAACTAGATTTGGTAATTATAGATTATTTGCAGTTGATGCATTCTACGACATTTTTATGAAATAGAGTGCAGGAGATTTCTGAAATATCTCGTGGATTGAAAGAGTTAGCAAAAGAATTGCAAGTGCCTATTTTAGCCCTTTCACAACTTTCACGTGCTGTCGAACAAAGAATTGATAAGAAACCTCAGCTTTCAGATTTGAGAGAATCTGGATCAATAGAGCAGGATGCTGATGCTGTATTGATGCTTCATAGAGAGGAATATTATGATCCTGATACTGATAGGAAATGAGCTACAGATGTTTGTATTAGAAAAAATAGAAACTGAGCAGTATGAGAAGTAGAGCTGCATTTTGAGAAAGAAATTATGAAATTTGTGGAAACAAAAAAGAAAGGTGATTCTGGAGATTGAACGTATTAGAAATTAATTTATTAGTGTATTTATGCTTGGCATTCTTTAGGACAACTCATACCTAATATACATGTAGCTACTACGATGGGATCTTCACAATCTACATTATTGGAAGTTGTTTGGTTTGAATTGTTCGATGAAATATTTTGAGTGGTCTCATTGGTTCACATCCATATTAGAGGATTACGTTCTCTGATGTAGCTTTTGAGTTCATTGATTGATCAGAAACTCTTTGGTTTGCTTAATTCATTTGATGTATAGTATCAATTTTGGTTTATGATGAAGTATACTTTTCAATTAGGTGCAATATAACGATATATACTATCTGATGAATCATAATATGGGTTAGATATCCATCATATGTTTGTAGGACAGTCTGTTTTTTGTGGATTTTTTGAATCAATATATCTTTTGAAGTAATCAGTATTTACAAAATATTCAGTTTTTATTAAATTTTTGGATGAATATACTCATAAATCGTTTAAATACTCTATATCATATGTTTTACAACTTCTAGAAGTATATAAAACTCAATTAGTTGAAGATGAAGATTTTGAATTTCATGATGAATCTGGGAAGTATCAGCTAGTATCTATTCAAGCTTCTTTCATTTTTGATTTTATTTCATCGTCTGTTCGTCATTCTTTTCTTAATTGATCTAATATATTTCGTCATTCTTGTGTTGTGTTGTGTTGTGTTGAAGTATTTTGTTTTTTATTTGATGCTAAATTCGGAAAATAATCATCAGCATTATATCATAAATCTTCAATGACTGTTTTGATTTCTTCGTCAGTTCTCCCATCATTTCTTAATTGATTTAATATATTTCGTCACAATTGTGTAGATGCGCTTGTTATTGAAAATAATATTCAACAAAATATAATTGACGATAGTATTAATCTTAAGATTTTTTTGTTTTGCATTTTAGAAAGTTAAGTATAAATAAATTAAAACTATGTAATTTTAATTTTTTTTCTATATGAAAGGGAAAAAATAAATTGACAAAACGTGCAAAAATTAAATATAATCCCAGAAAATATTTTTTTCTTTGAAAATATTTGAAAATAATTTTTTGAATGTAGATATTTCTTTATTTGAACATGTTCGAAGTAAATGTTCGTTTTGCTGTAAATTATTAATAAATGAAAAATCAGAATCATTTTGATATTTTTTGATAAGAATGTTGTAATCTCATTGATTGAAGATTAGTGGTGCAATAGTGATAGAACTAATTTTATTGATGTTTATTTTATTGCTGACTTCATCCAAAAATTCTGAATAAATTTGTTGAAAATTTTTAACTGGTAGGAGTGGAAGAAATCTTAAACCAACACGAAGTCATTTTTCTAATAATTGATTGATTGCGTCTAATTTCTCGTTAAGTGCGGCTGTTCATAGTTCGTATTTCTCTGCGATAATTCTAGGAGAAAGTGAAAATGCAATTTCCATTTTTTGAGTAGGAGAGTCTCAGTTTAAATTCTTTGCATAGTCGAGTAGGGTAGTAATGTTTGCAGATTTTGTTCTGGTTTCAATTAAAACGTTATCAGGTAGAGATTCACAGAATGATAAAAAGTTTTCATGAAAATGAGAGATATTTTCAGTGGCAAGTAAGTCTGCATAATTACTTGCGTAAAAAGTAATCTGACCATTAAATCAAGACTGTCTTCCTTTTTGGATCTGATTTATTATTTCTTTTTGCATATCTTCGTAGTTTAGGAAAAAGACAGGGAAACGATTTCTAAAAGTTCATTGAAGGTAGCAATATTTGCAATTGAAAAAACAGTTTAAACTAGGTTTGAAAAAGAATGATTTTCATGGAAATCAATAATTTTTTGGAGTTGGGAGAATGGCAATATGTTCTTGTTTGGCGAGAATGATTAATGGTTCAGTTTTATAATTTCATATTTTAGCGTCAAAAAGATTTTTGTAATGTTGGATTTCGATTTTCTCAGAATTTTTGAATTGTTCAAAAATCTGATGTGTGAGAGGTGAATCTTTAATGTTGGTTTCGTAGTAAATAAGCATATTAGTAAGGTAGTGTTTTGTCTTTTTATTGCAAGTATTATTTTTTAGTCAGATTTTTAATCAATTATGGTTGACTTTTTTGTATAAATTTATAATTTACTGATTATTGTGTTTTATTTATATTTGTGTACTGATGTTGGAGTGGTGTTATCAGTGAGACAATCCTGAATATGTTGAGAGACGTTATGAAGGAGAGAAAGAAGAAAATTCATGATGTGAAAATATATCAAAAGCATTGGCATGTAATTTATGAAATGAAAAAACTGTAGTTTGAGTAGTAGATAATGATTCTAAAAATCATAATCATAAAAATGAAGATGCAAAAGATGCTTTGTATTTTGTTGATTTGTAGTTAAATTATTTATTGGTGGTATATAGTTTATTTTTTGTATGGACAAGAGTTTTAATAACTCTTGTTTTTGTTTTTGAAAACAGTATTTTATTTCAGTGTTTTATTTTATTATTCTTTAAATTATGGCTTATCAAATTACGAAATTACACGCGAGAGAAGTCCTTGATTCTAGAGGAAATCCAACAGTGGAAGCTGAAATCACTTTGTCTGATGGTACATTTGCTCGTGCTATGGTTCCATCTTGAGCTTCAACATGAGTACATGAAGCATTAGAATTGCGTGATGGAGATAAATCTCGTTATATGTGAAAGGGTACTTTAACTGCAGTAAATAATGTAAATACTACAATCAAATCTGCTATTGAAGGTCAGAGTTTCGAAAATTGGAGAGAATTAGACAAGAAATTATTAGAGCTTGATGGAACAGCTAATAAATCAAAATTATGAGCAAATGCTATTTTAGCAGTTAGTATGGCTTTTGTTGTAGCTTGCGCTAAGGCTGAAAATAAACCTCTTTATAAGTTCATTAACGATGGAAAAGGACATGTTCTTCCTTATCCAATGATGAATATTTTGAATGGTGGAGCTCACGCTGACAATACAGTAGATATTCAAGAATTTATGGTAGTACCTACAGGTGCTGCTAATTTCAGGGAAGGATTAAGAATGGGTGCTGAAGTATTCCACAACTTAAAAGCTATTCTTAAAGCTAGAGGATTAGCTACATCAGTTGGAGATGAATGAGGATTTGCTCCAAACTTAGGAAGTAATGAAGAGGCTTTACAAGTAATTGTTGAAGCTATCGAAAAAGCTGGACACACTTGAAAGGTTCAATTAGCTCTTGATGTAGCTGCTTCAGAATTTTTTAAAGATTGAAAATATAATCTTGAATGAGAAGGAAAAGTATTAGATCAAGATGGATTAGTTGCTCTATTCTCAGATTGGTGTAATAAATATCCAATCATTTCTATTGAAGATGGAATGGCTGAAGATGATTTCGATGGATGGAAGAAATTGACTGATGCATTAGGAGATAAAATTATGCTTGTTGGAGATGATTTGTTTGTTACAAATATTCAGAGACTTCAAATGTGAATCGATAAAGGAATTGCAAACTCTATCCTTATCAAATTAAATCAAATCTGATCAGTTTCAGAAACTATTGATGCTATCAATTTAGCTCATCAGCATGGAATGAAAGCCATCGTTTCTCATAGATCTGGAGAAACTGAAGATACTTTCATTGCAGATTTAGCTGTAGCTATGAATTCAGGATTTATCAAAACTGGATCAGCTAGTAGAACTGATAGAATCTGTAAATATAATCAATTAATGAGAATTGAAGAAGCTCTTGGAAATGAAGCTAGTTATGGAAAATAATTAAATTTATGAGATGTGTAAAAGCCACCTTTATTGGTGGCTTTTTTAATTTAAGAAAAAATCTGCCAAAATTTGACATTTTAATTTTTATGTATATAATTAAGTGCTTTATAATTTAATTGTATTAAAAATGGTAAAAGAAGTTCTTGATAATGAAAAGCTTAAAAAAGCTAAGAAATCATGAGAATGAATTTATTCTGAAGAAGCTTGAAACGTATTGAAAGCGAAAACTCCAGAAGAAGAATATATTACTAATTGTGAAGCTGAGATAAAAGAGGTAAAAAATAAAATTGAAGAAAACCGGAAAGTTATAAAAGAAGTAGAAAAAAAACTTCCTGGTCGTGAAGAAGAAAAAGAAATGGATAAAAGAATAATTGAAGAGTTTTCTATTAAAAAACTCTCTGAATTTTTATCTGAAGATGAACTAGGAATAATTAAAAAGTGAAAGGGAAAATCAGAATTAATACAAGCTGTTACTGAAAAGATTATTGGTAAAAAGGATGATTTGTTAAGTAAAATATTTGAATGATTTAAAAATTTCTCAGGAGAAGAAAAACTTGTTGTTGCGAATTATTTGCACGATAAAAATATTATGTTGTTGGGTATGGGAGGTACTTTTTGATTTTATTATACAGATTTTCCAGATGAAATGGTTTTTGCTGATGAGATTAGATTAAATCTCAGAAAATTGTGATTGAATGATTTTGTAGATTATATTTGAGATAGCTGTTATAAAATTGATTATAATGCTTTTAATGAGGCAAAGGAAAAAATTAGAAAAGAAAATTTACCAGAATTTGATAAAAAAGTTCAATTTGAACTTGATAAATTAAAGGAAGAATGAAAAAAAATGGAAAAAAAACTTGAAAGTATAGAAGAAAGAAAAAATGCAGTTGAAAAGTTTGGACTCCCTGAGAAAGAAGCTGTTTCATTATATCAATGGAGTGAGAATTTAGAATGAGTACATGATGAATTTTATGATAAAGAAAATCATTTATTAGTAGTTTTGCATGAGTATTCAGATTATAATGGAAGTGGTGGAACTGAATATTGAACTGTGATTAATATTAAGAGAGGTAAAAATACGACTAAGAAAACTTTTAAGTATAGGGATCGTTATGATTATAGAAATGATAATCCAAGTCATGAATATAAAAAGATTAAAAGTGTTAAAGTAGATGGGGATAAAGTTGAAGTAACAGTGTCTAAAGGTAAATCAACAGATACTTATACTTTTGATATTGCTTATAAAGAAGATAAAAAGTCGTTGAATTCTGCGGAAAATGAAAATTTTGAAGAATCTATTAGAAAGGTAGAAGAAAGGCTAATTGTTGAAAATACAAAAGATCAAAAATATCTTGCTTCTCATAACTTAGCATTAAGAAAGGTTTCTGGGGCTTTTGGTAACGATTGAATGAATTTGGAATCAGAACTTTCTTATGATAAGGCAAAAGTTGTTTATGAAAATATTATTCCTGAAAAATGAGAGGTTCATGTTACAATTTTAATGCAAAAAGATGCTTCATGAGATATGTGAAGACAATTTTGATTAATTAAATATATTGTAACTCCAGAATGAGCAGAAAAGATTGATGAATATTTTTATTGGGAGTTGAATCAGATAGAATGAAATGTAGATAATGAAAAAATGAAAGAATTTAAGGATTGGTAATTACAATACAAATCCATATTTCTTAATCAGTTTTTTTATTTCTTCTGATAGTGCTGGATATGTTATTTTTGTTAGATTGTATAACCTATTCAGTGAAGTATTATGTTTTCATAGTTTGATAATGGATTCAAGTGTGGAAAGATTTAATGTCTTTCCGTTTTTCTTGATTGCTTTTTTGATGCATTCTTCGATATATCATTTGTTAGTAGTGTCGAAATTGTAGAGACATTCGAGGATGGATAATTCTAGATTTGCTACTAAAAGATTCTTGCAGTTTGGCATATCTATTTCAATTGTCTGTTTGATGAGCTGAGAAATTAGGTTTTTTCATTTTGTTTCAAATTTTTTGAAAGCGATTTGTTTTTCAAAAACTATCGTTTCAATTGCTTGTTTTTCTTTGTTTATAATCGTTACTGTTTCAGGTATTGTTACTACGTTTCAGTGTAAATGTATCTCTAATGCAGCTAAACTTCCAATATATCGCTGTTTACAAACTCAATTGCAATGATCTTTGAGTAATCTTCGATATCGTTGTTCTTCAATTTCTTCGTTAGAAACTGATTTTTCTGGATTAGTAATATAGAATAAATCTTTTCTTAGTCAGATGAGATATCAACGGTTTCTTAGTTGAAATGTGATTTTATAAATTTTACTGATTGGGGTGGATTCTCAAAAGGCTAAATAGATATACTTTTTGAGGTCGTCTGAAGATAATATTTTCTTCTTTTGTTTCTGTAAAGTTTGAATCAGATTTTCTATTGGTTTTTCCATTATCGGCTAAATAAACTAAAATTTGTGTAAAATTTTTATATAAATTCTTCCTAAAAAAACAAGTAGATTTTTCCTAAAAATTTTGATGGACTTTTCCATTGAAAAACGATGCGATAATCATAAAAGCAGGGTAGTTGAATTTTTTGAGTTTTATTTCTGAATAGTTACTTGATTATGTTTCAATGAGCTTTGATAGATGCTAATACATGTGCTACTAGAGATGTTGTTTGGAATTCAGTTAAGGCAAGTTTCACAGAAATTCAGGATAGCACTTATGAAGTTTTGTTAGAAGTTAGTTCAAATAAATTCTTAGTAAATATGGTAACTGATGCTGCTGGAGTGATTCAATGATTTGAAATAGTTGCTGTAAAATGATTTATGGAGCTGACTAAAAAAGTAATAGAAGTTGTAAAGAAAGTCGTTTCCCATTTATGGGAAATGTGTGAATAAGTAATAATGGTTGTATATACGAAAAAAGCTGATTCGTAAGTGGATTAGCTTTTTTTTTATTGATAGTATTGAGGAAATGAATATAATGAAATTATGTTTATTATGGTTACAATGACTATGGAAAAGAATATAGAAAAGAGAAAAATCGAATGATTAGAATCGTTTAGTAGAAATGTTAGTAGTGATATTTCATTTGACTTATATAAAAATTTTGCTGATTCTGAAGAAAGCTTAAGGAAATACTGAGAAGCTTTTTCAGATTTTTATTATATTTCTTGTGCACCTTTTGATAAAAGTATTGAACAATGGAAGAATGTTCCTGAAATTTATAATATATTGAAAAGAAGTGTACATATGGCGAATGGATTTCCTTTGGAGATTTTGATATGAAAATATAGTGATGAATCTATGGATAAAGCTAGAAAGATAACGGAAGAAAGAAGAAAAGAATTTGAATGAATGTGATTTACTGTATGAGATCCGAAGGAATATATGTATCTTGTGGGATTTTTTGGGGGAACTACCTGAAGAACAAATCAATACATCATTAAAGAAATTAAGGATATGTTTCCAGATAAGTGGAGAGTAATAAAAGCTGAGTAGCGTTTATAGTTTAATTATAGGTAAAATTCTCTCAAAATCTGGAAAAATTTTTTATAAATATTCTCTTGAATACTTGACATATTTGTCTATGATATATAGATATAATAACAAAAACATAATGCCTATGAAACGGATTTTTTTACTTTATTTGGGAGGATTTTTATTGAGTCTTCTGTTTGGTGGAGTGGTGTCAGTAGCTTATTATTACTCCTGGTATTTCTTAATCCTTCTTGCTATCCCTATTTCCTTCGGATATGTCCTGCTGTCTGATCTCTTTTTGAGAATTAATGCAGAGAATCTCAGGAAAGTAACGATTCTTACGGTGATGGCGCTAATTACTATGTTTGGATTCCTTATTGTGGCAGCTTATTGCCATTTAGATGAGAAGAGTCTTTGTGGTATAGCATGTGCTGGGGGAGTTATATGTTACATAGCTGGATTAGCTGTAATAGGCATGAGACTTACCAGCACATGGGGAGATAGAAAAATTAAAAAGGATTATTCTTACTGAAAAGTAAAATCGACATCATATTGATGCCGATTTTTTTATGAAATTATTTGAATAAAATATATCATCTGATGTTGATAAATTTAGTTTCTCAAGTGTCGTTTTCTTCTAAATAAAATCAAGTAACTACGAGTTTGTAATTCTCTTCTTCTAAAATTAGAGCAGGTCATCATAATATCTCTTTATTTTCAGCTCTTCATCCATATTCATCAGATTTATTTTTTAATTCTTCTATATAACTGGATAAATCGAATTCGTAATCCTGATTTTCTATATTCAGTTTGAGAGTTAGATTTTTTGTATCTCAATTGTATTTCTCGAAATTATATAGTTTTGAGAATCATGCTACATCTATCAATTCTCCATTTTGGTCGTATTGATTATAATCTCGATATTTATAAGTAGGGTAGTAATAATCATAATCAGTACTTGCTCCTAAAAAATCTCTGATATCATAGCGTGATGATCGGTATCTATCTTTGTATTCAAAGTTGATTATTTTATTTATGATTTTATCTTTATTATAATTTTCGACTAGTCAATCGAGAGCTCATATAATTTGTTTAGTAGATTCTTTATCTATATCTTTCAAAGCTCACTGAGTAAGTGGAAGTGAAATGTTTTGCTGAGATAGGAGAGTTTCGAGTCTGTTTACTTGAGAAGTGAATGAGATATGATTTACATTTATTCTTCGTCCATAAACTGCGATAAAAGCTAAGATTCATAATGTAGATACGAATGTGAGTAGTCTCTTTTGGGTAAAAATAAGAGATAAAGCTGAAAAAATAATTATGAACGTGATGATGTAGCATACGAAACATCTATTGATGGTGATTCAGTATTGGTTGATTCTTTTTGCAATAGCTCATATCATCATAAATGAAATGAGAATGAAACTTACATATAATATTTTATTTATTATTTCATGAGTTTTGGTTTTGTCTGGATATATTAGATAAGAGCTGATTATTCATAATGTAAAATATCAAATTCAAAGTCGCACAATGATTCATTTTGGTCGGATTCATGTGATGAGAATTTTGATTCCGTAGGCTCCAAAGATTGCTAGATAGATTAGAGCAAGAGGTAAGAAAATGAATGATCAGAAAATTTTTCTTAAACGAGATGGTTTAATTTCAAAATTAGATTTTTGAATATTTTCTGAGGAAGTGAGGTAGAAATTGAAAACAAATGAACCAGCTAAAAGCACTTCTGATATGAATCATAAATCTGCATATAAATCAGAGTCGATATCGACATCAAAAAGTGTTTCAATTGATGCTAAAGCCCCCGAGGTTCATCATCGAATTATGCTTCATGCAATTCATCCAAAGATGATAGATACGAATAAATTAGTCCATGAAAATCGGATTTTTGATTCCTGTTCTTTATGAAAAACAGCGATGATTAGAGGAATTCAAAGGAAAGCGAGAGGGAGAATTCGGATATAGAGAAGTCATTCAGAGTAGGTTAAATCATCTAGATTTATATTATATAGGATGAAATTGTATAATCATCATAATATTACCGATAAAACTTGAAGGACTCGATTGATGATATTTTTATTTTTTAGATTACTATGGATTAGAAATAAAGGTCAGTAGCAACTAACTATGAAAGCTAATATCAAACTGAGTACTAAATCTGGAGAATCTAGATCGATGAATCATTCGATTTCTCAGATTCAGATAATCGTTAGAGCTAATAATAAGATATGGGAAACTGGAAATATTTTGATTGCATTTGTCCAATTTCATAGGAGTTTTTTAAGTTTCATTTTTTTTGGTGGTATAGATAAAAAACGTAGTTGATATAATTAATAAATTTTTATATTGAGTTTACAATTAGAATATTAAAATGAAAGTAAAATTATAAGAATAAAGTATTGACATTGATAAACATATTATTATATATGGTAATATATAAAAATAATTAAAAAAACTATTAGACTGTTAAAACCTGACCATTAACCAGGGTGCCAAGGTATATCCAGGCACCTTTTTTGATCCTGGTTTTTCTATTATTTATTTATTTTTAAAATTTTTGTAAATAGTAAAATAGATAATATTTATAAAAAGTGTAAACTAATGGTTAGAGTATTTTTAAAATTTTATCTTGTAGAATAAATTGAATAAAATATTTTAGAGGTGTAAATAAAATTTACAAACAAAAA
>DETJ01000023.1 GCA_002361595.1 Patescibacteria group bacterium UBA3291 | reverse complement strand
ACAAAATTTCAAGTTTTATATTTGAAAATTTATATAAATAATTGAAATTTTCGTGTAATTCGTTATATTATAAGTGGTCTTCTTTGATTGACTATGTTTTCTTAGCAATCAATTTTGAAGTGTTCATAATTTACTGACCTCTGTTGTGATAACATGGGTCAGCTTTTTTAATCTTGATTTATGATATATTAAAAATATAACTTTCTTGCCTTTACATTAAGTATTGGACCGTCCTAGCGGAACTAGGAATCAGATTGTATACGTAACTGAAAATCTTTGATCGATTGACTGTTTCTGGGTATTTTCCTCGGATTATATACGGCTTTCGTGAAAGGCTACTGGTTGGAGTTGTGATAATTCTAACCAGTTTTTTAAAAAGGTTCCCTGAATTCAGGGAACCAACTACACCACTGTGCAAAAATTACTACTAACCTAAACTATGAAAAACACACTTTTAATACTATTAACATAAATTAGAATTTCAAGATAAAAAAAGGACCCAGAATGCAGGGCCCTTCAGAAAGATTTTACCTCACTAGGTCTACTCCTGTTAATCACAACATGAATTACATGGTAATTAAGGTTTTTTCCTATTGATATCTCACGATATGATAGGTAGATTTGAGAGAAAAACGTTTAATTATAATTTAAATCAAATGAAAAAAAAGATATCAATACATGATTGATAGTAATATTTTTAAGAAATTCAAGTTTTTTGTTTTATATTTTCTGAATATAGAGCGACTCAAATAGCTCAAGCAGAGAGAAGTATAAAATAGATTAAGAGAATGATTTCTAATCATTGGTAGTTTACATGGAGTAGTGTAGGTAATGCTCAAATTAGTAATCACATACATAAAAGTCAGAATGAAAATCACGGTTTGTTTGGTGAGACTTTAACCATCCCAACAAGAGCAATAGACATGGTAATATTGAATAAAAACATTCCTATAAATCAGCATACTGGCCACATTTCTCAGAGTAATAAAAAAGGTAGAGATAATAGAAGTGATCAGACTCAGATTTTTAGCCATCACCATTTATCTGCCATTATTCCACCAAAAGCCTTTCATAATGCTAAACAAACTACAAAGCTGATTGAAAGCAATGCTCAAGTTTTTCGTGAGTAACTGACTAAAAATCCAACGAAAGAACGGATAATTATACATATAGTCAAAAGTGAAATAATTATAATCACAGGTAATTTCCAATCATATTTTTCATGACTTTCTTTTTTTGTATATTCTTTAATATTTTTGTATGGTAAAAAGTCTTTTGAACTCCAAACCATAGTAATTAATCAAATTCATAATAAGGCCAGTCATTCTCGGTAATAAAAATTTCCAGTTTTTCATAGCATAGTTCAAAATAACAATCAGATTGCTCATGGAGCTACAAAAATTCATGGTTCTCTAGCTTTTCATGGATTGAGTGCTAAGGTTAAAATTCATCATCAGATATGGAAACAGGCATTTCCCATTCACAGAAAAATCATTGATAATATTGGATACACATCAAATAAACAAACTCAGATTCACACTAGCACACATCAAATATATCAAATACTTTGAGAATATTCAGTTTTATCTGCAAATATTCACAAAAATAATTGTAGTCCAAAGGCTAAAATATTATAAAGCAGAACTCACTGAATGAAAGTTTCAGTAGAAAGTAAATTTAAATTTCGAATAGAAAATACAGCTGCAGCACAGCAAAAATCTACTACCATATGAGAGAAACTTCGGGATCAAAGTATCGATATGTATTTTCACTTTGAGGACATGACAAAAATTGAATTAAATATATATCTTGAATATTTAATTGTATAGAAAAATCAAAACATTATATATCAATTAATTTATACTTTTGTTGATTTTACTATGACCAAAAAAATCTGACTTTTTATTCTTTCTGTTGTTTTAATTTTTTGAATTTCATCTAGTTTTGCTGATGTAATTGATCCTAATACACATTATGTGAATAGGTGTGTAAAACTTCAAAATGTTGAAGTAGATAATTATAGAGTAATAGTAGAAAATGATACTGTAACAACTCGAGATGTTTATGAACCTCAGATAGGAGAGTGTTTAGAGCAGCATTATAAGTTCTGAGAATCTAGACAATATTTACTTGATAAATCAGTGAATATTGAAGAGATTTCAAAAGAGAATATTCAAGATGTTGCTATTCAAATATGAAATTTGAGAGTAATTTGATGATATGTTGATGACTCAAATCCTTTATCAAATGAAAATTTTACTTACAAAATAGTTAAAAATTGAAATGATTATACATTGGAAGAATCTGATAGTGAAAGTGTAGAGTCATTTCAGGATGAAACAGATTATTCATTAGAAATTGTGGAAAGTGAACAAGGTGTAGAATTGGTAAGTAATAATAGATTGATAAAATTCTGAATTGCATGGATTCTGACAATTTTAATAGAAACTATAGTTCTTTTCATTATTGCAAAATTATTCCGAAAAGAAGATCAGATTTCTAATAAAAGATTAATCCTTATTTGAATATTAGCTTCAACTATCACTCTTCCACTATTGCGATTCGTTCTTCCATTATTCGTTACTGATGGGACAATTTACATGATTGTTTGAGAATTAGCAGTAACTTTGATAGAAATATTTATCATAAAGTACTGATTAAAAGTCTCACGAGGAAAGGCTATATTCGCAAGTATTGTTTGTAACTTATGTTCTTTTCTTGCTTGATTGTTTATTTTTTAATTCAATATAACCATGAAAAAAATCTGACTTTTCGTTCTTTCATTTATTTCAATCCTCTTTGTAGGATTAAGTTTTGCAGATTTGATTCCTGATGATGAACATCGAGTTAACAGATGTTCAAACCTTAAAAATGTAGAAATAGATAATTATAGGGTTATATATGCTTATATTTATGAAAAATGGCCAGATCGATGTTGGCAAGGTGAAAATATTTGTAGTCTTTTCGGGGATGAAGAGCCAGAATTAGTTTGGAAAGTGTCAGAGTATGATATAGGGAAATGTTTACCTGTTTGAGAAATAAATATATATCTTTTTGATGAAAATGGGGATGTTAATCTTTTAACGCAAGATAATATAAAAGAAAAAGCAATTTATGTATGAAACATTGCTGTTAAAGAATGAGGATATGTGAATAATTCAAATCCATTGACGAGTGAGACTTTTACGTATGGAATAACCAAAACTTGAAGTAATTATGCATTGGAAGAGTCGGATATTGAAACTATAGAGTGATTTAATAATAAACCATTTACACTCACGAAAGATGAAGATAACTATGATTCTGAAATTATTTGAGATGAAGAAGATATAAAATCATTGGATGATGAAAGTGCAGGAGATGAAACAAATTATACATTAGAAATTGTAGAAACTGGACAAGAAATTATAGGAAGTGAACAAGATATTGAATTAGTAAGTAAGAATAGACTTATAAGATTCTGAATCGCATGGATTATAACAATTCTAGTTGAAACTATGATCCTATTCTTAATCGTAAAAATTTGTCGAAGATCATGGTCTATTAAAAATCGAAAAATAATTGTTACATGAATATTAGCTTCAACAGTAACGCTTCCTTTGCTTTGGTTTGTACTTCCAATATTCTTTAGTAATTATTGGGTTTATGTGATCTTTGGAGAAATCTTGGTAACAGCTATAGAAGTTTTTATCATAAAATATTCACTAAAAGTTGAACGAAAAATGGCAATGTTTGCAAGTGTTATTTGTAATTTATGTTCATTTCTTTTCTGATTGTTAGTTTTCTAATTGACTTTTTTATCTGTTTCACTATAAGTGACCACGTTTAATTTCAAAACAAAAAGCAATGAATATTAAAGAATTTTTAGAGAAGTTTAAAAGCTTCACAGTTCAAGATTTTGAGCATTTGACTTACGCGATGATTAAGCCAGATGCTGTTGTGGCAAAGGAGGAAATCCTCCAGGATATCGAACGTAGAGGATTCAAGATTCTCTTTCAGCAGGAGTATCAACTCTCACAGGAACTTGCGAAGAATTTCTATTCTGAACATGCAGGAAAAGAATTCTATGACCGTCTCGTAGCTCAGATGACTGCTGGACCTGTCGTAGTTCTTATCCTCGAAAAGGATGGAGATGTCCCATGTTTCCAGGTATGGAGAGGAACGCTCGGTGCAACAAATCCTGAGAATGCGACAGAGGGAACTTTGAGAAATGTTTATACATACAAACTTTTTGGAGGACCTGAAGCGTACAAGGAAGAAAAGGCTACGAACTGCTTCCACGGAGCAGATTCTGTGGCATCAGTTATCAGAGAGAGTAACCTTGTTCTCTACGATATCGCAATGAATTCTTAAAGGGAATCAATCACTAAAGGGGCAGGTTTTTTATCTGCTCTTTTTTGATTTTCATTTGAAAAAAAAATAAGGAATTGTACAATGAATAAATATTTATTTTCGTGGTAAACTATGTTTCATTACTTCCAGTGAAAAGTAGAAAAGAAAGGCTGAATCACATTATTGATTCATGACTTTATCGGAATTCAGGTTTCTTATGCGGGAAGAAAATCTGAATGAGAATTCTATCTTTTCCCAGTTTATGACGAGAATAAAAGAACTGTACAATATTTTGCATTCGATATATTAGAGCAAAAGCAGATTTTTGAACAATTCTTAAAAGTAAATGGAATCTGAAGTAAAACAGCATTCCAACTCGCACAAACTCCATCAGAAGAACTTTCGAATGCAGTCAAAAATATGGATGTGAAATTCTTTCAATCGATTCCATGAGTATGACCAAAATGAGCAAAAAAAATCTTACTCGAACTCAAAGACTCACTTAATGCAAACGAATTATCTTCTCTAGATATTGATCAGAAATTATTCAAAGATATAGTAAAATCTATGCGTTGACTAGGATATGAAGCAGAAAGTGTAAAGAAAGTTTTGCTTACGTATAAAGAGCCAATCACCAAAGAAAAAATGCCAGAAATTATCAAGCGAATTATATCACAACTTTAGAAATCAGACTAATTCATTATGTTTAAATTAAAAACGATATTAAATTTATACTGAACCAAAATAAAATACGCATTGTGAGTAGCTTTTTTCGTTGCGATGATTTTTGCAATTAGAACATATGTAAACTATTTGAATGTGGTGGAGGAAATTAATAAAGTAGATACTAGAACTGCATCAGTTCAGAATGAAATGGATTATGCTCAGAATTTTCAGAAAAAATATTTAGCTTCGGATTATGGATATCTTTTCCTTGCTCATGATAATTCAATGATATTTGATGGAGAGGAGATTATACTTTTTAAATCATCTGAAGATGTAGTGGAAACATGATTTAATACGGATTTGACTCATATCCCTTATCGTCCAACGGAAGAAGAACAGAGAAAAATGATGGATCCTATGGACGCATGGAATTTATATTTCAAGGAAATTTGAACAAAAATAAAATAATTTAATATCTCACAAAAGTATTATGTTGACTGCATTTTCGATATTTTGGATACTAAATGTATTTTATCAGGTTATATCTACATTTTTTGTCTATGGAATCCATTTATGTGAATCGACGTACCCAGCATTAATTCGTGAATGAATTTGGTTGTTATTCCTATTCGTAGTTCTGATTCTGTGATATAAAAAATTCAAACCATACTGGAAACGCTGGGAAAAAACTCGAATAGCATTTATAATTTTGATTATAGTTTCAGTATTATTTTCATTATTGAAAGATGTATCACGGAGTAATATGTTTATCTGAATTAAATACTGATTTCGATGGATATTTATCCTAATTTCAGCAAGCTTTTTTGGGTATGTAATTTCTGAAAAATGGCAAAAATCTAAACTAATTCAAATCCTTCCACGAATTCTAGTCTGAATCGTTTGAGCAGGATTCTTGTGGCAATGAGCTAAATTATTGCGACCAGACTTTTTTCACTGGATATGATATGGAAAACTTGATAATTATGCTTTTTGATCTAATCCTCCTTTGTATTATCTTACGTGATTTGAATGAACTTTACGTCGACAATGATTCTTCTCATGACCAAATAATTACTGATATTTCTTGGTAGCATTTCTTCCGCTTGTTTGGCGATTTTTCACGAGTAAAATCAAGAAAAAAGAAGATACAGAATTATCAATTCTCGCTTTGGTGGTTCGAATGGCATGAATGGTAGCTACACTTTCACGTGCAGTTTTGGTTTGAATGGTTGTAGTTTTTGTAGCTCTGTATCGGAGTAAATTAAAATCAAAAAAGAGATGGCTGATTCGAGGATGAATCTGACTTTTAGTTGCTTTGGCTGTATTATCAGTACTCAAACGAGAATCAACAGTTGGACATATCACCAGCAAATTATCCACAATTCCAGAAGTAATTTCTGAGCCACTTTGACACGGACTTGGAAGCTCTGGACCAGCTGTTCATTATGAATGAAAATATCTTCCAGAGAATTATTTCTTACAAATCATGCTCGATATCGGAACAGTCTGATTCTTAGTCTGGGCATTTATGCTAATGTGTTTGCTTTTGGTTCAGTATAAAGTGATTTGATTAAGTAAATGAAAACTGACTAACGAGGAGGAATACCAATTACAAGTATTGTATAAATTACAAATCTGATTTTTTGCTCTATTCATAATGTGATTGTTCTTGCATGTATTCGAAGACAGCATGGTGAATTATTTATTCTTTACGATATATGGAATCGTTTTATGAAGTTTGAGTACAAAGTTGAAAGGGGAGGTCTCATGGAAAGAACTATTGGAAAAAAAATAAAAATTTTATTATGGAAATAAAATGAAAAAAGTCTCAGGTTGTCTTAAAAATTATTGGTATGAGATATTATTATTTCTGATTTTTATATGATTAACCATTTTTGTTCATTCTGCTCATTGAATGTTTCCTACTGTGTTAATACGGTGTATTATAACTGCATTCTTTTTGTGATTCGCAAATATTAGAAAATGTAAGCTATTGTATCCTTTAATAATGGTGTTAATTCTTATTATTCCGACGTGGATTATTACTAAATATTTCCCAATGTTTTATATATACGAAGTTTTGCCTATTAGTTATATTGTGTTTTCAATAACATCGTTTATACAGATAATAGAATTTCTTATAAAAAATAAGTTTTCTAAAAAGAAACAAAATATATCTAAAACTTATATCATTTGTAGTGGTATTATTTTTATTGTATCTCTGTTGTTGCTTTATTTTTCATCTAGGGGATTATTATAAACTAAAAAAACTCTCCAAACGGAGAGCTAGTTTTTTAACGAGATGTTTTACCTATTCATGTAATTATAGGGATATCAACCGAAATTGGAGTAATTTTTATTTCTGGAGTTAATTCAGATTCAGTATTTATAAATGAAGTGAACTCTAAATATAATTCATCGTATCAGAAAGCCATTTCTAGTGGCCAGAATTCACATCCTTCGTCGTGTAAAGCTTTATCAGTAGCCGTTATTGGGTTTAATGGTGTAAGAATAATACATGCTGTTTCTCATTCTTTTAATGGCTCTGTACTATTGGAATATCTGTGGAAATTTAAGTAAGGTTGCCAAGAAACAGATTTTTGTCGAAAATGTTCATAACGACTATTGTATAAATATTGAGATCCGAAAAAATTTCTAGCATTTTTAAGTTCAATTTTTATTTCATGTACTTTATTTCATATTGTTATAGGATCTCAGCGTTCATTTACTTCATCTCCATATATGTGTTCTCAAAAACTGTTAAAGAATTTATTGGATTCATAAGGAAATTTTAGGTACACATAATACGGAGATTCACTAATTACAGCTCAAGAAAAATCGTTATCAATTGTAATAACTCTTCATCTCTCTAAACCAGGCAAAGCTCTTTCAAGTATAGTTTTTCATCTTTCTTCTTCGGGTACTGAATAGATATCGATTCAGAAAATGTTGAATTTTATATCGCTACGAGAACCTCACCAAGAATATGGAAAATCAATTTCATTTGCAATGTTTGCTACCATTTCGCTTGCACTAGCAAATTCTCATCACCAAGTTTCATCCTGTAATTGAGTATAAAAAACTTTAGTCCAATACATTCATATAATGGCAAATACTCAAACAATAATTCATACAATTACTCAAAGTGTAATTTTGCCAGCTTTACTAAATCACCAGATTTTAAATTTTTTTTGTTCACTTTTTGTTTCCATGTTTGTATATTTATAAGATAAAATTATGCGTAAGGATTATATTATTCAGCTAATTCTGCTTCTGTTGGTAAACGATGCTCTCAGTAGTAATAATCTGCTTGCTCTCAATTCCATTGTTTTTCGTTAAACCAAACTTTATATTCTCCAGATTTTAAATTTTCAATTAATGCTTGTTTATGGAAAATATTCCAATCTAATCTACCATATAATGATTGCATTCTAGGCATAAGCTCAAGAATGATTTCTTTACCGTATAAATTATATATTGAATGTTCAAGTCATGAGATATTCCATTCATTAGATTCAAACTTAGTGAATAGAGATTCATATTTCTTAGATTCGCTATCATAAAGTAATTTATATCAATAATTCATGAAACGTGCCGTATCTTTTTCTGAATAAATTGGGAAATGTGTGACAAATCGATTTTCTTCTTCAGTATATAATTTCCTATACAGAGTTCACATAGCATATTCTCATTTTATTACTTTATGTATAAAGTCTTCTCTGTCTGGTATAATGTTGGCATAAAAGTCTGCCAAGTCTAATCTAACATTTTCAGGTAGAAGCTGAATGCTTGAATTTACTGTACTATCTACAATTCACTGTTGAACTATTGATACCAAAGCAGAAACAAAAGTTCAAAGATTATCTAATATGGCGGATGCTTTATAGTTTGCTTTTATTATAAACTCTACCATATCCCAATCTTCATTTTCTATATAATATAGTAATGCTACCATACTACCACGAGCATATCATTGTACAAATGTTGGAATTGAATTAAGACCATCTTTTGGTAGATAATAATCCATAGAAGCAGTACGGTCTAACCATTCTAAATCAGACTTTATTTGAGATTCATTTGCTTGTATATATTCTCTGATAGTAACTTTTTCTCAATTTATTGTAATTTTATCAGAATAACTACTTAGAATTCTATCTATTGTATCTTTATTCCAAACCCAAGTTCCACAGCTTGCCTCATCTCATGAATAAACTAGAATACATTCATCTTGATGCCATTCCCATCAGATTTTACTATCTCTATATGGATTACGAAAAAGAGTACGATTCTCTCAGTTATAGTTACGATATGCAGAATCTAATACTTCCAAAACATCAACTTCTGAATCATCATGCGTAGCATAATTTCACATTTTTCGACTTTTATTGTAGAATTGGACTAATGCGTCTTGATCATCTGGAAGAATATTTTGATGCTCTGTACGTTGAAAAATAGATTCATCAACTTCTGGGATTTTTGAATATTGATTTTTACCGTAGATAATATTGATGATAGCTACCACTAAAGCAATTAGCAATAATATTCAAATTCCTTTTCAAAGATACTTTCAGATCTTTTTCAAAATTCTGATCCATTTCTCACGAGTTTCTCCCTTAAGTCTGAAAATAACTACATGTAGTATTGCCATAAAGATGAAAGTTATAACGGCGATTCGAATTCACAATTTCATTGTTCACATATCAGGACGCTCTAGACCATATCATCAATAAACTCAGATGGCAATTCATGCAAAAAAGATAAGTCGTGTAGAAACGTAAGCAAATATTCACCAAAAGCTTCTCTTTGGCTTTTCTGTATTGATGTTTTTGTTTTTCATTTTTGTTTAAACAATGTATAAAAATTTTCTATACGCATATTATACCCCCCCACCTTAATTTGTCAAATATTTTGTCACTTTTTTTAGAAAACATTGAAAAATTAAATAAAGAGAATATATTGCGTGTTAATTTGGTGTTTTTTATTTTTCAATTTTGATTTTGAATGAAAAAACTTGGACTTTTAACTACTTTATTAATTGGTAGTTTATTACTTACAGGGTGTAATAATAACCAAGAAACAGTGCCTGAAGAGAACTCTGTTTTAACATGAGGTTTTTCTCCAGCTCCAAAAGTAGAAAATGAAAAAATAGTAGAACCTAAACAACCAGAAATCCCGGAGAAATTCAAAGATATAGATTTTTCTAAAATTGATGTCAGAACCATAAATTTGCAGGAATTAACACCACAGGAAAGACAATATTTAAATGAACATTTAGATTGGGATAAACTCTCAGTTGATGAAAGAACCTATCTTATTCATGGACATGATCCATTTGAATATGAAGAAAAAGCTGGAACATATAGTGTTAAATCTAAAATTGTACATGAATGATGTAATAAATATGTTAATAATGAATTCTGATTTCAGATTGATTTAAGTAAATGGAATGATTGTAAAATAACATACAGTGAGACTTTAGATTTAGATTGAAATTTTATTTCAAGAAGATTTAACTTTTGGTCACAACCTTTGAATGATTACTGATGGTTTGAATGATGGGGAGATTTTGCATGAATCGTGATATTAGCTAAAGATGAAGAAATTAAAGATAGAAATCCGCTTTTTAACTACGATGCAGTTGATGCAGAAAATAATAAATATAATTTCTATTTAATTTTGTGAAATGCAGATGATTCGCTTTTTTATACATATGTACCAACAAAGTACGAAGACTTTATTTGTGAATGAGCTCATGAAGGTGAAGAAAGAATCATTTTTGATAGCAATTGATGTCATTGTGGAGAAGCAGATTCAGATTGGGAAATCTTGGGTATAGATATGCCAAAACCTGCTCGTAATATTAGATGTATAGCTTTAAATTTGATAAAAAATAATTTTT
>DETJ01000032.1 GCA_002361595.1 Patescibacteria group bacterium UBA3291 | reverse complement strand
TTTCCACTTAGTAAATAAAAAAGTTATTCAGCCAAATTATAAAGAAGTAGAAGCTAATAAAGCTGCTAGAAGTGCTAAGTTAAGAATTATTGAAAAAATAAAGTAATTGAAAAAAAGAAAAAACAGACTTTGCAAGCCTGTTTATTTATGTTGGTAATTATTTGTGACTAAACTTCGGAAGGATCTAATGTTAATTCATCTAATCTATCTTCCAATACCTTTATTCTATCTTGAAGATCTTGAATTTCTTGTTCTTTCTTAATCTTATCTTCTTCATCCTCTTTCATCTGAATATCGAAATCTTTCAGATTTTCTCGTCAAGTATAATGTTTCATTCTTTCAGAATCCATTAATCATTTCTGCTCAACTTCTTTTAATTGTGAATTGATTAATGTAAATTCTCATGTTTGATCATCGATATTATACTCTATTTCGATAAAGAAGTTGAAGAATTTATCTGAATATTTAGCTAATAATTTACCATTGTCCCAAATATTGATTGAGTCTAATTTTCGGTAACCATCTACAGTATAATCTCATACATGAGATATACTCCAAACTGTATTGGCTCATTTCAATGGAACTATTTCATCAGCCATTTCTTGTAGATTTTGTCTTGCTATATTGTATCTATCTTGAGCATCCATACTAATCATACAAGAGAAATTTTCTGATTTTTCATTATATTTTATTGCTTCACATACACGATAAGAATTTCTTGCTCGTGAAGGCAAACCATCTAAGTCTGCTACATATTGTTTACCTAACAATTGGACTTCCATATCCTTTGGTAAATACAAATCAATAGAAATTGTCATAGGAACTGCTGGAGTTTTTTTGCTGAATAATGTTCTGTTTTTTAATCTAATTGAAAGATAATCATCTCATACCCACTCATAATCAATATCTGAAAGATTTTCTTTTACTTGTGAAATATATTTTTCATTAGAATTTTTTATACTAAACGAATAAACTACTTTTAAATTATTATCGTCTGATGGAAAAATATTTATAAATCTAGGTTCACTAACTATAGCATTTTTTAATAAAGAATATGGAATATCTTCAATCAATATGTTTAGCTTTTCATCATTGCTTGGAATTTCGATTTTAGCTTCTTTAGTTATTTCATCTAAATCAGTCCATGAAACATTTCAGATTTCTCTTATTTCCCATAAACTAATTATTGCAACAATTACTGCTAATAATCCACATCAAATTGCAATAATCAGACTTATACTATTTGAAAGTTTCTTTTTAATCAATGATCAAATAGATGCTAACAATAATAAGAAAGCTGAAATTATTCATGCCATTACTCACCATTTTGTAATTGATGGAATGAGTGCTAAATAATCAATATTTCATAGTGCGAATCAATTTCACTGAAACAATCATCAAAGGAAACAATAAAGCAATACTCACAATCAAATAATTAATGTAATTAAGAACAAAGATCGACAAATTAGAAAACAATATTTTACAAATGTCCATAACGGTCAAAGTAACTTCTTAAGAAATCTAATTATTGAAGGGATTGCTGTTTTTACTACCCGTTTACATATTCAAAAGAATCGTGTAAAGAAATTAGGAATGAATAATCTTAAATCTCTAACTTGAGTTCAACGATAAACTAACATAGAACAGTGTTTATAATCTTTGTCTTTAATTGGAAAAATTAAAGCCAAGATTACATAAACTCATCGTCAGAAGAAGAATCATTCTTCCATATTTGCAGCCAAAAAAAACCAACTTCATAAAATAGCTAATATTCTCCGAATCCAAGTGGGAATTGCGGTTGCTTGACCAAACATCGCACATACTCAAAGCAAAATAGATTTATCACGTGGTCTCGTCCAATTCGTTTTCTGCCGTTTCTCATAAGGTTTCAAATCTGATTTTTTATCTAGTTTTGGTTCATTTCTTTCAAATGAGTCTATATCTTCTTCAAAAATATCTTCAGGTTCTCAGATAGAGTTCACTATTGAAATAAGTTTTTTCTGGTTTATTTCACCATTCATTTCAAAAAGTTTTTCCAATATGCTTTGATGAATATCATCAACCAAATCATCAGAAACATTATGAGACTTAGCATATTTATCGATTCTAGAAATATACTTCTCCAAAAAATCTTTCGCAGATTCTTCCATTTTAAATTTCTGTCATTGAAATTTGAATTCAGTCATTTTAATAATAATTATAAGATAAACTAATTAACTATTTGATTAACACTATCATTTAAACCTTTCCAAACTTGATGCATAACATCTAGAGTCTCTTGTCACCTTTTGGTAAGTCTGTAATATTTTCTAGGAGGTCATTGAACAGATTCAACTCGAACATATTCAAGTAATTTCTCAGTTTTCAAACGTGACAGTAAGGGATACATAGTTCACTCTACCACAATTAAATTAGCTTTCTTTAGCTTTGTTATAATATCGTTTGCATATACATCACCCTTTGAAACAATACTAAGAATAAGATATTCTAGTATTCATTTTTTCATCTGAGTTGTTATTTTTTCAGCTTCTCACATAATGTTTTATATTATTATTTAAATTTTAATAGTACCTTGTATAACATAGTACTATATTTTTCAAAAAAATATTCAAGAGATTTTTTATAAAAAATAAAAAAATAATTCACAACTAATTTAAAATCAGCCTTATTACTTCTTTCTCTTAGAATACTTCCATATCAATATCAGCATTATCACTGAGCAAATCGTAGTTATTGAATTGAAAAACTCCATCTGCCAAGAACCTAAATACCAACCGTAAATTATCCAGCAAATTCATCATATTGCCCATATCCAAAACATCAAAGGAGATAGTCATTTAACATCTTTAGTTTTTAATGTTTGAATAATCTGTGGAATTGAAGGTATTGCAGCAGATAATCATGCAATTATTCCAATAATTTCAAATATGTTCATGAGAAATTTACTATATAAAATTTTTCTTTCTTATAAATTTACTACTAAAAAAGGCAACAGAAAATATTTGACTTAATTATCTGTATTCTTACTATATAATATATCTTTTATTTTTTATACAAATTTCCATGCAAAAGAAAAACTCCAAAAATAGGATTTGGATTTATGCAAAATGAATCATAATCCCTGTATTAATTGGTTCAATCGTTGGACGAATTATGTCATCATTTATTGATTATGAAGTTCTCAAGAGCCCATTTTTAGCTCCACCAAGTATAGCATTCCCTATCGTTTGGACCATACTCTATATTTTAATGTGAATATCTTATGCAAGATTAGAAGATAAAAATTTACTTGATAAAAATCTGAATATCTTATATTATGTTCAGCTTTGAGTAAACGCATTATGGTCCATATTCTTTTTCGTACTTAAATGGAGATTATTCTCATTCTTCTGGATTATATTATTGGATATTTTAGTAATCTGGATGGTAGTAAAAATGTACAAAAAAGATAAAACTGCTTGATTACTTCAGATTCCCTATATTTTATGGATATTGTTTGCATCTTATTTAACTATCGCTTTCTATTTATTAAATAACTAATATTAAAATGAATCACGAAGATTTTATGCAAAAAGCTGTAGAACTTTCACTGGAAAACATGAGAGCCTGAAAAGGTGGACCATTTTGAGCTGTCGTTGTGAAAGATTGAAAAATTGTATGACAATGAGCAAACCATGTTACATCAGAAAATGATCCAACTGCTCATGCCGAAGTAGTGGCTATCAGAGATGCTTGTAAAAATTTGTGAAGTTTTCAGCTTGATGATTGTATTGTATATACTAGTTGTGAACCTTGTCCAATGTGTTTATGAGCACTTTACCGAGCTAGGCCAAAGGCTGTATATTATGCAAATACAAAAAAAGATGCAGCTAAAATCTGATTCGATGATGCTTTTATTTATAAAGAAGAATTAAAAAGAGTTGAAGAAAGAAGTCTACCCCTCCATCAAATGGATAAAACTGAAGCTATAAAAGTTTTCGAAGAATGGGCTCAGAAAAAAGATAAAATTGAATATTAAAAAATTGTGCCCCTTTATGAAAGGGGCTGTCCGAAGGACTGGGGATTTTTAAGTGTATGATGATAAAAATCATCCACCACTACGTGGTCCCCTCCTTTCAAAAAGGAGGACAAGGAGGTCCCCTCTCCTAATAGGAGAGGGTTAGGGTGAGGTTAAAAATTCTTGCCACAAAATCAAAAATTAATTCGTTAATATATTAGATTAAACTTTTATTTCATAATTTAATAATCATGAAAAAAATTATCGCAATTATCGTTATTTGTCTAACTATTTTTGGATCATGCTACTATGCAAGCAAAAACTTTAATAAAGCTGAACATTCAATTTCAGTCCAATGAAATGGAGAGGTTTATGTAACTCCTGATACTTTGATTCTAAGTTTCCGTGTAGAAGAAACTGCTCCTACAACTGCAGAAGCTCAGAAAAACGCTAATGAAAAAATCGATAAAGTAAAAGAAATCATCAAACAATATGATGTAGAGAACGCTGATATCAAAACTACAAACGCAAACGTTTATGAACAATACGATTGGAGAGATTCTGGAAGAGTTTCTTTATGATATACTGCTAGTCATACTCTAGAAGTTAAAATCAAGAAAGCAAATATTGAAAACGAATGAATCGCTTCAAAAATTATCGCTCAGGTTTCAGAAATTGGTGGAGTATTGCTAAATAATATCAGTTATGATATTTTCGATAAGGCTCCATTCTACAAAGAAGCTAGAAAACTTGCTATGGAAAAAGCTCACCAAAAAGCATCTGACTTAGCTGAATATGGAAATGTAAAACTTTGAGATCCGATTTCAATCATTGAAAATAGAAGTTATGATTATGCTGTAAGTACTGCAAACTATGCAATGGCAAAAATGGCCTATGATGATGTTGCAGAAGAGGCTGACATGTGATGATGAGCTATTGAATTATGAGAGATGAAACTTACACTAGACGTATCTGTAATATATGCAATAAAATAAAAAATCTGATTTATAATACTGTTATTATCGTGAATTAATGAAAACTGATTTAATCAAAAAGTTAGTACTTTCCAGTGAATGAAAATTCCATCAACAATATCAAAGCTGGTTGAATAAATATAGAGTAAAAAGAGAATTCGTTACTCTAGTTGAAATTTGAATGCTTAGTTTAGCTGTACTATTTTGTGGTTTTGTGTTTTTGATTTACATCAATAAATCATCGACTCAGTGATACTTCCTCCGTTCTGCTAGGAATACATACAATAATACAGCATTCAATCATGAAATTATCAAAACTGATATTCTCGATCTGAAAACACTTAATCGAGATAAACTAAAGGAAAATAACAGTAGAACTTCCTTATGAATTAATGTAGAGACAATAAATATTGATTAGAAAAAAATCCTCCAAATGGAGGGTTTTTATTAATTTTCACTTTCTGCTAACTCTTTCAGAAGTTTCTTTTCTTCCGCTTCAGCATTTGCTATTCTTTCTCTCCTCTCACGCAAAAAATTAAATATATAATACATCAAAGCTAATTCTGCTCCGACATAAACGAATATTACTGAGAATAAGAATTGCCCAGGTAAATCCACGCGACATAATAATATTATATTACACACAAATGCAATAAATGTACTTATCATCCAATAAACGAAATCTTTATCAGAGAAAAGTGTCAAATTAATACGGTCCACAAAGAATAATGCAATTTGACATAAGAATCCCCAAACTATTAAGAATGGCAAAACTGATTCTATACTTGATCCACTTATCAAAAGAACTGAATATAGTACAAAGTTTGCAATTAATGCCAAGGCAAATCTAGAGACATCTGTCGCATATCAGATTCTTTTGAGCAAGAATGTATTTATTAAGAATAATGCAATTCCTAGCCAATATCCAAGTCATAAATGCACTTCTGATGATGTAAAGACTCACCAGAAAAAGAATAAAAGAAGAAAAATCAGTAATCCAATATTGAAAAATTCAAAAGCACGTTCAAATCGTTTTGGACTATTTTCTAACCATTCATGAAGTGATATCTTCCGTTGTGGTACATTCAGTTTTTTGAATATTCTTTCTCCAGCCAATATTCTACGAACTGAAATTCTTGCAGTTTGTTTGGATGGCATTTCTCGATTCTGAACTACATATATTCCTGAAAAAATCAGTGCTAATATAAAGAAAGATAAAGCAAATACCCGTTCAGCTGGATAAAAATGATTAATTAAACTTCATCAAACTACAATCGCTCATAGAATTACCATCTCATAAAGCCATTTTTCCTCAGTTGGATAGAATAATCACAAAATAAATTGCATAAATGCATAAACTCAAAGCATCAAACTCGCCATCAAAATAACAGCATCAAAGAATACAAAAAATCATCATGAGAATAGTACAGTTCAAAGGATTACTACCACCATCAGCCATGCTCATATTTCAAAGATCAGCTTTCCATCCTCATAATCAAAAATACGCGATCCAAACATTAATACAATATTGAGTATAAGCAATGACATATATACAGAAATTTCTTTAATTCAAATGAAAAATAAGATTCATGAAAGTCCAATCATTGTAATCAACCGAATCAAAATCAGACTCCATTTTTCTCGTAGAATTTCCAATTTTATTCAAGTAAAGACATTTTTGATACCGTGTGATAACATAAAAACCAGCACTGCTAATGGTAACAATGCTAAATACCACAATCCTATCAAATAGAAAAACGTGGAGAATAACGCAAACATAAAGAATGTTATCAAAAAGACCATAGTCTATTTTTTAACGTAAAAAACTTCACTATTTCACTATATTATAATCTCCATAAAAATCAAACCAAATTAAACTCTTAGATCCTCCACTGTTTTGGAAATATCATAGAGTTCTTTCAATAAATCTGGTTTTAATATCTCATAATATTTAGCAACTTTTTCTCTATTCTCAGACAAATAATCTACTTTCTTTTGTAGAGTATTTAATGATTTGGATGATGAAGCATATGATGCATGAGCTTTTGAATAAACTTCATTTCTAGCCACACAAGCACGAAGTTCTGCTATTTCTTTAGCTATAGATTCAGCCCTATTATAATTATAACTCTTTACAGCATCTGCAAATTCAGAATTTTTGGATTTTATAGGGTCTTCACATTTTTTAGCTTCATTATTATAATAATCTACCTGTGATTGTTCATAACTTCATAAGTTCTTTCAATTAGATATAGTATTATTTAATGATTTAATATACTGATCTATAATCTTTAGCCTCTCCTGCTCTGTCTTAGCTTTGTCTAATTCTGAAATTAAATCAAATTGTCACTGATTTATCACTTCTTGCTGTAAAATTAAAGAATTTCCAGCTCTTCAATCTCTAAATTCTCACACACTTGAACGTTGATCCAACAAGATTTCTAATTGAGTTCAAAGAATATTTCGAACTAATGTATTTCATGCTGAATATGAAAAACCTCAGAACATCAATATTAAAGGAATAATCAATAATAAGGCTGATTTGAAATTGCTCATTAAATCTAATTCAAATATAAACATAGTTTTATACAGATGTGTATATATTTTATTTATTAAGTCAAGTTTTATATCTCAATAATTTGCATTTTATCATCCAAATCCAGATACTCTAATTTCCAAGCTGTAAGCTGCATCGGAACTTTTTCATTTTCCTTTCCATATAAATAGTCTCACTGAATTGGTAGTCCATGATTAGACAAATGATATCTAATCTGATGCGTTCTTCATGTAAGAATCTGCAACTGCATTTTAACTAGTCAATCTCATAATTCTTCAAAACTAAGAACTTTGGTAATTCACATTTTAGGAATACAATTGGGAACTTTTGCAACCACTGTTTCTTGTATATAATATGGCAGTCAGTTTTTTTTAATTTCCTGAAGAAATTCTAATCACTTTGGAGTAATTTCACAAATAGCACGATAATATTTTTGTAAAGGAGTAGATTCTTTTTCTTTCAAACTAGAAGATTCTGATTTTTCCTGAAAAAGAGATTTAAAATGCTGGAGTCATTTTTCTGTTTTTGCAACAATCATCAAGCCATCAGTATCCTTATCTAATCTATGTACCAATCACGCTCTGATAAAATTTCCATAGCTTGGTAAATCTTTATAATGCTGATAGAGAAAAGCTACAACTGAAGGTTTTTTGACATCTCGAATACTATTTGGATGTGATAATACTCATTTCGGTTTATTTAATATTATATAATCTTCTTCCTCACGAACAATTGGAATATCTATTTCTTCCGCTTCATCCAAAATAATTGGCGACAAATAACGTTCAAGTTCATCAATTTGAACTTTATCCCCAGATTTAAGTTTATATGATTTCTTTACTATTTTTCAGTTTACTTGAATTCATCACCTTTCAATAATGTGATGAAAAAAATTTCTAGAATATGAAAATTGTGAACTTAATCGTGAATCCACTCTATCTCATCATTTTCATTCATATATTATTTCTTGCATTGGAAAGATTATTATAAATCTGATTTTAATCTATTTTTTCAAGCATTTTATACAAGTGAAAAAATGTCAAAATAAAAAAGTCCCCAAAAATTTGCATAAAAAAATTTTTTGTTTATAATTCATTTAGGTTTATTTTATTAAACATTAATTATGACACAAACACAAGACGAACAAAATGTAGGGACTCCTGTAACTCCAGCACAAGATGCAAATGTAACAACTCCTGTTGCAGAAGCTGCTACGAATCAACCTGCCACTGAGCCAGTTGCAGAAAATAATGTAGCTCCAGTTGTAGAAAATGCTGGTAATGAAAATCCAGGATTTCAAACGGATTGATTACAATCAGCTTTAGCTGATGAACCAGTTACTCCTGCTACTGAACAAACTGTTGCTCCTGCTGCTGAACAACCTGTAGCTCCTGTTGCTGAGCAACCTGTAGCTCCTACTGAGAATAAAAATACTGATTTAATTGATCAAAGTAAAGATACAGTAAAGAGTATTGCAGATGAATGAGTAGATAAGGTGAAATGAGTGGGTCAAGCCTGAGTTGAATCTGTTAAATCTGTAGGTTCTCAATGAGTTGAATCTGTTAAATCTACATTTGAACAATGATGAGAAGCTTTAAAAGATTCATGACAAAGTACTATAGATGGAGTAAAGTGAATGGGACAAGATTTAAAATCTTGAGTTTCTGATACATTTAGTAATGCTGCATCAGCAGATTGAGCTTTAGATGCAACTAAAGCTGTAGCTCAAGGAACCGCCGCTACGACAGCGGATGTTATTGGAAATACAGCATCTACTACAACAGCCGTCTGAGAAACTGTAGTTAAGTGAACAGCCTGAGCTGTAGAAAACGTAGCTGCATGAGCAACTGATGTTACCAAAAGTACTGTTAATGGAGTTGCATGAGCTATATTACCAGAAAAATGAGCTCAAGGTGTAGCTAAGCTTCAAGATAAGGCATCAGCTAAAGCTCAAGATTTATGAGCAAAAGCTAAAGATAAATTAAATGAAGCTGGAGATAAGACAAAAGGATTCTTCTCAAATATGTGGTCTAATTTTAAATCTGGATTCTCAAGTAAAGAAGCACAAAAAGTAATGGATGAAGCAAATGCTCCACTAGATACAAGTACTGTTCAACCTGCAGCTCCTGTTGCTCAACCTGCAGCTCCTGTTGCT
>DETJ01000025.1 GCA_002361595.1 Patescibacteria group bacterium UBA3291 | reverse complement strand
TACTTCATCAGATACTGGTTCTACTCTATTGATAGTTTCTTTACTGTTAGATTGAGAGCTCTCAATGACTTCAGGCTCAGTTTGAATCAATTCTTGGTCTCATGTTTGTTCAGATTGGTTAATAGTTTCAGATTTTTCTGTAATTAAACTTTCCGAATCATTATTAATTTCAATATTAGTTTCTTTAAATTCTTTCTCTTGCTGTATATTTGTATCTGTTTCTCCTTCTGATAATGATATAATAGTAGGGGCTGTTGTTAAGTTTTCTTGTTCTTTTATGAATTCTTCATCAATTCCTGCACTATTACGTAAATTTTTAGGATTTGCAAAAACTGGATAAATTTTTATCAAATCTGAGTTTTTATACAAAACTCTATCTAAATCTTTAGCTGGAAGATTCATTACTCACTTACTCAGATTTAATGATTCTTTTTTATGTTTATATTTTTTAACTACATAAAAATCAGATAATTCTGGATTATTAATAACAAATCAAGCCTTTTCTTCCTCTCATCTATTATCAGTTTTTTCTGGTTTTGATCATGATAATTGGTCTATTTCTATAGAAACCTCTCATGTAGATTGATTTATTTTTTCCTGAGATTTTCAAATTTTATCTTCCGTCCTAAGTTTGTTATCGATAGAATTTTCTGTGTTATCTTGTAATTCTTCAGTTTTTTGAGGCTCTGAATTTATTATTTCTTCTTTTTGATTATTTCTTTGAAATACACTAGATATTGTTTCATCATTCATAGAAATCACACTAGGTCACTCATAAACCTTTTCTTGAGCTTTTAATCTTTCTTGTTCCAATATCTTTTCTTCTTCCAGTTTTGCTAAATATTCCAGATCCAATCAATTGCTAGCACGCAAATTCTTAGGATTCGCAAAACCTGGATAAATACGAACAATGTCAGAATTCTTATGTATTATTTTTTTTGTAACTCACTTATTATCAGAAATATTTTCAGTTTTATGAAAAACTATATGATCTTTTTCTCGTTTAATTTTAATTCAATTTTCATCACAAATAATAAAAAATACAAATCAGAGTATAAATAATATTCATAGTATTTTTTTTATTCTATTCATTATTTGTGATGTTTTTATTTATATATAAACTCAATATTTATTTTTAGTAATATCAACTCCAAATACAACAATTTAAACTATTCTGAATCTCATTCAAATAAATCTTTCAAAACATCCTTCTCATCTTTTTTGGATTCTTTATCAGAAAGATATGTCTCCAAATATGGTTTTTTCTTCAATAGCTTATCTACACTTGCGAGTAAGTGTGAATAATCTCATGATTTAGGATAAACATATGTAATAGGATCTAATAATCATGTTGGACGAATGATTTGTTCTACGACTTCATCAGAGAGATTCAATTCATATTCTGCTGGAGTAGCAGATAAGAATATCGATTTTGCTCAGGTTTTTATCTTAGATTGGAGATTAGCACGTTGGTTTTCTGCACGAGCTTCTTTATTTATTAACGATTCATTCTTTCACTTTGCGGCTCATTTTTCTCATTCAATAACCTGAAGATGTGTAGTAGAAACTAAATCCAGATTATCTGTAGCTTGATCTAGTTTAATTTCATCTAAAGATTTTCGTCATAATGTAGCTTCAAGTTCCTCAAAACGTAAAGGACGATGATCAATAGCTGACGGAAGACGGAATCAGTATTTAATCAAATTATTTTTCCTTGCTCTATCTCACTGTGACATAGCATTTAGCTGAGGAATGGTCATATGAGATTCATCTATAATCAATAAGAAATCTTTAGGGAAATAATCGAAAATTGTATTTGGAGCTTCTCCAGGTAAACGTTTATCAAAGTATAATGAATAATTCTCAATACCGTTTACAAATCCAGTTTCACGAATCATACGTAAATCATATTCTACACGTTTTTTGATTCTCTCAGCCTCAACTAACATTCAGGCTTTCTCAAATTCTTTAATTCTGAGCTCTTTTTCTAAATCAATTTGTTGAAGTATAGTTTCTAAGTCATTTGTATCTTGTAAGTATTGAGTAGCAGGCCAAAGAATAACCTGATTAGCCTGAGATTTTAGTTCAAAAGTAACTGAATCACGAATCTCAATCCTCTCAATCACATCTTCATCAAAAAAACAGCGATACACTGATTTTTCAGTAGAAGAATAAACATCTAATCTCTCTCACTGAAGTTCAAACATTCAGGCTTCAATTTTTCCATGAACTGGTTTATATTGCATATGCAAAAGTTGATGCTTAATCTCTTTGAAATCATAAGACTGCCCTACTTTGAGCTGGAGCATATTTTCCTGGAAAAATCTACTCTGTCATAAACCATAAAGAGAAGATGCCGAAGCAACTACGATTACATCATCACGAGAAAGCAAACTCGCCATTGTAGCTAGTCTATACATCTCTATTTCATCGTTAATTGTAGCTTCTTTCTCAATATATGTTCATGAAGATGGAAGATATGATTCTGGTTGATAATAATCAAAATATGATACAAAATAATGTACAGCGTTATTTGGGAAGAATGCTTTAAATTCTGTAGAAAGCTGAGCTGCTAAAGTTTTGTTATGTGATATTACAAGAGTAGGTCTTTGAACTTTCTGGATAATATTTGCCATGGTAAAAGTCTTTCACGTTCATGTAGCTCAGAGTAGTGTGATATTTTTCTTTCAATTTTCAAAAGCCTCTACAATCTGATTGATTGCTTTTGGTTGGTCTCATGCTGGTTCGTAATCTGATTTTAATTGAAATGGCATTATTTTGTTTAATAATTTTTAATTAAGAAAAATCTGATTGAATGATAGTTTTTCATACAGAAAATTCAAGGAGAGAAAAAGATTAATTATTTTTTAATTTTAAAAATTACTATAGAATTATCTCTCAATAAGGATATAATACATTTTGCTAAAATTTTTAGCACTTTCTTTTATTTCTTATTGTAACGCAAATGAAATCATCAACGCTAAAACGAGTGGCTCTATGTGTTCTATTACTCATCATTGGCGGAATTTGATGATACCTTTTGGCAAATCACCAGTTCCATAAAAGAGCAATAGAAGAAAGATTTCCACACAGATCTTATTATGATTCTATGTTTTTTGATCCAATGGCTGATTTTAAGCATAGAGAAAGACATATGGAAGATATGTTCAACGATTTAGAAAAAGATTTTTACAAAGAGGAAAAAAATCTGGAGAAAAATTTCTGGGATAATCGGTCAGGATCTTTTGATGAATTGACTTGAGATTCTAC
>DETJ01000047.1 GCA_002361595.1 Patescibacteria group bacterium UBA3291 | reverse complement strand
TTTTGTGGAACGAGGTTGAATAATTCTGACTTTTGTTCTTCTGTTATATTTAGAATAGATTCTGGAGAAGTGAAATTATTTTCTTTCATCCAAGCAGTCAAAGATTCCAAAGTCAAATCGTCATCTCAACCAATCAGCTTTTTAATCTTTGCTGATAATTCTCAAAGTTTAGCAGTATCTTCATCTGAAATGTTACTAACCATAACCAAAGCAGCATTAGTTAATTTATCATCTCAGAAATAGAATTTTTCTCTCATAAGCCATTTCATAGCCATGAAATAAGTTTTCAATTCAGCATTATCAGTATAATGAGAGCGAGGAGTAAATTGTGTGTAATCCTGCATTATTCCATTTATAGCGATAAAATCAGGACTATAACTCATCAAGAATGGGTCAGGAATTATGCCTTTCGCAGAGAAAATCTGTTCCAAAACCTTATTCATCAATTCTTGGTCGGCAGGATTAAGCTTTGAAATATAGTTTTTAGCATTTTCTATAATCAGATTTCTAAGTTCTTCATCATCTTTTACTGTTCATTCAATCCATTCTCATTTAGCTTCATCAAAATGTGGCTCAATCTCTAATTTCTCTTTCTCTACCAAAATCGTAGCAGGAATTGACCAATAAGCAGCTAAGAATTCGTAAGTTTCTTTCAAATCTGGGTCAGATTCAGATTTTGCTAAATTAGCAAATTTTTCAAATAAATTCTGACTTAATTCTTTGATTGTATCTCTGGAAATAGTTTGTTCATAGAATTTCAAAGTATTATCAAATAATTTATGATAAGAATGCAAAAGTAAATCATTCGTAATTAAAATACTACTTGCAGGATTTCTTTCAAATTCAGAATTTTCTCATGCTATTTTATTATAAATATATGTCCATTCTTCTGGGCTTCAATATGGACTATTTACAATATTTTCTGAACTTTCTTCATTATAAGAAAGAAACATATTTTTACCCATCATTTCACTTAAACCTTCAATTCTATTAGAAGGAACAATAGTCCAACCTTTTTCAGCTAAAACAGCTTTATCTTCATCTGTTAAAGCTAATTTACTATCGTTAAATTTATAAGTTCAAGTTAATGTAATAATATTTCATTCTTTTAATTCATCCTTTGAAAAATTATTATGATACCAAGAATGTGCTTGTCATCAATCTACAGAAAACTCCTTAAAATCCTTTGCCCATTCTTGTCATAGACATTGATTTAGAATTCTTACATCTTCACTCGTGAGAGTGTATTCTTTTGTCCAATCTTTTGTGTAACCATTCAAAATTGCATCATAGTTTTGCATCTCATCAATTGATGGTTTTTGCATAGCTACAGCCCATTTTGCTGAATTTTCTCTGTTTCCAAAGAATGGAGTTTCAGCTACCTGAGTTTCTTCTACAGGTGTTTCGTTGTCCAAAGTGCAGACATCTCATGTACAAGCTTCTTCATCGTTTGCACATCATGATAGGATTATTGCGATTCATGCAACAATCAAAAGCCAGAATTTTTTCATGTATATTATAATTATATGAGAAATAAAAATTACATTCACATTAATCTCTGGAAATATTCTTCCTTGCTCATTCACTGAATATTCAAAGTTACTTTTTTACCTAATTCTTTCTCCAATAAAACTTCAATTTCTTTATGCTCTTTTTCAAGCATTGTCTTTGCTATCATATTATTATCATGTATCAAAGAAACTTCATTATCACTTACTTTATCAATAGTCATATGGTCTTTGAAAATTTGTCTCGTAGTAGATGATTGAATTTGACTAATTATTCTTTCCCATAAATCTCAATCAGATTTTTTTTCAACAGATTCTCCTTTCTTTTCTTCAGATTCTTCTTTTTTTTCTATTTTGGGTTCAGTTTTTTTCTCCACTTTCTTTTCTGTCTTTACAGGAACTACTTCTTCATCACTATTCAAAAATTTATTGAAAGCTATCTTGTAAAGCACTGCTGGATATGGATAAAATCTTACCTGTCTCATAATTTCAGAAAAAGTTTCAGAAACTTTTAGATAAAAATCTACATCGTCCATTATATGAGCATCAATATATCCAATACATTGTTTTGCGAATTGCTGTAAATCAGTTCATTGAGCTAATTTATCGATTTGTTCAAAAATCTGATTTCTATCATTTGTTTTAACTACTTCAAAGAATGATTTAATCGTAGCATCAGTAGAAATTCATAGGAATTGACTTACATTTTCAGTAGAAACTTTTCCTAAAACACTTACCTGGTCCAAATATTTGATAGCATCACGAACACATCACTCCGATATCGTAGCGATTAATTCCAATGCTTCATTCTCAAATTCAAATCATTCAGTTTTACAGATATTTCATAAATGAGCGACCATTTCATCTTGTGGGATTTTTTTGAAGTTGAAAACTTGCACACGAGAAACTATCGTTTGAGGTACTTTTTGTAATTCTGTAGTCGCTAAAATGAAACACACATTTCCACTTGGTTCTTCAATAGTTTTGAGTAGAGCATTGAAAGCTGCAGTAGAAAGCATATGAACTTCATCTATCACGTAGATTTTCTTTTTAAGAGAAATAGGCTGATAACCAGCTTGGTCAATTATCACTTCACGAACATTATCTACTCATGTATTTGAAGCTGCATCTATTTCCACATAATCTGTAGTTTTTCAGCTATTTATCAATTCACAGTTTGCACATTTGTTGCATGGATTTCCATCATGTGGGTCTAAACAGTTTATCGCTTTTGCTAAGATTCTTGCAGAAGTAGTTTTTCAAGTTCAGCGAGGTCCACATAATAAATAGTTTTGTAATGAAGAAGAATCTGACTGCATCTTAGCCTTCAGAATTCAAATTATGTGTTGCTGTCCTATCATTTCATCAAATGTTTGAGGACGATATCTATTCGCCAAAGATTGAGATTTAGTCACATCTGCCATTTTTTAGTTCAACATAGTATAAATTATGATTACAACATTTCGCCGCCCTTTAGGGCGGTGATTGTTTCTCTACTCTTTCAATCTATCTATTCAGACTTTTTTTTCAAATATAAATCTATATTAATTAATATATCTTCTTATTTTTTTATCATTTAATCGGTGTTTCTTTTGAGTTAAATAATATTTGTAAATATCATTATAATTTTCTTTAATATTTTTGAGATTCAACTTATAGATTTTTTTTCACTTTTGCATAGGAAATATATTATAATATGCTATAATTCACCGATTTCTATTTTTCTTATCTGTAAAAATATTGTTGTAATAAGTGTCTAATTGTATATTTCAACGTCATAAAAGTTTTTTAATTGAATGAAAGAAATCTGTGTGTTGTATAATATTCGAATTTTTCGTTCATGCTTGAATTCAAGATCAAATTACAGTAGCAACAGTCCTATATTCCCACATTTCTCAGAATAAGTAAGATTCTCAAATTTCCGCGGGTTCTCTTTTTCTATGATCTCACAGAATGATTAGTATTCAGTTATCAAAAAATCAATTTTTTTTAAGTTCAACATAAAAATCATATAATTTATCATCTGCATAATTTAATGTTTGATATTTATGATTTCATTCCGAAGTACAATATGGACTATCGTATGGTGAATGAAATGAAATTGTTTGCATTCATATAAAATAATTTCATGTTTGATTTTTGATTTCATCCAATGCTGTGCTATATAAATATTCATCTGGAGCTGAATCAAAGCTATATTTTTTCTTATCTTTAAATGCCTCCTCTCATATTATCTTTTGGAATCAAACCTTTTCAATAAAATCCCTTTGTTTTAAAAATGTTAAAGGAGCTGTCGAAATAAATGTTGTTTTATATCATATTTTATTTAAAAAACTTGCTAATCATTCATCAAAATCATATTCATATGAATTATTTATTGGTATTGCTCAAATTAAAGTACTTACATGAGCATCAGAAGACACTTTTCAATTAGCAATAAAATTTGTAAAAATTTTTCATTCTTTCTGTATTTTATCAAATAATGGCATATTATTTTTTCATCACAAGTAATATGAATCTATTGCAGACAAACTTTCTGCAAAAATAAGTATTATATTTAAATTTTTAGCATCTCAAGTTTCATAACTTATAAAATCTTCATATTTTGAGTCAAGAAAGATAATATCTTTTCCAATATCATTAATCGCGTTAATATTAACGGATATGATATTTTTTGGATAAGAATCAGGTGATGTTAATAATAAGTTTTGTACAATAAAAATTACGGACAATGCAACATATAGAATTGTAAAAATCTTTGGTGAAAAAATTTTTCAAAATTTTTTAAGAAAATTTCGTTTATATACAAAAAATACGCATAAACATAATATGAGTACAAAAAAAGCAACCCAAAATATTCATATAATAGTAAATCAATTTCATCAATATTTACCGATATTGATTAATGAATAAATAGTCTCATGACTTTGAAAGTAATATATTGTAAAAATATCAATAAAAAACAATATGTTTAATAGCATAATTAAAATATTTCATATTAATTTAATAATAGTATTTTTCACATTATTAATTATTGTACAAATAAATATAATTATTCAAAAAAAATATAAATCAGAAAAAAAGTATTCTAAACAATATTTAATTGGAGAAATATTTCTATATATTCGATAGATTACACATTGTTTTACTATAAATAATATTATAAAGAATAGAAATTGAGCTAAACAAAAGTTCTTTGAAGAAAATTGGGGATTTTTTTCCATTTTATTGTAATTATTTAAAGACGAATATAAATATGTTATGTACAGATAAAGACTTTTTTTTCAAATATAAATAAAAAATAAAATAAATCTGAATAAATCTAAAATCAGTTTAAATTTTATTATAGACTATAATTTAATATACAATAAACAGCAACTATTGTAAATAGAATTTGTAATATTCATGCTGAGATTTTAAGTCGTTTTGGAAAATTAATTCTTCATAATCATAAAACATAAATTATTCAAATCATTTCTCAAAATAACAATAAAAGTAACAGACTTATGTATATAATAGGCATAATATGAGGGTAATGTACAAACATTTAATATATTAAATATAAATGGAATTACTTATTGTAATCTAATTATTAAAGCTTTTTTTTCAAATATAAATCTATATAAAAATTCTGTGTATTAGTTTGTCATTCTGAGCATAGCGAAGAATCCAGGAAAACATGATGTTAATTGATTCTTCGGTCGCTTTGCTCCCTCTGAATGACACAACGGCCGTGAACTTGTTTAATTTATTCCAACCATCATGAAAAATATTTCATATTTAGATATGGTAAAAGAGATTTTAAATGAGTCAGAATTTTTTGAGTTTGAAAAATGTTACAATAATCCAGTTAAAAAAAGTATAAAAATATTAAATCACCGTGGATATAAAAATAATAAATCTGATTTACATAATATTATATACTCTACAATTTCAAAAGAGTGGGATTTGTCTGAGCCAGATTTTTCTTATAATTGAAACAAATATAATGATGTTTTATTCGCGACTAGGAAAGAAGATTTAAAACCATCAAGTTTATGAAGTCATTATCTGCATCAAGCATGACTAATATATGTACAAGAAATGGCTGCAAGTTTGAGTGTTCAAATGCTTTGAGTAGAGCCTTGAGATTATGTTTTGGATATGTGCGCAGCTCCATGAGGGAAATCAATTCAAATCGCTGATTCCCTTTTGTCATCCTGAACGCAGTGAAGGATCTTAGGTGACACACAAGATTCTTCGTCGCAAGCTCCTCAGAATGACGATAATGCGTGATTTCTAATTTCCAATGAAATAGATCAGTGAAGAAAAAAAGCATTAGAATCAAATCTTCACCGCTGTGGAATATTTAATGTTTGAGTAATCAATCAAGATTGATGCATTATTTGAGATAAATTTCCAGAAACTTTTGATAAAGTTCTCGTTGATGCTCCATGTTCATGAGAATGAATGCAATATAAATCTGATAAAAAAGTTTGGCAACGAGATGAGAAAAAATCAAAAAAACTTTCAGAATTGCAGACTCAATTACTTATTTCGTGACTTAAATCATTGAAGGTTTGAGGAGAGTTAGTATATTCTACATGTACCACGAACATATTAGAGAATGAATATGTAGTTTCAGAAGTATTGAAAAAATATTGAGATAAAATTGAATTATTACCAGTTCCATTAGATGAGAAATCTGACTGAATTTGTAGCTGGAGATGAAATGAAATTTTATCTCATGAAAATGCTAAAAAAGTTGCCAGACTATGGCCTCATGTTCATTGAACTGGTGGATTTTTTATTTCAAAATTTAGGAAAGTTGACAGCACTCAAAATGTAAGTCGTCATCTCGAGTGAAACGAGAGATCCATGAGTGTTGAGTGGATTTCTCACATTCGTTCGAAATGACAAGACACACAAGATTCTTCGGCTAAAGCCTCAGAATGACAAATGTGGAAAAATCTTTCCTCATGGTGAATTTCTTCAATTTCAGATTTAGATTTTTTCATTTCAAAATATACCGTAAATATCGCTCCAAAATCACTAATTCAATCCCATTTTGAAAATAAAATATCGAATATAAAAATCTGACTTTCGATATTCAAAATCCTTGAAGATAAAAAGAACAATTCTCAAAAGTTAATTCCACTCGTGTGAATCGCTCAGATTTTTGGACATTTAGCTACTCAAAATGTACTTGAAATAAATGATGAACAGTTGAAATTATTGATGGAGAAAAGAGATTTGAATGATGAAAGATTAAAAGAATATGAATGAAATTTTGTAATTTTGAAATGGAATGGAGTGGGAGTTTGACTTGTTTCAGTCCAGAAATGAATATGAAAAAATAAATGTTTTTAGTTTTTAACATAATAATCATGATTCGTTTTCTTAGGTATTATTCTTTGGAGATTTACACAGTAATCTCTATGATTGTGATGGCTTATGCATGAGTTATCAATACTGATACAATTCAGGCCTTTGCAGTCATTGCTATATTGCTTTGAATACTTCATGAACGAGAAGAAAGCTATTATCCATGATGATTTGCTACTAATGTTATCTGAAAAATTACAGGTTTTAAAGATAATTTAACACCAGAAATCGTCAGATATTCAAGAGTAGTAACTTCAATTTATCTTATGGTATTAACTTTTGTTCCATTCTTTTGTAGCAATCATGCTTGGTTGATAATTCCTGCATGATGTTTAGGAATTTTTGAATGAATTGTTCATATTGTATTTATATATGCTGCAAGACTTAAGAAACCATATTCTCCATGAATGATTACAGCTGAAATTGAGTTGATTTTATCTATTTGGATGTTCTATTATCTAATTTCTAATAATTTAGTTGAACCTATTCATTTCTTGTATGGATTCTTAATTATGATTTGATGATATATCTGGGTTCAATATAACGAAGTACACTTAGTTTGATTTAAATATCGTGAATTACCAAAAAGAATGAAAGAAAATATAAAAAGAATTAGAGCAGAAATAAAAGCTGAAAAGGAAAATAAAAAGAAATAGCTAGCAATATGTGTCACATTTTCAAATTTCTGTCGTTATATAATATATAATTTATATTTTAATTTTATCAAAACATGAAAAAAATCTGACTTTTGACTACCCTTTTAATGGGATGATTATTACTTAGTGGATGTAGTTTCCATGTGAATATTAACGATACCAGTTCTACTGATGAGAGCAACGAAACTGCTTCATACAACCTAAATAATGATGCTGGTCGCCTTTTGGCTTGTAATGATAGAGTTGGTTTCTATCTAAATACTGAAACATTCAATGCTGAATGGGATGTGGAACAAGAAGCATGAGCATCATTCGTTTTGAATTGACATGTAACTCGTGAGAAAAATTGAGATGTGGCTGAAGATGATGTAGAATGTGTAATTGATATGGTAGATAAAAGTGTAAATGTAGAATTCTCAAATCATAAATTTAATGGAAAACTACAAGATGTAGCTACAGAAGAAGTATCAGAAGAAGTATCAGAAGAAACGAATTGAGATATGCCTGTGGCAAAAATGAGAGTTTTGGAATGACAAACTGAGGAAGAAACTCAAGCAATGGTAGAGGAAGCTTGTTCTAATATGTGATGAAATTGGGTTGATGGTGGATGTGTATTAGAAGATGGTTCAATTGTTAATTTCTAAGTAAAAATTTGGAAACTACGAGAGGAGAAATTCAGTTTTCTCCTTTTTTTTATTCATTCAAAAAGCACTTTTCAACATTTTTCAAAAAAAGTGTTAAAATATTTGACAAATCCATAGGGGGGGGTATAATAGGGTATAAAAAATTTATTCTTTAATCAAAACAAAAATGAAAATCGGATGATTTAGTAAAGCTGGAAAGATTACTTGTAAAGTAATTCTTGGAATTATTATTTGAGTTTTCTTTATTATCGGAGTGGCTATTACTTGGATTACTCATTTGCAATGGAATGATTACAATTATGCTCCAAATGTTTATGAAATGATTGAAAATTTTAAATATGACCACTGATTATGAATTTATAACGACAACAATGATGATAGTTTTGGAAGATATATTGATTTAGAACCAGACTGGGAAGATAAAGTTATCGCTATTGATGATAACTTCACTCAATGGGAATGAGAATGAAGACAGTTCTTTATAAAATTCTCAACGAATTCAAAATTCTTTAATAGAAATATTGCATGAGAACCGATTTATGGTGATGAAACCGATAATCGCTGAGACCCACTAACTTCATGATTTAAAATTCATGAAATTAAAATTGAAGTTACTGATGGTTCATATATTCAATCTTTAGGAACTCCTTTAGTTAGAAATCCTGGTAAGAACCATTTTTGGCAAAGAAATGCTTGAATGGTAGATTGACCTGAAAGATATTCAGGAATTACACCAAGAGAAGAATGAAAAACAATGTGTGTAATATTAACTCCACAAAATCCTATAACTCAAACAGAGATTTCTCTACATGATGAATGATGTGAATTCTGGTCTTTGCCAAGAACTAATGATTATGATGAAATGTATCTAAGTCTAATCATTGCTGGTGATGGATGAAAAGAGAATTCAAATATTAAAGTTTCTCATATTACAGTAGATTTACCTGATTATAATCATTTGAAATAGTAAAATACAATTTAGAATTAGCTCTCCAAATGGAGAGCTTTTTTTAATTTCATATTGTGATTTAGTTTTATATGACTAATCTATATTTCGTATATGTTTTTTTAATTATTCGTTTATCATATGAAAAAACTTGGACTTTTAACTACTTTATTAGTTGGTGGTTTATTGCTTACAGGATGTAATGAAACTGTAGAAAATTCTGAAATTATAAATGAAGAAATAACTTCACCTGTAATCATGACCGTAACAGAATCATGATTCAATAATATAGATTGTGGTAGTTTCATCTGAGGAACACAACATGAATGCTATAATGTAACATGATATTTATATACATTTACACGACCAGATATAAAGCTTAGAATAACAACTGATAAATATTCATGACCATGGTTTTTAGAGAAAACAGATGAACCATTTATTGAATTAACATGAAATGAAATAGTTTGAATAGAATGACGTGTAGAATCCTGGAGTAGTGATAATATCAGAATTTATAGAAAAGATCCTAATAAACCTCTGAAGGAAATTTTGGAAGAAAAGCACGTAAATTCATGATGTAAGTTAAGAGATGTTACAAAGTTTTATTTGGAAGACGGTAGATTATTTTCAGGAATAAAAACAGTATACCAAGTATGACCTGAAAATGGTGCTATAAGTTCGGATAATTGGTGCTATACGGATGACATAGATCCAAATGAAAAACGGTATAGAATGTATGTTGAATGATCTGATCCTTCATTTTATTATAAAATTGTTCCATGTGAATGTTGACCTCTTGGAAAGTTTATCTGAAAAGTAGAGATTTTATAAAACATTTTTCATTTATGAAAAAAATTAATAATACATATTATAAACGGATATTTCGATTATTATTAGTTTCTATATCTTTTCCTATTGTTTGGTTTTTCTTGTATTTAAATAATGAAGGATGGGGTATTGATGCTTGTCCGAATATGCGTAATTGTATAATAGATTTTACCATATTTGTACTTCCTCTATTTTGACTATTGTTTTCTATAGTTATGTTTGCTATAGATTTTTGGAAAAATAAAATTTTAGAAAGGAGAATTAGTACTGCTTGTTTTATTGTGATTTGCTTATTTATGATAATAAATGTTATACAAAAATACATAATTGCAAATCACATGATAGACATTACATACAATGATAGCTGTTCTTATATTACACCAGATTTTACACATAAATTACCATTCCTAAGTATGTGGTGATTTATATTATCTATAATTCTATGACTATGAAGTTATTTCTGTTTTAGTTCAGTAAAATGAAAGAATACTTGGATAAAAGTACTTAAGATTATAGTATGAATTCTATTGTTAATTTCTTGAATATATTCTTTTTTATCATCTATATAATTTTATTTAAATTCAAAACAAACATGAAAAAATTTTGACTTTTGACTACCCTTTTAATCGGGTGATTATTACTTACTGGATGTAATAATTCTGTAGTAGAAAATCCTGAAGTTATTGATAGTTGTACCAGTGGTGATAGTTGCACAATTGATATTGATGAACCTATTGAACAAACGGGAAATAATTTTCAGATCCCTGCTTTTGAAGAATTAAATCAAGCAATTACTTTATGTCATGTGGATGATATGTGATGATATGATATTAATGTCACAAAAATGGCATACATTCTACCATATAAAGATTGATACATTGGATTTGATTTTGATGCACAAGATGGATGGAATTTATATCTTACTTATAGGACATTAGAAAATCCATGTGATGTTTTATCTACTACTGATACAATATTTTGGTGGAATCCTGCTTACAAGATATGAGATGCCACTTTCCGATGAGCAAGTTATCCAGATAATAAAATATTCTATGACCAATGATTAAAAAGCTGAATACCTACACAAATCGTTGCAAAAGAACTAAATTGTGAACCTGGTAAATATGGAGATGGTACATTTGATACCGCTTGTACACAGGAAGCTATGAGATATTTTTATGACTTACTAATTTGAGTTGAAAATGATGAATACTTCACTCAATGGTTAAAAAAATTTAAGGAAGATATTGATAATGGTAATTTTAGACTTTGAAGTTATTGGAGAGAAAGACATGATTCTTGTTTAGAAAGGGTAAAAGCTGAGATTTGAGATGTAAAAGCCTGAGATTCTGAAGAAGTTAGATGAAACTACATTAAATTGAAGACCGAAAAACTTCATGAATGTGCTAAGGAATATCTTAATCAATAATCTGTTTTTAAATATTAAAGGAGAAATTTAAGTTTCTCCTTTTTTTTTAATTTCTATTGTGATTTTATCAGATTTTTTTAATGTAATTTATAATTATTTTAAATATCTCAAAAACAATGCACGAATACATTAACCTAACCGCAGAAAATATTGATAACGAACATATTTGCTGTGCTATCGGAGACCCGAAACATCAATGCTGAGTGGATAAAAAGAAAGAGCGAATTAAAAGTAAATTAAAAGACTGACATGTTTTCAGAAAACTAAATGATAGATGAAAGATATTTATTGAATATGAACCTATTGAAACTGCACGAGTTCCAGTTATTGGTCAGAATTATGAATATATTTACTGCCTATGGGTTGCCTGAAGTTTTAAAGGAAAATGAATTTGAAAAGAATTATTGGAATATGC
>DETJ01000038.1 GCA_002361595.1 Patescibacteria group bacterium UBA3291 | reverse complement strand
ATGTAAGTAGATTATTCGCATAAAAGTCGAATCTCAATAAATCCTCATCAACCAAAGAACCTGCCTGCTTTGTGTTTGGAAAAATTTTAGCAAGTTCTGCATGCAAAAGATGAGTAGCCGTATGTGCCCTCATTTTAGCATATCTTTGATCCATATCTATCGAAAGTTTCATAATTTTTATCACGATTTAATTAAATTAATTTATTTGGATTGCATCTCATAAATCTCACTGCCTAACTAATTCTGTTTCACCGTTCTCTAATTGAACTTCAACCATCTGATCCATTTCATTTACTTCTCCATCCTCAGTTACCAAAATAGGAGCTTGTGTACTTTCAGGATTTTCTGAATCTATTTCAGGTAGTATTACTTGAGACTCTCCTGCTGTATTTTCTCAGCTAATATTTTCTACAGATCATGTATCTACATCTGCTCATTGATTATCTTCTCATGCTTCTTGAGTAGGAGCGAACATATAAACTACATAAACTCCGATTAAAGATACAGTCATAAATACTACACAAATTCGGATGAAAATTCTAACTGCTAAAGGCTTTTGGTGTCTCATATAATTTGTTTTAATAAGATAAAAAATCTGAAGATAAGTGTACTTTTACTGTACTTTTTTTCAAGAGAATTGTAATTTGACTTTAGTTCAAAAATATGTATATTAACCTCCGCGAGATTAGTTAAACATAAAAAAACAACAAAAATTTTCTAACTTATGAAAACATTACCATTCATCCTACTAGTAATTATGGTAGGAACTCTTGCTGCCTCTACGCCACAGAAGTGGCCAAAAAAGGCTCTACTCTTAAAGAGTGAAGGAAAGGAAACTTTCACTAGGGACAATCCGAGAGCCGCTGACGTTCTGCTTCTGAGAGAAGAGATGCAGTCTCTAATCAAGGAAGGCAACATTCCCATTGTCATCGAATGTGATAGAGATGTTGCATGGATCTACCTGAACGATCCAATGGGTCGTGACTATCCCGAAGTCGATTTCGATTCTGACTACTTCGACATCATCCTGGACCTTTTTCCGCTCAAGATTAATAAAGAACTCAAAAGGAGTTTAAGTGCAGGGAACAAAGCGTTTATGGAAGCTCTAGGAATTGAATACCTAGTACAAGACGGAGAAGTCATTTCAAAGATTGACTACGACAAATTTGAGAACTTTATGTTCTGAATACTAACTAAGCTAATTAAAAAACCATTAAAAAAGCTGACTGTTTATAGCCAGCTTTTATTTTTTCTCATTTTCATATATCATTCTGAGTGTAGCTTGTCCAGCACCGCTTAGCGTCGTAAACTAGCTGGGTGAAAATCTTAGGTATTTCCTTAGTTCAACCAGGGTTCTACTCTAAAGACTACAAACAGGAGTGAGAAATTATTTGTGCCCCTTTACCGAAATGGGCTGTCCAAAGGACTGGGGATTTTAATATCATACACTTAAAAATCCTCCCCCACTTCGTGGTCTTCACCCCGCTTAGCGGGGCAAGCCTCCTTTCAATAAAGGAGGACATTTTTTAATTTGAAAAAGCCACCCCTGACGGAGTGACCTTTTCTGCCAATTTAGTACAAATGAGAAGCACACTAGATTGGGAGTTTCTAGTTTTATTGTGCACTTCTCATAAGCATGATCATTACGTAACCACGTAATTCTTGTAAATTAGGGTTATTATTAGTAATGATCTGCTCTTCCATTAGCTTAGCAAGATGAGTTGAATACCATTCATTTCATTCTCCATCTTCTAAACCAAACAACATTCTAGACAATGCAGTTCCAAATTCTGCTCTAGTTACCAAATCAAATGGTCTATATTTATTCACATTTATTCACATTATTCATAGTTGGTAAGCTAATGTTACTCAGTTATTATAATCTGCATCCAATTTAGCATCTACATCTGGGAATGTAGGAACTACTACTGATGTATCTGGAGTCTTTCCAAGTACATTGATAGCATATTGAGATAGCATTTTAGCCATAGCTATTCTAGTCAATGGTGCATCCATATCTGCTTCTCTAATAGTATCTTTAGTTGTGATATTATTTTTACGAGCAAAGTTGTAAGCATCGATAAATTCCTGAGAATATCCATCTTTTAGAGCTTGAGCATCAGCAGCTGCTTTAGCTTCTTCAGATGTTTTAGTTTCATCAGCCTTAGTTTCATCTGATTTTGATTCATCTGCTTTTTGTTCATCTTTTGCAGTTTCTTCTGCTTTTTTAGTATCATCTGCTGTAGTTGTTTTAGAAGAGTTTCTTGATGATCCTCCACCTCATGAGTATGAAGGAGTTATAGGAGAAGTACACGTAAATGTAGCTGTATATGTAGTATCAGCACTAACAGCAGCTATAGCTGGAGACCATGCTTTAAATTCATATGTTTTACAAGAACTATCTGCATCTTTAGTAGGAGTTTCTCACAAATAAGTAGGAGTTGCTCCTGCTGCGAGAATATCTTCTTTAAGTGTCGTATTTCAGTTTTTCCATGTGATAGTAAATGCATCATCTGTATCTCCATAAATAGCTTTAAGTTCAATATCATTATCTACTGCATCCTCGAATTTATATTCTTTTTTACCATCTTTACTCCAAAATTTGAATCCATATCATTTTTTAGTTGGAATTCATGGATTTGTAGCTTTTCAATCTGTTAATGCTACTTTTTGAGCTTCATACTCTGTACCTCAATCAGAGTTAAATGTTACTTTATATAATCTTGGAGCATAGAACCAAGAGAAATCAGGAGCTCAGATTTTTAAAGTGTATCAAATTACTTTTCCATCTTTTGTGATTTCGTTGTATTTAGCTACCGTTTTTTCTTCAGTTGAAACCCATTTAGGTTTTTTAATTGCTTTTTCATTTTCATCATATGTTATAGCTCATTCTCATTCTGCAACATAATCTGTTCATAATTGGAACTTTGAGAAGAAAATTCAATCTTCAGAGCTACTAAATCATTTAGTCTGAGAACTTCATCAGAATTTAGTCATATCCATGAATAATATTTTTTCTCATTCAATTTCTATGATTTCTAATCAATCAGTATTTTTAGCCCCTAAAATTTTTGGAGTTTCAATAGAAAGTTTAGGTTCTGCTCTTTTTCTTTCATTTTTGATAGCTATTTTTGTTGAGTCTAAATCAATAGTTCATTCTTCATTAACAACAACAGGAATTTTATTATTGCTACTTGTATAAAAATTTATTGGAGTAGGACAATTTCTAATTTCATATAAATTTTCTCCATTTTTTACTGCACATTTATCTACAACTGTGTAATCATTTACATCTTCAGAAAAAGTTCATCATTGAATTTCAACCTTATATTCTCAAGATTTTTTAGTTATTTCAGCATTATCTACATCTTTAGATGAAAATGAAGGTTCTGTATCTTCAATTACATATAATTGATTAGTAAAAGTATCATTATTGTTTTTCTTTGATTCAACCTTAAATGTATTATCATTTAATCAAGGATATCATGCTCTCAAATCAATAACAATCTTATTTCATACTGGTAATTTAACCTTACTGTCTCAAACAAATCATTCTGAAATGTTTTCATCTGTAGTATATTTAAATATTGCTTTTTCTCAAATATTTACATTTCATGCACGAATAGCTACTCAAACTCCATTTGTAATATCAAATGTTCATCAATTAACCGTGATAGTATCATCATTTGGAGCATAGATTCAGCATGCAATGTATCATGGAGAAGTAATATTTCCCTTAAAAGTTCATCAGTTGATTGTGATTTTACTTCATCCTAGTCACTCAGATCAGTTTGTTCATATTACAAAATTATCTACAGTTTCATATTCTCCTCAATTAATTGTAACATTAGCATTTGTATAAGCTAATACTGCTACTTCTTGTGCCTTAACCTTAGCATTATCGATAGTTAATGTAGAACCGTTAATGATAACTAGTGCTGAAGCGTTAGTTGAAGTAAAATTTCAGTCTTTAATTGTAACATTTGCTCAACCTTCAATTTGAATTGCAGGTTTTGTTGTATTAATTATGGTTCAGTTTCATATTTCAGAATTTGCTCAATTAATAAAGGCAAATCGTTTTCAATTACCTTCAATTTTATGTGTTCATAAATCAATATTAATATTTCTACTAATTATAACATCTTCGTCTAAAGTGATATCTCCTAACAAAGTAATAGTATCACCAACATTCGCACTTTTAATAGCATTTGCTAGTGTATCACATCAATTTGTTCAATAAGTTGCTTCTTCTTGACAAGATGATGACTCTGTAGGTGTTTCAGGCGTAGATGGTGTTTCTTCATCAGCCATACTGACCCCTCCGAATCAGAATCAGGCTAAGAATACAGCCAACATAGCAAATAAAAAGTTTTTCTTCATAATAATATAATTAGAAAATAAAAGAGAAGAAAACATAATTAGTCAGATTTTTACCAATCAAAAAAGGCGACTAAATCTGCATAGTCGCCAAACCATCTACTCTATACTGCCATATGACAAATAAGAGGCAAACTTAGTCGCCTTTTCCGTCATATAGCAAATTTACTGTAAACAAAAAACAGTATATTAAGATGATTTGGCAATTTGAGAGTAGTAATAATTTTTGGTATTGCAAGAGATTTTTGAAAGAAATATCTTCTCTTATTTTCTATTTATGTTTTTTATTATGCAAATCCCCCTGCCTCAGCAAGCTGAGCAAGCTTCTGTTTCCCCCTTTATCAATAGGGAATAAATAAAAAGCCCCTCTTGATAAAGAGGGGTTTGGGGAGATTTGTTATTTATTAATGTCCCTTAAACACTACACCAAACGTAGCGAAAATTACATACAAATCCATTGCCAATGACCAATTCTGTATATAGTACAAATCTAGTCTAGCTTCTTCAGAAAATGGTAAATTATCTCTACCAAAAACCTGAGCATATCATGTAATTCATGGTTTAATACTAAGTACTCTCCTCTCCCACTGTTCATATTGTTCCACTTCTTTCGGAAGATGCGGACGAGGTCCAACTAACGACATACTTCACCATAAAACTTGGAATAATTGAGGCAATTCATCCAGTGATGTCTTACGCAAAAATTTTCCTACCTTTGTTACACGTGGATCATCCTTAATCTTTGGCAACACTCATTTACGATTATTAGCATCTGAAGCTATCAATTTTGCATATAATTCATCAGCTTTTTTTCATCCATATCATACACACATCTCCGTTTTCATAGAACGGAATTTGTAAAATGTGAATAATTTTCATCATTTTCAGACTCTCTTGGATTTGTAGATTGCTGGTCATTTTGAGTCTATCTTGATAATAATAGCAATAATTATCATAGGAATAGCAAAGATTATCAAAGCAATTGTAGCAGCTACCAAATCAAATATTCTTTTCCATATCAATGACCATCCATTCAGCTGTGAATGAGTGTATTCCATAGCAACGATTGATCAGATTTTTTCAGGTTTATAAACTACATCTTCTAGGAAAAATCCCTCACTCACATGAAAAAATCTAGTATCATAAAATCTGATTTTTTCAAATATTTTCTGCAAAATTTCCTGTTTTACATTTCCGACTACGACAGCGATTGAATACTCTGATAAATCTACTCCATCCACATCATCACTTACTATCGCTTCAGTTGGCAGTGAAAAATTTCATTTCAATTTATCCAATAATTCTGATGATTTATTTAAGTTATCAGATATAATCAGGACTTTACTTCAGTTTTTTTTCTGTAATTTAAAATCTAAACGATACCAAACCTGATCAAATAGAAACAAAACTACATATGCAATAATTGCTGAAATCAAAATAATATATCTAGAGATTCAGAAATTAAATATGAATCACTGACCAAAATATGAAACAAATGCACTGAAAATAAACCAATAAACTCGGACTTTCGAAAGTGTTTGGATATAGCTTCACGTCTGTTTATTTAACTCATATAAATTCTTTATTAATCCAATTACTACAAAAATTCCAGCAGAAATTAATGCAAATAAGAGTAATTCTTGCTTATTAATTCGTGGAATCTCATGAAAAATCTTTCACATAAAATTTCAATACAATCTGGATTTATATGAGATTCGAAATACCAATAAAATCAATACAAAATGCAGAACTGGCCTACAAAAACGAAAAATTTTCAATCGACTAGTATTCATAAAATTAAGCTTTATGAAATAAATCTACTTTCAGTATCCGAAAAAGTATAATATTTTCAAGTTCAGTTTTTCACAAAAAAACTTTTGTTCATAATCCATGAACTATATAATATTATATATGTATCTATATTTTATTTTTTTGAAAACAATTGATTTTCAAGGTCTTTTGCATCTTCTCAGAAGTACTCATTTCACTCTAAATCTACATATCCAACTTTATTTTTTCAGAAAAGTTTTTGCTTAGAGACTTTATAGTAATCATCATGTTTATGTAGTGGAGCAAGCTGTCCATAAAGAGGACGAATAACTTCCTTTCATGTTTCATCGATTAATCATTTCTTATCCCAAGCTTTACTTTTATCCCATAGCCAAACTTCTGAGAATTTTCTTCAATCATGTTTAGGTTCAAAATTATAAATATGATAATATTTATCAGGAGCAACTATTACATTTCCATTTTTATCGATTAGTCATTCATATTCCCAACTGTTCTTAGATTGTAATTTTACTTTATATACTCATTCAAGTCATCAAATTTCTTCTACCTTATCATAAATAGGAGCTATTACTTCCTCTCCTTCTGGTGTAACTTTTCAGCATTTTGTCCCCCCTTTACCATAAACTTCCACTCCAATTAGTCATCATTTTAGCACATCTGAAGCTCTAATACTAGTATATTTTGGTGAAACTATCAACTCTCATTTATTATTTAATAATCATTTTTTATTATTTTTCTCCACTATGGCATATCAATTATTGAGTAATTCTGAATAATAATCAAATTCAGGATTATGCAAAATCTCTCATTTAGTATTTATCATTCATCGAAATCTACCCCCATCTCTAAACAAAAGATTTCAACTTTTAACACTACTAAGATCCGAATAGACAATCGGTAAAATTACATTTCATTTAGCATCTATTAGTCAGGATTTTCCATCCTTTATTACTACAGCAAATCATTCTGAAAACTCTTTAATAGTCTCGTAGATAATTGGTGTAACCAAATCTCACTTTTCATCTATTAATCAATATTTCCAGTTTTTCTTAACTAATGCTACTCCATATTTATTAAAATTTCAAACAGAATCATATTTTTCTTTAGTTATTTCTTCTCATTTATTATCAATTAATCAATATCATTCTGATCATTCTATTATTCTGTGCCCATTTACCTCGTTACAAACTTCATGATAATCATTCTTGACTGCGATATCCAATTTATATTGTAAATTTTCTTGCTTTGAAAGTTCATTTTCTATTTCCTCGTTAGATTTTCATTCTTTAGAAAGTTTAAGAATCTTTTTATCAGAATCTTTTATCTGATTTTCTAATGAAAGCAAATATGCAATTCTTTTTTGTACTTTTACTTTTTCATCTTTTAACTTGAAATTTCTTTCCTTAACTGCTTGAAGGATTTCCTTATCGAGGATATCATACTTTTCTTGAAAATTCATAATATACAAAAATAATATAAAAACATAAATTGAAATAAAATATATTAAATTTACATATAAAGTCAATGTTTATTAACAAAAACTGTTGTCAAAAAAACATAAATCATTCTCTTGATAAATTATAAAATATACTTATTAAATTAGTAGCATTTGACCAATTTAAGTGTTTTTAGAAAGTTTAAAATAATAAAATGAGCGACAAATTCTCTATTGATGAATATATGGTAAAAATTATGCCTTGATGAGCATTAATTTTAATTTTATGTCTATTTTTCTGAGAAGACGTTCCTGTTGAATTCTGATGAGAATATGATGTGTTATATGCATTTGTATTCGTTTGTTTATCTTACATAGCATGAGAAATTATTCAAACACTTTCCCATTTATTAGATTTTGTCATCAATATTTGGTTTAAATTTAGGAAACCTACTGAAATCTTTTTGTATAAAAAAAATCCTGTCATCAAAAATGAACATAAAAGGAAAGAATTACTTTCTGCTCTAAAAATAGAGAAAGGAATAGAAGAAATCCTTGATATGGAATATGCAAGCTTAAATTGGCTAAGATTCCGAAAAATAAGTAAAAAAAATAATGATATGCTTCAAAGTTACTTTTGGACAATTTACACATCCGTTAAAAATAATCCTGAACTCAAACAATGACGTACCAACTATCTTTTTATTCGTGCGACTATGTTCGATTGTTTAGTACTAACTATCCTATCTTTCTCATACTGATATCATGAACTTGGTTGGACATCATTAATTATACGACTTATTCTCTTTTGGAGAATTAGATGATTAGCTAGATGATTAGTTTTCAATGCCGTTTTATCTTATATGAATGAGCAAAAAGACAAATAAAGTAGATTAATTTTATTCTTTTCAGTTTGTCCTATTTTTTCCTAAGTTCTCGCATAAAAATAGCTGTACTCTGACCAACATTCATAGATTCTTTGATTCATTGCATTGGGATCTCTACCACTCAGTCTACTTCTTTCAGAGTTTTAGGCATCACACCATCGACTTCATTCCCAAATATCACAGCAATTCAATTCTCTGATTTACAAACATACTCTCCTAGTGAAACAGAATTTTC
>DETJ01000041.1:16292-52153 GCA_002361595.1 Patescibacteria group bacterium UBA3291 | reverse complement strand
TCATGAGAAGAATTAGAAGGGGAGTTTATCAAAAAAGATTGTATAGACTGATGAAAAGGAGATATGCATTATTATACAGTTTGAGTAGCTAAATTCAGAGAATATTACTATGAATGATGTTGAGATGATGAAGAATGAATCAAAATGTCAGACGAAGATGTTCCAGAAGATTTTTATCAATATCAACCAGATGACGAAAATTGTAAACCCAATTTTTATCCCATCGATCATGAAGTTTTTCAATATGCAAATATTATGGAAGAAAAAGTTAAAAATTGATTTTGTGATATAGAATCTTGTATGCATACTCTTGACCAATATCCACCTGAATGGATGCCTTGAGATCCACAAACTCAAATTACAGTTTGATGCTGACCAATGTATTATTGATCAGCTTATATAACTTGATATATTTATACATCTGTTTATCCAGATTTATGACTCAGAATTACAACACCAGCATGATATGATACTTTTTATGTAAAATCTGAATCTCCAATCTTTATAAGAGAATGAAATAGAATATCTCATTGAGCGGAATTTATTGAAGTATTTGAAAAATCAGAAAATGAATCTCTTGAAAATATAATCAAGAAACAATTAAAGAATTGATGTTCGATTAGTGAAGATATAATCTCTTATGAAGATCAAACAAAAATCACATCTTCAAATCCAAAAACTCAAATATATTCAATCCTAGATAATTGAGATCCGTATGTGTCAAATAATTGTTTTGATGACATATTAGATGATACTCGACCACTAATTTGGTTTTTTGAATCACCAGATAAAACGAAATATTATAAGCTTGCATTCACTGATTGATGTGCCCCTGGTCCTTGTTCAATGTTTGGAGAAGTTGAATTATTTTAAATAATCTGATTAAAAAAAAGGTTATTGAGATTCCAATAGCCTTTTTTATTAAATGTAGTCCATACTACCGCATCTGGTTATTAATTTTTCTAATTTCAATACTCATCCAAATGAAGAAAATCCACGCAGGTATCATGATATTCAGTGCATAGATTAAGATAGGAGTAGAATGTTCTCCATCAGGAGGAAATAATCCATAAAAAAATAATAACAAGATAAACGATAAAGCAATTCCAAACCCCATCAGGAAAAGAATCCTAACATAAAGCTCTTTCAGCAGTCTTACACTGTGGTACTCCTTGAGAATTTCAAAAGATCCATTTCTGATAGTGTTGATACCACAAATGAAGAGTATAGCCTCAGCTACACAACCAACAGCTACATTACGAGGCAACCAATCTTCAGTACAATACCCCAAAAGAGAAATACAAATAAAGCTGGCAGCCACAATAAACATTAAGCTTAAAGCAAAAGCACCCTGATAAATTCCTTTAACCCTTTCCATTGCCTTTTATTTTCGCGCAACTGCCGGTCGTTGCCACCAATCAATTCACTATGAATTGACTAAATTAAAGTATATTAATATTACAATAAATGTCAATGAAAATTTAATTTTATCTTGACATTAGAAATAGAAATAAATAAAATGCATTTGTTATTTTTAAATTATAATTTATAAAGAAATGCACACAGTTAAAAATGATCTATACGATGAAGCAGGAATAAAAGAAGCGGAAAAAAATACTGAAAGATTCAAATCCAAGAAAAAAATGAAAGAGATAAAACACTTCATAAACAGTAGACTTTTTAAAGATTTGGATTTTCCACCTGATGAAGATGAATTTGATGATTGAATAGAAGTGTTTTAAATAATTATTTAATCTATGCGAAAATTTATAAAAGATTTTTTCACATATCCATTTCAAAAGGATAAAACAAATAACAAGCGAAATCTTATGATGACTTCATTGTTCAAAGATTTTCCTGCAAATTTTTGGACCAAACCCACATTCAAAAAAATATTCATAGCTCCACTATTAATAATCTATTACATATTTTCCGAATGAAAAAGAAAAGATAAATCAGAATAAAATATACTGTCCTCCTTTTTGAAAGGAGGGGGACCGCTTGCGGTGGAGGATTTTTATACACCATACACTTAAAAATTCCCAGTCCTACGGACATCCCCTTTTGTAAAGGGGAACAACTTTTACCAGCATATTCAACATCAATGAGACTAGTAATTCAACAAGTAAAATCAGCTAAACTAGATATCGAGGAAAGTAACATTCACAGAGAAATCTGAAGATGAATAATAATTTATCTATGAATTCACGTTGATGATCTCAATACTTATCAAGAAAAAATAGCCAGGATTATGAAAAAATTTCCTCAACTAAAACGATTAAGCTGACCAGATTGAAATATAAATACATCACTACAAGATATTGATTGAGAAGTTCTTTTAGTCTCAAATTTCACTCTATACGGTAGAAGCACAAAATGAACTAAACTAGATTTTGTATATTCAGCTCCATACAAAAAAGCAGAAGAAATCTATAATTATTTCATCGATGAAGCCAAAGCTAATTGACGAAAAATCCAAACGGGGGAGTTCTGAGCTGATATGACAGTCACAAGTGTGAATGAATGACCTCTAAACTACGTATTTGATTACTAATAAATTTTATTAAAAGTAAAAAGGGATTAATATTTTTATCGATACCAATCCCTTCATAAAAGTATATATTCCAAATAAGATAATGCATCTTTGTAGGAACATTTTAGTTTAAGAGTTGCACCAGTAAGATCAATAAGCATTATTTTGTCGTGTTCAACAGTTATTACAATAGCGTTGAGCTTTTTATAATATTCTACTGTTTCATTCGTTAGATCACTCAAAATAGATGCATGATTATTTTCCCATTCTTTACTATGACAAATTTTTGGAAATGGGGTTCCACTTACTGGCAAAAAAACAACCAAATTTGGACTTCGGAAATTTTGGGGTCTTACGACATATTCAATTCCTTTTGCCACTTCAATAGAATTAACTTCAAATACCATAGATTTCAGATTTTGTTAGATTTGACTATTTTGTTTTATTATTCATATATACCAAAAAGTATCAAAATATTCAATAGTAAAATTAAAATTTTTATATTATTTCTCCAAATAACTTAAATTCTCACGAATCAATAATTTTTACATCAATAAATTCTCAAGCTTTAACATCTTTTCAATCAATTTTTCACCAAATCTGTTTCATATTATCAGTATGACCAGACCATTCATCTCATCTAATCTCATCAACCAAAACTTTTCTCACTCATCATATTTCAGCTTTATTATTTTCTTGTGATCATTTCTTCAAAAGTTCATTCATTTTTTCCCAGCGTTCATGCTTAACTTTTGCACTAACATCATCTTTCAGCTGTTTAAAAGCGAAAGTTCATGGGCGAGGGGAGTATATTCACATATAAATCATATCAAATTTTCATACTTCCACTAATTTCAAACTTTCATCAAAATCTGAATCAGTCTCTCATGAAAATCAGATTATCATATCAGTAGTTATCGAGATTTTTCTTTTTAATTTCTGAATTTTCTGTACAAAGTTAAAACAATCTTCCGCTTTATATCCACGAAACATTCTTTTCAAAACTTCATCAGAACCAGACTGAAAAGGAATATGAATATGAGGACAAAGTTTCTCTTCATTTTCATGCAAAGCCAAAAGTTCATCGGAATAATAAGTCGGATACGGCGAAGTATATCTTAATCGTTCTAATCAATCTAATTTCAAGACTTCTTTCAAAATAGTCAAAAATTCTGGATGTTTATTCACGATTTGACCAAGTAAAACTATTTCTTTCGCTCAACTCTTTAAATGAGATTTAACTTCACTCACAACTTGCTCTACACTAAAATACCTTTCTAGTCATCTAGCATATGGAACTATACAATACGAACAAAATTGATTACATCCTGTAGAAATAGGCACATAAGCAGTAGTCTGATGCTCCGACATATTAGCATTCTCCTGTGGAATTATTTTTTCATATTCATTCAATAATTCTATATCATATTTCAATCATTCATATCAGATTCTCTCGAGTATCAACGGTAAGAATCCAGTATCATCAATTCTAAAACATAATTCTAAATTTGGATAAGTCTGTCTTAGATTAAAAAATAATGGATTAAATGCATGATTAATAAATACCATATTTTCAAGTGAAGTCTGTTTATGGTCAATCAAATCCTTAATTTCATCATTTTCTACTCAATAAACTTTAATCTGATTTCATTCCGTCGTTCACAAAAAATTTCAACGTTTAAATTGATTTGGTGTATTCTTTTTCAAAATATTTCTAAAATTATGCTGCACCATACATCATGTAATCCAGATTTTCTTATCTTTTTTTACATCCTTCAAACTTCATGTAATCTTATCTTCAGCTTTTTGACGCACTGAACATGTATCAAAAATCAAAATATCTGCTTCATCTTGATTATCTACATATTCAAAACCACAGTTCGTTAAAACTGACTTAATCCTCACAGAATCTGCATAATTCATCTGACATCATAATGTAATTATATGGAATTTCTTTCACATAAATTATATTCACAATCAATAAAAATCTGACTTTTTTATAATGATTTCCTTTTTATTTTCTATTTTTAATTAAAAATGGTGCCGATAATCATCAGCACCAATCTTTTACTCGAAATAAGGCATAATATCACTCGCCTTGTAACCGGGATTTACCGTTATGAGAATTCCCTGCGGTGGTTCCTCGTTAAAGTTAAATGCATCACGCCAGTTACCTGACGAGTTTGCCTCATCGACAACAAATTTCTCGCAATTCAAGATTATCACATTACTGTGATAGGAAGACTTTATTTCCTCATTCGTATCAAAAACAAGGAAACGTCCATCTGATTTTTTACTGCCATTCAGAACGGCATTAATACAAAATTTTACCATATTCTCTAAGTTTTTTGTTTATACGAAGTATAATATACAAATTGTCACAAAAATGTCAACTGATGCTTTTATATAAAAAGAAAATGCGATTGGATAAACCAACCGCACTCATCTTACTTTTCAGGAGAACCTGAATTCTTGAATGTCTTTCTTTTGGCTAAGACACCAGAATCATGCTCCAAATCGTGTCCCTTAAGGAATAGAACCATAGCAGAAATTGGATCAGCCACCCAAAGACAACAATCATCGCCACTTACGTGTACTAATTCAATTCCTCCTAAGTCATCAGCTCTAGCAGCACCAAGCCACTTTACAGGAATAGGCCTTTTTCCATCCCATCCTGCTTCACTCTTCAATAACCTCTTTGCGAGTTTCTCCCTATCGGGAGTAACAACACGCATCTTTCGCAATGTTTTATCCATAATCTTAACATTAAATTTAGTTTATGTATATAACTATACTATAATTATTTATATAATAAAGTCAAGCAGTTATGATACTCATCTATATTGCAAAAAATTCACAAAAATCTAAATATAAATAAATTTAAACGATATAAAAATAAGAATGCTATTTCTATTATGAATATCAATAATTGCAGTTTCATCACTCTATTTTTTTCGTGAAAGTTTTATCGCAGAATTAGCAATAAGTTTCGTTCCATATATTATTTGATTTTGCATTCTCGCACTTAGCATCGAAATATATTTAATCATTCACGAAAGCAAAAGAAGGAGAAAACATAAATGAATCAAAATATTTTTAACAATTCTTGTAACAATTTTAACAATCTGAATCTGAACATTATATAGCTCAGAATTTTTCTGATTCTATAATCAAAATGATGAATCAATTCGCCTAACGTCCAAGAATTGAATAAAAATTTTCTACGCCAACATTTTATACAAAAATACTGATTACGAATCATTAAAACAGAAAGTTGTAGAAGAAAACCCTGATATAGTTATACTAGTAGAATTCTCTGATGAACATGAAGATGAAATGAAAGATTTCTTCAAAGAAAATTACCCATATATGAACAGAAACTCACGATCCACAATGCTTGCCTGAGATGTTGTTTTCAGTAAATTGCCAATAGAAGATGCTTATACAACATGAATAGAATGAAGATGAAATCGAAAATATAGTTACATACAAATCGAATGTAAAGATTTTGAGCTTGAATGTGAAAATAATTTCGATTTATACGTAATTCATACAGCAGCTCCAGTTTCAGTTGAGAACTTTGAAATGAGGAACAAACAACTTGAACAATTATGATCAGATTTTAGACATAAAGATAATTCAAATCCTACAATTGTAATATGAGATTTTAATCTTTCACCACGATCATACTATTACAAAGAATTAACAAAGAATTGGAATTTAAAAAATGCACTAAGTTACCAAAATCCAAATTATACTCGATCATTATTACAACAGTGAATTTTCCGTTCACATATTGATCAATTGTTTATTTCTCCAAAAATACAAGTATCAAAAGTTAAAATAGAAAATCTGACATGATCAGATCATCGCTCATTTTCATTCAAGTTAGGAATAACAAACTAATTATAATAATGAATTATCATCATCTTTTAGAAAGAAACGAAGAATTCAAATCCATGATGGAACTTTTTGTCATCTAACATACCTAGCATTCCAATCTTTTTTCAACGGAGAAATTTTATTTAAAAACTCAGTTTCCATTCAGAATGCAGTTGCATAAGGAAGTGTTCTATCAATAAAAAGTGGATCTTCCTTTAATAACAACTTAATTTTATTCTCATCACAACTTTTTATAAATTGACTGTAGCCAATTACCTTAGATGCTAACTCAGCTCATTTATCAGTAAATTTTAAATTTCATCTACCATCTATTTTTCAAAACAATAAAACAAGTCATATACAAATTAAAATAATTATCGCTAAAAACCATACAAATCCACCAAAGCTAACTGGAATATTGACAGAAATATTATCAGAGACACCTAAACTTTCCGTCAAAAATGAAAATATTGCAGCAAAAAAATACATTAAAAAAAGGTAAGATTCTACTCAAAATTTACTATCAAAACCTTTCACCCTCATAATTCTAATGTTTTTTGGTCTTTTGTATATTACCCATCATTTTTGTATTCAATGATATTCAAGATCTTCTAACATTAAAGCATATCTTAACTGGAATGCTCATTCAATAATTTTAAAATCTCACATACAGAATATCGAATCAAATATTTCACTTTCAAATAATGGACGAGTAAGTGGCATATCCTTTAATTTTATCAGTTTAATAAATTCTTTTCCCGAATTTTTTCATTTAAATGTTTTTATATCAATCAATTTTTCGAATTTCCACTGATAAATAAGACTTGTAAGGTCAGTTGGTTCCACACTTAAATTATATAACAATCAAGCCTCAGCAGGATTAATTCATTTTGGTGGAGCATACTGCACAATTATCGGATACTTCTTTTTAAAGGTCTCTCAAAGAGAAGCAGGTTTTGTAATTATCTTTTTTTGTATATATTGAAAAGAAAAATACACCACAATTCACAAGATAATACACGCAATATAGAAAAATAAATGACCAGAATCTATAATTGATTTTCATATAAAAAATATAGTAAGTAATGATAATGCAACTAAAATTCACCATTTATCATTATTCCTTTTCTTGGATGACCAAGCAAAATTTTCCATAATTATCTTCATAAAATATAATAAATACAAATAATTATAGTCTTTTTTTCTGAAAAATGCAAAAAAATACTATTCAAATTTAATTAATAAAAAATCTTAACAAAAATTTGCATTTAATTGAAAAGTGAATAAAATTGAAAAAGGAAAAATTTTACTTTTTCTATACAAAACATATATGGAAACAAAAAGAAATGCATTACTATTAAGCACTGACACACTACCAAATTATTGACTAGACTTAATATTTTCTATAGCTAAAAGCTGCTGATTTGATGGTATTGATCTTGCAATACGAAAGGGATTTGACGCTTGGGATGAGGAATATGTTCAAAAATTATCATTACAGCATGAAATACCCGTATATGTAATTCAGACTTCTGCAAAATTGAACCAAAAGGAATTAGATAAAGCTTTAGATTTATGCCAAGCCACAAATGCAGACACGATCTGTATCAACGCTCCAAAAATTACAGATTTCAAAGCTTACGATTTCATTTCCTGAAACCTAAAAAGTTATAAAGAAAATAATCCAGATATTCATTTCACAATCATTAATCCAAAAGATAGTAAGCTTTTTGCACTACCTATTCCAGAATATCGCTTCAGTAACATAATTGATATTGTAAAAAATTATGACTCCTACATATGACTAGACATAAGCAATATTGATACAGATTCATTTGAAAATGAATTTACTCGTAAAATCGATGATTACGCACCATACATTTCAGTAATATACCTTTCAGACAAGACAAAAAACTGAAGATGACATTTAATTCCATGAGAATGAAATTTAGATTTAATTCAATTTTTAAAATCACTTAAAAAAAGCTGATACAATCGTCCTATCAGTATAAAAATTGATTTTAAACCAACAGAACTAGCAAATAAAGAAAAGCTTAGAAAGCAGCTTAAAAAAATAAAATCATTTTATGATAAATATCTCATAAACGCAAATAATGATGAAGAATCAGAAAATGACTTAGAAGAAAATAACGATGAATAATAAATAATAACATTCGATTACTTTGGGGAATTTAAATTCCCCATTTTAATATAAAAAATTTTTCATCATTTATATTTGAAAATCAAATTAAAAAAAATAAAAATAAGTAAAGAGAATATTTTTCTGATTTTTCTTTATATTTTCTAAAAATATCACATGAAAATCGTTATTGATCGTGAAAAATTAGTTGAAGTATGCGATATCGCATCTAGATTTGTATCTAAAAATTCTACGTTGCCAATCTTGCAGAATATTTACATGAAGGCTAGCATAGATACTCTAAACATTAGAGCTACTGATATGGAAAAATACGTAGATATCGAAATTCCATGTGAAATCAAATTGGAATGAGCAATCACTGTAAATGCCAAAATGTTTTCAGATTTACTCAAAACTATTGAAGAAAAGACTATTGAAATTTCAGTAAATATGCAAAACAACGTAATGCAAATTACATCTGCAGATGATGATTTCACAATCAACGGAATCGCTGCAAGTGAATATGTAGCATTACCCGAACTCATGAATACAACAAATGTAAATATGGAAACTCAGACTTTCATTAACTGAGTAAATATGGTAGAATACACAATTACAGAAAAGAACTTTTCACCAGTACTTACATGAGTATTAATCAAAACTAAATCTGAATGAGATACAAAGAAATTAGTTTTCGTTTGAACTGATTCTTTCAGAATCGCAGAATTCAAAATTCCTGCAAACGTTGAATCAGATTTTTCTCTTCTTATTCCAAAGACTGCTATAAATGATATCTCATCTATCGCTCAATATGCAGTAAAAGGGGAGTCTCCAGACATGCAAATGAAATATTCAGATAATTTAATCTGATTCGAATTCTCAATCTGAGATATCAAGATTTCTGCTACATCTCTACTAATTCAGTGAAATTTCCCTGATTACGAGAGAGAAGAAATTATGCCAACTCAATTCAATCATACAATTCTAGTAGATAAGACTTTATGTGAAAAAGCTATCAGAAAAATCTGAATTCTTACTAGAGATTTGAATAACTTCATCCAAATCGAAACAGAGTGAGATAGTCAAATAGTTATTTCATCATGAAAAACTGATAAATGAGCATGAAAGACTAAAATTAACGCAATCATTTCATGAGATCCAATCACATTCGCAGTTAACTGAAGATACATTACAGACTTTATCAAAATGATGGAATCAGATGAAATCCAATTCAACCTAGTTACAGATCAGAAACCTATGATTATCACTGATAAATGAAATGAAAATTATAAATATGTAGTTAGACCTTTGATTACGAACTAATTTTCTAATTATTTAGATCAAAAATATGAAAAAAAGAAATAAAATAATCTTTATCGTTTTATTGGTACTAATATCAATAGGATCAGTATTTACTGTATTTTTATTAGTACAAAAATTTCAAGAGCCTCAGTGTATATGAGGAATGTCTTGTAAAGAATGTATTAAGCTTCGCAAATTATGAAATTTCATATGATGTATAATGGAATACGAAAATTGAGTTACTTATGAAGATTGCCTAAAATTTCAAAAAAAATATTCTCATGTAGCTTGTCCTCTTGTCTCTGAGACGCCACAAGAACCACAATGCTCAGGCATGCCTTGTGAAGAATGTTATCAACTAAAAAAAGAATGAGCCAATATAGCATGTATTAGAGAAGATCAAATTTTATCCATTAAAAATTTCACTCTTATTGAAAAAAAATAACATATAATCTATTTTTTCTTCACTCTTTCATAACCAAGCTGGCCACAGGCTCACTTAGCTTCTCTTCACATAGATTCACGAACTGTAACAGTAATTCAGCCTTTTTCCAAAATCCTTTTAAAATTCTGAATAGATTTTTCACTAGATTCCTTCAAATCAATTACAGGATTAGAATTATAAGGAATCAAATTCACATGAGCAAGTCTATCTCTCAAAAGCTCAACCAATTCATCAGCCAATTCAGGTTTATCTGTGATTCAAGCTATCATAATATATTCATAAAAAATTCTATTATCAGTCACTTCTACATATCTATCAATCACTTCCATCAATTTATCCAACTGATACCTTCTCGCAATTGGCATAATTCTTTCTCTCAATTGCTGATTTGGAGCATGAAGACTCACAGCCAACTTAACATCCAATTTATCTTCAATCAATCTCTCAATTCATGGGATAATTCCAGCTGTAGAAATAGTCACATGTCTGCGACCAAGAGAAAATCTATCTTGCTGAAGCATAATTTCTACAGATTTTTTGACTTCATCATAATTCAAAAGCGGTTCTCACATTCACATAAAAACTACATTTCTCACTCATCGATGTGTTCAGTCTTCCTTTTTTCCAAAACGTTTAAAAATATAAGCATTAGCATACAAAATCTGACTTATAATTTCATCCCAAGTCAAATTTCTAGTAAATCATAATTTTCATGTAACACAAAATAGACAATTCACAGGACAACCAATCTGTGAAGAAATACATAATGTAATACGATTCAACTTTCTTTTATTATTTTTAATATATTTCTCATCCTGCCAGTGATACATAATAATAGCTTCAACTGTATATCCATCCTCAGTTTGAAATGCAAATTTTGTGGTAGTTTCAGCTTCCACAGTTTCCATACATTTTAACGATAAAACAGAAAAATCAGATTTCAATTCATCTTTTAATTGATTTGATAGGGTGGTCATTTCATCCCACTCAATATGCTGATTTTTAAATAATTCGAAAAAAATCTGTTTCACTTTGAATTGTGGAATTTTACGCTCCTTTGCTCGGATTTCTAATTTTTCCTGATCAAATAATACGTTCATAATCAGTAAAATACAAATTAAATATTACTTTCATTTCAGTTTTTCTTTAAGTTCTGCAGTTTTTTTCACAGTTTGAAAGTCAGAATAAATCCTTCTATTTCATCATCATGTTGCAGAATAAATAGGTATATCTGGGATAAGATGAAAATGTAAATGATCCACACTTTTACCCAATACTCAATTAGCAACTCAATCTCTCAATAAAAGATTGACTTCACTATGGATTTTTTCCAATTTTTTTGTCCGCTTCTCTATCAAAGGAATTAAAGTTCACCATTCCTCAGGTCTAATTTCACGCAAACGAACTAAATGTCTATTTGGTACAATCAATAAATGATCTTTCGTATATGGAGCTCTCGCAAGAATCACTGTGAAATGTTTTCACTTCTCCAAAATATATTCTTTTTTTATATCACAAAAAGGACATTCATCTTTCAATACTTTTAACAAATAATCATCGTATTTCATTATCCAAATTTTTAAATCAATAAAACCTATTCTGACTTTTTTACTTGACACACTTCAATCACATCATCCCAAATCTGCATATCTTGAATCTCTTTATTATGCGTAACTGTATAGAATTTCATAGTTCTCTGTCTCACAAAATTATTAATCATTTCTGAAACTTTTCAAACTGTATCTACATCTAAATTATTAATCGTTTCATCCAAAAATAAAAGGGGAGTGTGCAAATATGATGAAACAGCCAACATCCACACCAATTTCAAAACAGTTCTCTGACCTCCACTCAGACTTTTTACTTCTCTTTCTCATTTTGAATCTATAACTTTTACATTCAATTCAAGCTTATCTCCATTCTCATCTATCTGCATTTTCAATGTATAATCCACACACTGAGAAAGATAATTATTTATTACATCACTCAAAACTGGCAAATAATCATCCAAAGCTAAAAATACAATTTCCTTGGAGAGAATAGAATACAAACGAGTCAATTTTTTCTCATCTTCCTGCAACTGTTTAGTCAGATTTTTGTTGTTTACACTATCTTCCACAAGTTGCTCAATTTGAGAAATAGTCTGAAAAATCTGCTTAATTTCATTTTGCTGCTGCTGTAATTTCGATCAGTTTGATTTTTCTTTTTCAGACTTCACTCACTCGATTTTCACATTCAAATCATCAATCTGCTTATCCTGCTCTTGCAAAGATTTTTCCAAATGTTGCAAAGAAGTTTCAGCTGCCACTTTATCTTGTTTATATTTATCCAAATTTTTACTTTCTTCCTCTCGCTGAAATAGCTGTTTATCAATACTCTGAATTTCACTCTGAATGGATTCCCATACACGATAAGATTTTTCCCATTCAGCGAATCAAATCTTCATTAAATATTCTCTCAAAGAATTTGAAAATTCTATCTGTTCATTGATTTTTTTCTCCAAATCTTTTTTCAAATCACCTCATTCAGGATTTTTTTGATTTTCTAGTTCTTTAATTTTATTATCAAAATCTTGCTTTTCATACTCAGATTTCATAGTTTTCAAAGTCTGATTTAATTTTTCCTTTTGCTGAGAATATTGCTCGTATTGCTGTTTATTTATCGCATTAATATGAGGACATTTCTTGCATAAATCAGGACAATCAAAATCAGAATTTTCTGCTCGCATTTTATCTAATTCTTCAATCCTAGTTTGCTGTAACTTGATTTCATCCTCCTTTCTAGATTTTAAGTCTTTTATCTTTTCAATTTCTCTATCATGATTTTCTTTCCAATTTTTAGCCTGTAAATCAATATTTTCCAATTTAGTTTTCCCAGATTCTATCAAAGCTCTTAATGATATTCACGCATTTTTTACAATTTGCAAAACATCAAAAGCTGACTTCAGATCTTTTGGCATTTCCAAGTTTTCAAAGCTATCATCGTTTTCAGCAGATTTATTCCAAAAATCTATAAGCTCAGAGAAATCAGAATATTTAGCGTTAGAACTGAGAGAGTCAGATTTCTGATAAAACTCCATTTTCTTTTCTTTCAATTCATCTCACTTTTTCGCATCAATATTCTCAATCTTTTTCCGTAAATCAGAGATATTTACTTTAGTTGTCTGAATATCTCTTGAAATCTGTGATTTTTGCTGATTTAGAGCTGAAATTTGCTGATTAAACTCACTTAATTGTGCATCCAACTTTATCACAGCATCCATTTTAGTCTGAATCAAATTTTCAGCCTTTTCAAAAGGAGAGCGATCCAATCAAGTCAAACTAAAATCATTCAAAGAAATCTGGTCAAAAAATCATTCAATATTTTCAAAAAACTCATCATTCACTGACAAAATACTTTTCAATTCATCATCAGTTTTCAAAGATTTTATATTATTCCATAATGATCTCAAATTCGCTCTTAATTTATTATCTTGCAAAGAATGATCCTGTAAAGCCTTTAATTTATATCAAACTTCTTTTTTCTTCTCTTGAACTTTTTCCTTCGCATCATCGATTCAAAGTAGATTGAATACATTTTTGAGAACTATCAATCTATCAGCAGGTCTCATTTCAAAGATATTATCAGCATCCTGCAAAAGAAAAACTGTACTCAAAAATACCTCTTTCGGAGATAAAAGAGCTTCTAATGAAGTCTGTAAATCTGTTTCATTTTTAAAAGTAACTTCTTCCAAAGTCCAAAGTTTTCCATTTTCTTTTTCAAACTTTTCAATTATATTCTCTCACCATTGTAGAATCTCTGTATCTCAAATTAGATTTTTAATATCCTTTAATAGATTTTCTCAACTGTAATTGATAGAAAATAGCTGAGATATACAGCTATCATTTCCAGCTGTCGTACGTTTCAATATTCTTTTGACTAAATAATAAGCTCCATCCACATCAAAAATCAGACTAATTTCTCCATTCTTACTCTGAAGATTGAGCATATTTCTACTACTATCTTTGTATAGAGCATATCTCGGAGCATCAAAAAATAGAAAACTCTTTCCACTTCCAATTGGTGCTTTTATCAAATATTTTCCTTCGTCAAAAATCAAAGAACAGCAAGTATCCTTGAATGGTCAGATATTTTCGTAATATGCAACTATCAGATTTATCATAAAAACTACATCAGTATAAACTAAAGTAGTTATAAAAATCTGATAATTAATTTCTAGTTATTATATCGTAATTATTATAATATTAAATTTAATCTTCATTACTATTTCTCTTTTTATCCAGCGCTACTTTCCCAAATTTTTCAAGTATACCATTGTTTCAAGACTTATATAATTTATCCATAATATCATCCTGAGAAATCTTTTTATACAAATCATCAAATAATTTTTCATTATTAGACAATGAAAGGTAATTTAGAAGATTATTAATCTGTTGCTCAGAAAATTTATTAAGTCCACTAAAGTCTTCACCATCCAAAATAAAATTAAATTCATTATATAGTTTTTCTCCACCAAATTCACCATCCATTTTATCTGCAAAATCATGATATTCATCATCCGTACTTCTTACAAAATCACGATATTCATTATCTGTATTATTTTTTAATAAATCAGGAGAAAGTCACGCTCATTCAAGAGCTCATTCAAGATGTTTATTAAGTATGTAATTAACAGGTACACCTCAATCAACTGATTTAGCATCGGCTTCCAATTTTTCACTATCTTTAAGAAGAGAATCAAGTTTATCCTTCTCAACTTCATCATTATTTTTTAAATTTTCATTTGTATCAGGCATTTTAATAAGTAATAAAAACTAAAAATCATTTATTAAATTATCTAATTCTGCTAATTCTTTCTCATCCTGTAATTCACTTTGTTTTTCCATTTGCTTCATTCTTTCTAAAGCATCCAATCATTTTTTCATTTTCAATCTTGAAATTTCAGATTTTGCAGAATGAATACCAGATTCAACAGCATTAATTAAAGTATCCAATGCATCATCTCAAAGAGCTCCCTGTTCTACAACTTTTTTCAAAGCAGAAGCTGAATCCCAAATAGGTTCAAGATTCTCTAAGATTTTTATTAAATACTCCTTTTTCGTCATTTTGTTTTCATTGTATAAGTATAAAAAGCTGCTACTTGATTTTTAGTATTATTGTAATTTAACATGTTTATAATATTTGTTCGGTTTCTTTTTATTCCGTTTATCATACCAATCTTCACCATTATTATAGCTAATATATTTCTTTAGTAGTTTTTCATCATTTGGTAATCAAAAAGTATCTTTGCTAACTTTCAATAAACTTATTTTTTTTCAGTTTACATCCCTCGTTCTTTTTACCTTAACATATAATTCATCTCATTCTAGTTTTAAGTCTGGATTATCATTCTTAAATTCAATATCATGCATCTTTCAACTATTTCTTAAATAGTTTGTAAGATTCAAAAAAGCTAAACTATCTGTTAAACTTCATATCCATTTTCAATCAATAGTCATCGGCTCTACAGTCAAGTTTTTTCATCATCATGGTAAGGAAATAGTATAATCTTCTCAATCCCATCAAATTGTTATACCTTTGCCTTTTAAAGCATCAGGCAATTTATTTTCAATATATGCCTTACCAGAGGCACTATTTTCCATAACTACAGGTACATTACTCATCATATTAACTGCAGTAGGACAAATATTTCAATTCTGATCCACTTTTACTTTATAAACACTGTCTCACATTTTCATAAGACATTCATAATCTCCATTAGCTGGAGTTTCAAAAGTTTGCCATTGTTCTCCGTTTTTTGGTTCAGTTCCAGTATATGCTTCTGCAGCATAAAAAGTAACTCAATGCAAATTGGCCCTACCAGCAATTGTTTGACTGTTTCCCATCACTTGATATTTATTTCATTGATTATCCACATATGGAGTGGTATCTATCGGATTTGTCGGTCTTTCTGGAGTTCAAACAGTATTTTGTTTTTCTTGTAATAACAATTGTTGATTAACAGCATCAAGTCCAGCACTAATTGTAATCTCTCTAGTTTTATCTCAAATTTTTAAAATAACTGTTACCTCTTGAGATTTTTTATCATCGTTATAAAGATTTTTTATATTTATTCATTTCCCATCTTTAAATTCAGCTGTTGCTCCATCGGGTAAGCCATCAAAGCCATCAATTAAATCTTCAGCATTAACACTAGACACTCATTTTATAGAAAAATTTTCTTTAACTTTTACATTTTTAAAAGGCTCTTCTTCTGTTCATTCATTAGGTTGATCTTTAAAACTATCAATATATTTTCCTGTTTTTTCTAATACTTTATTTAATCATGCTAATGTAGTTTCTCAAAACTTTCAATCAAATTGTTTCGTTGATTCATTATATTTATTTTTTTTCAAAAAGGTTTCTTTGAAATTTCAATTACTTTCATCTAACATATTATCATCCAAATTATCAAAAATATATTGTTGTAGAAGTTTTACGTTATCATCAACAGGATTTTTAATAATATCTTGAATATTTTTCAATAATCTATTAGCTTTTTTGAGTCATTCATTATCCTTATATTGACTATCATTTGATAAAAGAGCTTTAAGAGTCGTTTCTTGTTTATTAATATTTTCTATAACTGTATTCACCCACTCAGGAGGAGTTTCCACCTTTTTACCTTTATCATAAAATTTTCAATCTGTTGTTTTTCAATCTTCCAGTAATTGAATTGATTCATCATTAATATCTCAATTTATTCAAAGTTTTCTATCTAATTTTTCTGTGCTTTCGTATCATTCTACTCATAAAGCTTTTGCTAAATCAATCAGTCACTTATATTCTAATTGAAAATTCTCTTCATTTTTATGAGCCTCTAAAACATTTTTAATAGAATTTTTTAACGTAATTTTTTGAGTTTCATCCAAGCTTTCAACAAATTTAACATTAAAACTATTAGTCAAAATATCATTTAATTCTTTTTTTGCATTCTCATCATTTTCTGTATTTGTGTCTTCTTTCTTTAACTCATCAATTTTTTGGTTAATAGTGTTTAATTTTTCAGAATAATTTATTTCTTCAGCATTACCATTTCCTGTTTCCGGATTATTTTCAAAATTTAATCTATAAAATTTAACCATTCCCATATTCAAACCGTTAAACAATTGCATTTTAATAAATATTAATAAATAAAATTAAATATTTTCAAGCATTTCATCCAACTCTTCCAAATCTTTTTCATCCTGCATCTTACTTTCTTCTTCCATCTCTTTCATTTTATTTAGTGCATCTAGTCATTTTTGTAGTTTTTGTTTATCTAATTCTGATTTGGTAGTATTTATAGCTCATTGTACCGCATTTATTAGAATATCCAAAATATCATCTCCCAAATTTCATTCATCAACCAAAATTTTCAATCATTTTGCAAGATCTCGTATTGGTTCTAATTGAGTTAAAATTTTCTGTAAATACTCTTTTTTATCCATAAATTTTAAAAGTTATAAAATTTATATATCATTATAACACAAAACACAAAATAATGCAAATTTTCAAGGACTTTTTTTGTTTTTTTTCATCACTTGATTTATCGCATCCAAAAAATATCATTAAGTTATGCAAATTATCCCATTTTTACAGAATTCAAAATGACTATCTCGTCGTAAAATTGTATCATTAATTCAAAATGGTCAGATTTTTTTAAATAATCAAAAAATTGAATCATATAAATCTGAGCTAAAAGACAGAGATATACTTACAATTATCGATGAAGAATGAAATAAAGAAAATATAACAATCTCTGAAAAGTCTGAATCTCCGAAATGAAAGCTAATTCTATTCAATAAACCTAAATGATACGTAGTTTCCAAATCCGATCCACATAATGCTACAATTTACGAATTACTTCCAGAGGAATTCAAAAATCGATATTACATCGGTCGCCTAGACAAAGATAGCCGTGGATTGGTTTTACTCACAAATACTCCCTCATTAGTTCATCAATTCGAACATCCAAAATTCCAAATCGAAAAAGAATATTTAATCCAGCTTTCTACACCATTTCGTGAATGAGATCGTCAAAAAGTAAAAAGCTGAATTATAGATGAATGAGAACAACTCAAATTTCTAGATATCCAGCCAACAAAAGAACCTCTTACATACAAAGTTATCTTGAATGAATGAAAGAAACGTCACATTAGGAGAGTTATCAAAAAGCTATGATATAATTTAATCGATTTAAAACGCATCAAAGAAGCACAATACACTCTACCCAAAGATTTACCAGAATGAGAGTGGAAATTCGTTTAGCTTATTCCCCTTTACGAAAGGGGATACGGCAATGCCGAGGGGATTTTTACACATCACATATAAAAATCCTCACCCCGATAAATCGGGGAGCTCCTTTCAAAAAGGAGCACAGAAATATTTATCACATAATTTCAAGCATGAAGACACCAACTAAAATCACAAGCTGAATCATCATATTCATCTTACTTTTAATCACATCTTTTATCATATTCAAATACGAAGCATGAGAAGTAGAAAATCCAAAAATTTGCTGTAATAACACTTGTTTCAACATAGAAATTGCAGATACTCCAGAATCACGCCAATTATGACTCATGTATAGAGAATCTCTATCTGATGAAAATTGAATGCTTTTCATCTTCGATCAAGTATGAACTTATTCTTTTTGGATGAAAAATACCTTAATTCCACTAGCATGAATTCGATTAGATTCAGATTTAAAAATTGTGGATATTATCCAAATGGATCCTTGTAAAACAGATGAATGTCCATCATATAAACCAAAATCTGAAGCTCAATATGTTTTGGAAATTAATCAATGATTGATTAGTGAAAAATGATTATTCAATATTTGAGATAAATGTGAGCTAATCAACATACATTCTTGACTTTTACAATAAAAATAATATATAGAGCAAAATAAAAATAATAAACATTGTCAAACAAAAAAAGTGAGGTATTATGAAAAAAACTTTAAAAATTATCGGCATTATTCTCGGCGTAATCGCTATGATTGTGATTATGTTCTTTGAAGTAGCAGCTTTTGATGGCTACATTGACAGCAAAGTTGATAAAGTTCAAACCGCAATCCAGGCTCCACCAACCAGTATCACAATTCCAACAAATTTGGGATACAGTGCTTCTACCTACTGCATCGAGCTCACAGCTACACCAGATGAGTTCAAGGACTACTTCGAGAACGTCCTTGCAAAAGACACAATCAATCAGATTATGATTTCTGGTCAGCGCATAGGAAACGATACGAGAAAAATCAAATGGGCTATTGTTTATAACAATTACAAACCCATGCAATGATTTCAAAACCAACTTAATAGCGGTCTATATTAGATCGCTTTTTTAATTTATAAACTTGCAATTCCATACAAAATACCTAATCTTACAGATTGAATTTTGACCCAAAATTTTTTAATAATTTCAGTTTCTCATGGTTACAAAAAAAAGCACAAATACAGCACTTTCTCCAGATCAATCTGATGTAATAGTTTTAGAATGAATCAAAACGAATAATCTGAAAAATATCGACCTAGTTTTACCAAAAAATCAAATTATTACATTCACATGAGTTTCAGGTTCTGGAAAATCTTCTCTAGCTTTCGAAACAATTTACAAAGAAGGGCAGTTTCGTTATATTGAATCCCTTTCCAGCTATTTGCGTCAATTTTTCAATCTCTGAGAAAGACCAGATATAGCATACTGTGCATGACTTTCTCCTGCAATTGCCATAGAACAAAATAAACGTGGATGAAATAGCCGTTCAACAGTTTGAACTCTGACTGAAATTGATGATTATACCAGACTTCTTTTTGCTAAGATTTGAGAAAGTTATTGCTATAACTGTGGAGCACACATCAAGCCAAAGAATGTAGATCAGATTATGTGAGAAATCAAAGAGAAGTACATGTGAAAAAAATTATATCTACTAAAAGAATCTGGAAGACTAAATACAAAAGCTGATTTACAAAAATTCGTAAAAAATAACAGGTCAAAAATCGAGAAATGATCATGATTTACCAGATATTTACTCCTTTCTGCTCCTATCGAAAAAGATTCTAAAATTTCACTTTCAAAAAATATCGAAGACCAAGAATTATCTCTAAAAGAAAAGAAAAACCAGAAAGAAAAAACAGCTTTTTCTGTACCTATCGAGTATTTTTACCTTGAAGATCCTGTAGTAAAAGATGAATATTTTCCACTCAAAATTTATGGAATCTACGACCGTATCAGTATTGATGAAGAAAAACTACCAAGACTAAAAGAAGATATCATCAAAATTCTCTGAGAAGCTCAAAAATTCTGAGTTTACGTGATGGATAAATCATGAGAATCAGCCTCAGTTTCAAAAGTAGAAAATACGTGACTTTCGAATATCGAAATCACATCAAAGAAGAAAAAAAATTCCTCTCTGTGAGGAGAGGGGAACCGCGAAGCGGTGGAGAGGTTGTCTAACCAAAATGACAGAGAAATCCAACGATTCACTGACAAAATGTTTTGTCCAAACTGTAACATCACATATCCAGAATTCACAACTCAACACTTCTCTCCAAACCGTTGAGAATGAGCCTGTGAATGCTGTCATGGACTTGGAGAAATTTTACAGGTAGATTTTGATAAAATAATTGAACCAAATTCTCCACTAAAAGATGCTATTCTACCATGGAGAGATTCAAATATCTGACAAGCAATATTGCGTAAACTCTGTGAAAAATACGACCAAGATTTAGAAAAAATCTGGAAAGACCAACCAGAATGGTTTTTGCATATTGTGGTGTATTGAGATAATGAAGAATTACGTTTACCAATCTGAAGCAGAATTCCAGTAAAATGAAAATGGGCTAGTTTCAAATACGTATGAATGGAAGACGTAATCAAAGACCAATTCGAAAAATGAATGCTTACAGTAGATTTTCAAGCGATGCTCGATATGAAACCATGTCCTCAATGTTTCTGATCAAAAATTAAAAGAGAATCTCTACATGTTTTTCTTACTTTTCCATCAAAAGCAGTAAAACACGTTAAAAAATTGCCACATTATTCTGAATCATTTTTACAGCAAGATTTACCTTTTGCTAAACCAGAAGATGATGGATATGAAAAAATAAATATCTGGGATTTACAGAAAATTCCTCTGGAAGAAATGCGTGAATTACTTCAACTATTTATTGATTCAACCGAGCAACCTCCAGTACTAATCCACCGTATCACAAATCCTTTACTCGATAGAGTTCAGACTATTGAAGATTTATGACTAGGATATTTAACTACAAACAGACAAATTGATACACTTTCATGATGAGAAATTCAGCGTTTACGTCTTGCTAAACAACTTTGAAATAAACTTACATGAATAGTTTACGTACTGGATGAACCAACAATTTGACTTGATAGAAAAGAAATTGATAGAACTATCCAAGCAATTCGCAAACTAAAAGACATGTGAAATACCATCATGGTAGTAGAACATAATGAAGAATTTATAGAAGCATCAGACTGGATAGTAGAAATCTGACCTGGAGCAGGGGATTTTGGTGGAAATTTGATATTCTCATGACCATATTCAGAATTTTTAAAATCTGATTGTCTGACAGCTCAATATATGAACTGAAAGAAAAAAGTGGAAATGGAATTTAATCACACTCCATCAAACAAACGAGTAAAAATTCGTAAAGCAGAAAAATTCAATCTACAAAAAGTAGATGTAAGCATAAATCTATGAAGTTTTACCGTAATTACATGATGATCTGGAGCATGAAAAACTACATTAATGTACACAACTCTTTTCCGTTTTCTGAATGATAAGGAAAAATTTGTACAATCATATATCCGTCTTCAAATGCTCAAAAAATGATATTCGTGGGAAGATATTTTAGCTGCTCCAATCATGCGTGCAGAAGAATATGCTCATTATGAAAATATCGCTCTCCAAGAATTTTACAAAGACCTTGCCGTGGATAAAATTGAATGATATGAAGAGATCAAAAATACAATATACGTAGATCAATCAAGCATTTGAAAAACTCCAAGAAGCTGTCCTTCAACTTTCGTAGGAACTTTCGACAGGATTCGTGATGTATTTGCAAATACTAGCGATGCTAAATATTTATGATTTCATTCTAGTTATTTCAGCTTCAACTCTGATAAATGAGCATGTCCAGCATGTAACTGATATGGATACAAGAAAATAGAATTACAATTCTTACCAGATACTTACGTACCATGCGAATTATGTAAATGAAAAAGATATAAACCTGAAGTTCTTCAAATAAAATGGCGTGGAAAAAATATTGCAGACGTGCTAGATATGTATATTTCTGATGCGTTAGATTTTTTTCATGAAATGGATAATATCACACGTGAACTAAAACTTATGTGCGATATTGGACTTTGATATCTCAAAATGTGACAGTCAGCCCACATGCTTTCATGAGGGGAGTCTCAAAGACTAAAATTAGTCAGACATCTTCTGAAAGATTATAGATGACATTGTGTATATTTTCTCGATGAACCAACTGTATGATTACACCCAGAAGATATTTCTAGATTACTATGAGTACTCAAATCATTCCTAGAAAAATGAGATACAATTCTAATGATTGAACACGATCCAACAATTCTACGTTTTGCCGACCACGTAATACATCTAGAAAACGGTAAATTAGTCGAAAATAAATAAAAAAACTGGAGGAAATCCTCCAGCCTAATTCTTAGATTTTGCCAATCCTTTTACGAGATTGATTGTATCCATAATATAGAAAGACTCCATATATCCAGGAAAAGCATAGCTTGCACGCAAGCCCTCACTTATTTTAAAGATACTTTCTAATGCACTCCTACAGTCATCAATCTTGATAGGAGAATACGAAAGCAATGCCTCGATACTCTCACGAATATCCTCTAGAAGGTTTTTCAATTTCTCTTTTTTTTCACAAAGAAGAATTCCAGAAAGTGGATACAAAGGATTCAAACTACATTTAATTTCTCCCCATTTTTCTTGAGCAGAAATAACCATTTTTTTAATGTCTTCAACTTCTTTCATAAAACTTTATTTTTTGTTTAACGGAAAACTTAAGATACACAAAACGACTTGAATTTCAAGATATAAATTCAAGAATTTAGCTAAAAATCAGATTTATTTCTGATTCATCAACAATCCAGCCACTCCAATCATAGCTCAATTATCTGTAGAATACAAGTTTTTAACTGGATGTACAAAATCTACATGCAATCATTTTTTTTCTGCATATTCAGAATTATTCCATTCATCTACTAATTCTTGCACATATTCAGCTAATCTCTTATTTGCAGAGACTCATCACGCAATAGCGATAGTTTTAGCTCCATACATTTTAGCAGCTCTTATCAAACGTTTTCCCAAAGTTTCAACTGTTGCTTCCTGAAATTCATAAGCAATATCACAAATATCTTGTTCAGTCAGAGTTTTTCACTCTTTTTCTATATGTGATAATAATTGCAAGACCTGAGATTTCATTCAAGAAAAACTAAATTCAAAAATCTGATCATCTTTGAGTGGTAAAAATATTCTTTTAAATTCAAATTTTTCATTATGATTTCATTGTAAAGCTTGTTTTGAAATCCAAGGTCATCATGGATATGGACCTCATAACATTTTAGAAACCTTATCAAAAGCTTCTCATGCTGCATCATCCAAAGTATATCAAATCTTCGTTACATAAAACAGTCAAACTTTCTCTGTATCCAGATTTTTCAATTTCTCTTTCTTTTCTCTATTTACTACATACAAATCATTATGACCTCACGAAGCAGTCAAAATAACCAAAGGACATTGAATATCTTCAACTTTTCTCTCGAGCAAAATCGAAAAAATATGCCCATGGATATGGTTCACTTCTATCAACGGTTTATGATAATACTCTGCTAATAAATGAGCAGTCGTACGCCCAACCACCAAAGATCATGGTAATCCTGGTTTAGTTGTAACCGAAATAAAATCTACTTTTTCAATATTTTCCAATCAAATTTCATTAACTAATGCCACGATTTTTTCACTATGTAAACGAGATGCCACTTCAGGCAAAACTCATCAATATGGAATATGTTGCTCTATCTGTGAATACATCACAATTTTCTCAACATTAAAAATTCAATCGTCATTATTTACAATTGCAAGAGATGTATCATCACAACTTGTTTCTATCGCTAATGTTTTCATAAACCTATATCAAAAAAATTCAAAAAATCTGAATAAGAATATAATCGTTCACTTAAAAAAGGCAAATGAAATTTTTATTCAATTTTTACTTGAATTAAAATAATCGAATAAATATAATCGAATAAATATAATGAGATATACAAAATAACAAAAACTTAAAAAAAGAAAGGAGGTTTTATGAATATGGTAGAACTCAACATCAGAGAAGATTTTTCTTTCATATGGGAATCAGATGAAGAAAAATTTAAAGTCGTAGTAGAAAACTGCGATATCAACATCAAAAAAATCGGGTTATTTGCAATCAAAGGTGATGTAAAAAACCAAATGGGATGGAAAGTACAAATTAATGAAAAGGAACCATTTGCTGTAAATATTCCATTTGATAAAGTAGGATATATTTTAAGCGCATTCCAAAGAAACAGCAAATTTAAAGTCATAAGCATGACATACGGTCTCAACTGTTTGTACTTATTCACCGAGCCTATTCACGGGAAATAGCCTAATTCAACCAACTAACTAGCGAAAGTTTTTCTCTCGCTAGTTTTTTATATTACAAAACAATAAACAAATTAAATATAATTTTTACAATTTGTCCATAGAGATATATAGAGAATCTACCATATTATTTGCAAAATAAAGAAAAAGAAAGTATAATTAGAAAGAAGTCAGATTTATTATTCCATGAGAAAAATGCAGCAAAAGAGAAATAGAAAAACAAAAGATGCATTAATAATCATATTACAGGCTCTTGTACCATATCGAGACCAAGCTGAATGATTTTTAGAAATAATAAAAACAACAGATAACGAAGAATTAGAAAATAAACTAATCAACGTTATATACCAACAAGTCAAAACGATAAAATCTAATGAAGAAATAGAAGATATAAAGAAAAATATATCAGAAATACACAATAAATATGAATACAAAGAGGAACAAGACAAAAAAGATGCAGAAAAACTTTTAGATGATTTCATTGATAACATATAACACACATGACACTGAGAGATAACATAGACACAAATAAAAACAATCGCATTGATGTAAATTCTCAATATAACGAAATCAATAATTTTATATTAGATAAAAATAAATGAGAAGAAAACTTAAACAAATTATGAAATCATTTAAATAATCTAGATGCTTGGAAATTGGACAATTTATGAATAAAAGATGCTATACAGTCATATTTTTGAACCCCAGAACGAAGTGAACTTAACAAAAAAATTAGTTGAAAAATCAATAAAAACGAGCCTCTCACGAATAAAGAATTAAGTCTGCTATATCTCGAAATGATAACAAATAAAAACAGCAAACTTACAGAAGAGAAATTAAAATTTGATTCAAAACAACCAATAGAAAAAATTTGTGGTTGAGCAGTAATATCATATATAATAAATAAATATGGTAATCCAATATATACATGAAAAAAAGTAGAAATAAATCTACCAAATCAAACACAAAAGAAAAAATCAATCAATCCTTTAGATAGAATTAGAGAAAATAATCAATGAAAAATAATCTTGCCAGATTTTAAAGAAATAAAAGAAAATGAAACTGATTTTTACTGTAAAAAATTAGTATCTCGAGCAGAACAAAATTTTCCTAATGAAATAGATAAAGCCAAAAGACAATTACAAATAAAACACAAATATAAAGATAAATCAGTAGAACAAGCATACATCAAATATGATACATTATTAATAGCTTTTAATAAGTATTGTGAAATTGTTTCAAAAAATCATACAAAACTGATAACAAGTCCTGAGATATGATATAAAGATGATGAAGATTTCAAACGACAGATGAATCAAATTGAATATTTTGAATCTGAGATATCCAGAAGATATCCTTGAATAGATAAAATATTAGAAATTGTTAAAAAATTTCACGAAGAAATAGAAAAAAATAAGAAAAAGTTTTTTTGAGAAGATAAAGATTGAGTAAAGCTCAAAAAAGCGGAAAATGATTATAAACATTTTAATGACTTTATTCAAAGTAAATATAAAGAATATAATATTAAAAAAGTAGAGCAATCCCTTAAAAAAACTCCAAATTCTTGAGATGAGACTGTTGAATATTTTCTAAATTACAACAAAATAACTAAGTTTCAAAACGAAATCAATCAAAAAAGATTATCATACGGAGATAGTATAAAAAAATACACTTCATATACTGAAAATTTAAAATCAATACATGATAAATACAATCTAGAACAATATAAAGATACCCTTTCAAAATATAATTATGATGTACAACGATTAAGTCACTGAATTGATTTTGCAAAATTTCAGAAATATACAAACAAAATAAAATATGAAACATCATTACAAAATTGAATGAGAAATGTAAGTTTACTAGGTAATCTTTTAATGGATAAAACGAATAAATATTTTCCATTTAAAGAAATTAGAGATGCTGAAATTCAAAAACAAGTAAAACAAAATGAAACTGATAAATGGCGAAATGATCTAAAAAATAACAGTCCTAGAATACATTGGCTATTAACAGGTCTATCCTGATTGTATAATTGATTAGTTGACTTTACAATAGGTACTTCATCATCATTATGAGTTTTAATTTTATGATTAATTTGATGAGAAGACGAAACTTTAGCACAAATGGATCATAAAGAAGAATTCGACAATAGATTTAAGATAAACGTATCCAGCTCTCAAACCGAAGAAGTGTATAATTCAGAAACATGAAAATTTAATTTTAATTTAGATAATACAACATATACAGTTGCCAGCTCAATATCACAGATGTTATGATTAATATACTGATGATGAGCTATATGAAAATGAGCCACAAAAGTATTTCAAATATGAGAAAATGTAGCTGGAAAGATCTGATTATTTTCTAGTTCTTTTATTACACAAGTATGATGAAGTTATCAAGAAGCTATTAAATGATGATTATCATGATGAGAAGCACTATGATACAGTATGCTATCAGCTACAATGCAAAGTGGACTAGAATTAATAAGTCCCAACGAAGTTCTACTATGAAAATGAAGTTGAATCACAAAAGAATTAATCAGAAATGCATGTAAATCATGATCAAAAGAATCAATTAGAATGGTATGAAAAATTTTTACTAGAAATGTTTGGAATGAAATTAGAGAAGAAAATATTCAGGAAGCCTTACAGACTGTAGCATGAAATCTAGTCAACATGGCAACAGATTGAGCATTTTGAAGCGAATTATGAGCAGATTGGAGCTGGAAAAATTTCGCATCAACAGCGGTTATTACTACATTGACTACATGAATAACAACATGAACAAGTACATGAAGACAAATGTTACAACTAAATAGTTCAGATAGGACTAAACTAATAGAATACATCAAAAGTGATAATTGAACATATTCAGATGTAATAGAAATGATTAACGATTGAATAGCATGAACTATAAAGATACCTAACGTAGATATCCAACAATTGCAAGAATTAAAATGATTATTAACCACTTCAACATGAAATAATACCTGAAATTTAAATGACGATATAATTGCAGATGATGATGTCAAAATAGTAGCAGTAGATGAGCAAAGTGAAACATTTGGGAATCCAGAAGAAATTAGAAGAGTTGCGAACATTTTCAATGAATTCGTAGATTTTAATGTCGATGAATATGTAGATAGCCATGCAAACATCCCATTATATTGAAGAGATGAACAATATATACGTGATGTATTATGATTTTTAAAAGAATATACTAAAAACGATAAAGACAAAAATGACAAAACAAAACTAGATCCTTCATGTTTTTCTTATTTTCAAAATGCAAGAGTTGTAGATTATATTCTAAGCAATTCAAAATTAAAAATCGAAAATATAAAAAATCTATTACAAGATGAAAAAATAAATATAAAAGATATAGAATACGCCATAAAGCAAAATGACAATCTTAGTGAAAACGAAATAAAAGAAGAAATAAAAAAATTCAATATTTTATTAACCATAGAATCTGAGGAAGACTTACAAAAATATATTACATGAAAGAAAATTTGAAGTGATATAACATGAGATCTTGAGCAATATATTAATGAAAACTGATTATCTGAGAATAGTGAGAAAATAGAAAATTGGTATTACGGAAATTTCAGCCCAGAGACCCAGAAATTTACTATGGCTAGGGATATATGAAACTCAGAATTTGATATAAAATTAATCCAGAGCATAATAAACCAACAAAATATAACACCGAGATGACTGGAGCATAATTCGCCATACACTCTATTAAAAGAATTACATGACAACAATCATGAATCTTTTCGTTTATATTGAGAATATTTACTATGAAAAAATGTCACATCATTAGCCTGAGAATATTCTGTGTGAAGTTTCTGAAAAGATAATGGAGACCCTGTTTTATATTGGCATACCAGAGTATGAGATTGATATCAACGAAATTGATCAAATAGTAAGTATAGAATAATTTGAGAATTTAATCCATGAGAAATAGTCAGAAGTTGAGAATTAAATCAGATTGCAGATCAGACTGCAAATTGGCCAGAATCAGAACGAATAACATTATGAGAAGTTTCTAACAATAACGTCAAACAAATAATCGATTTAGAAACATGAAAAGTAATATATGACAGAGATTCTGGATATGTAGACCTGTCTTTAAGCGAAGATAACCATGGTAAAGAAGCCAATTTAGAAGAAAAATATTCTATAAATTTACCAAAGGAGGCCGAAAAACTTCCTCAATTTTTATGATCAAGATTCCATGAAGAACGAAAAGAATCTAGACTACAATCAGACTGAACTTACGCTCCAAGAGTAGAAAAGACATCAGACCAAACATGGATATCCGAGCATAACTGACAAACTGAAGTAGATATTGCCAATACTCCTTTTGAATGTTTACCTTCAGACTGGCAATCTGAAAATTTAGAAGCCGCTAAACTCGCTTTATGATTAGTTTATAATAAAATTAAGAACTGAGAAAATATCACTCCTGAAATGATTGAAGAAATGGCTGAAATCGTGCACAATAAACGGTTAGAGAGAAATTGAACAGAATGATCATTCGAAAATCAAAGAGTCCCATACGAACAACTTTCTGAAGTAGAAAAAGAAAAAGATAGAAATCAATTATTACGAGCAATAGAAACTATAGAAGAGAAAGAAAAACCGAAGGAAAGAAAAAATTTAGAAAACGATAACATAAAAGATGAAGAAATTGAAAATAGAAAACAAAGGTTAAAAAAAGCATGAATAAACACATCAAGATATAAAACAAACGAAATTTCTCAAATAACAGAAGAACATGTAAAAATAATTGAATATTTAAATAAAGAACTGTGATATGGACTACGTTATTTCGCAATACCACAATGATTAAAAAGAATAGAATTATTAGGAGCTACCCAGAAAATTTTTAAAAGCATTCCCGAAGATCTCATACCACAACTATCAGAAATTGATATAAAAGAATTAAAAAAAGTTGCAAAATTATGCGAAATGAATCCAAATATATTTATATTTTGAATAGACGATTTTAATTTATATTTAAAAAACATTAACAGAATAACTGAGATTCAAAAAAATTTAAATATTAATTTACATGAATTAAATAGTCATGAAATTGATGAACTTATAAAAGTATTGAATGATACTGATTACTACGTCTATAATCTAATCATTAATAATAAAGATAAATTAGATATAAATTCAGATGTTAAAAGATTTTACGAAATAATAAAATCTTTAGAAGGAGAAAGTATAAAATGTAAAATATTGGTTGAAAATAATATAGAAATAAACTCAGAAACTATAAATAACATTAAAAAAATAAATTTAGAAGAGATAAACGAATTATGTAAAATTAAAACAGAATGTGAAAAGAATCATATAATATGATTCTGAGATACACTAGAAGACATACAAAAAAACAAAAAATTTTACCCAGAAATTTCTAAAATTATAAATGAGACAACAGAGATCCGTCATTTTTTAAATGAAAAATGAGTAAAAGATATAGATAAGCACCTTCTATGGAGACTTCGAGATTGAAATACAAGTATTGAAGAGTTAAAAACTATTTTTCAATACGAAAAAGAATTTCAAAATCTTAATTATTTCAATAAATCAACATTTATAAGCATATTTTTATGAGTTGATAAACCAAGAATAGAAGAAATTAGTTGAATAATAAAGTCTTTAGAAAAATATATAAACATATCTATGTTAGATTTGTTTTGACAAGAAGGGATAAATCCCGTAACAGAAAACGATATAGAAAAAATTAAAATAATACAAAGTCTATGAATTGATATTAATATTAACAACATAGAAACTATAAAAACAATAACAGAAAACGATATAGAAAAAATTAAAATAATACAGAGTCTATGAATTGATATTAATATTAACAACATAGAAACTATAAGAACGATAACAGAGAATGATATAGAAAAAATAAAAACAATACAGGGTCTATGAATTGATATTAATATTAACAACATAGAAATTATAAGAACGATAACAGAGAATGATATAGAAAAAATGAAAACGTTACAGAGTCTATGAATTAAATTAAAAACAATAGGATTTATTGATATAGAATTTATAAAAACAATAAATTCATTAGAAGATCTTGATATAGAAAAATTAAAAATGCTAAAATCAATAAACATTCTTCCTAATGAAATAGTAATTTGGGATATTATAAAGATTAAAAATATAACAGAAGATGATATAATAAATTTAGGAAAAATAGTACCAGAATTACAAAAACTTTGAATTAAAGATTGCTATGTTGATGATTATAAAATTATGCTAAACATATTAACCACAAATAATTGAAAAGATTACATAAAAAGAAAAACAGAATATTTAAAAAATAATGAAACCCTTACAAAAGAAGAATTTAATACATTATTTAAACCAAATAGTAAAGAATACAAAGCTCAACGAACTGAAGAAAATTATTGAACTGGGAAGTATTGAATCAGTGATATCAAGCAAAATAAATTATGATATTGCTATGCATACACATGATTTGAATTGTTAAAAAAATCAAATTTTTTTGAAGTCTTAATAAGAACGTCTTTAAAATCAAACAGCAATTGACGAGAAATCAAATTACCACTATGAGATCCTAACGCACATACAATAAAAGTAAGCAATGAAGAATTAGAAAAAAAATACGATGTACCGACTGAAGAATGATGAATCAAAATCTGAATAAACAGTACCAGTGATTCCGCAATATGATTTAGAATACTCGAAATAGCCTTTATTAAACAATACATAATTAATAATAAACAATACAACAATAACACTGATATACAAAAGGCAAGAGAAGAATTTATAAAAACATGAGATATTACAATAACAGGTAATTTATTACAAATACTAGAAGGATGAAGAACAGAAGAGTTTTTTAATTATATAATTAATAGAGATATAATTACATCAAATATTATTCATTGATGACAAAATGAGAAGAAATTAGCACTTGTTAAACACTTAAATAAATGAAATATAAAAATAGAGGTTGGTCGTAATAAACTCATATGAGACATAACACATGATCCAAAGATAAAAGAAGTTTGAGAAAAAAAAGAACAATGACCTAACTTAAAATATCACATTTTATGCTGACATGCTTATTCACTTGAAAGAACATATTACGACAAAAACACTAATAAAAATATGATTATTTTTGTTAATCCACATAACACATCAGAAAAGATACATATAACTATTGAAGAATGCCTAAATCTATTTCCAGATCGATCTATTACGTCATTTAACGTTGATAAAATGTTTAATGAAAATGAAAAAAATACAGAACAAACAGTTGAGAAACAAAAAGAAAATACAGACTATTTTGACTGAAAATCTCAAAAAATCTTTAAATGAGATACCATAAAAGCTGAACAAAATAGTCAAACTTCAGACAGAATTTTAAGTGAAATAAATGAGAAAAATAAATCTGCAAAAATAGAAGAACTTAGAAAAGAAATAACAACACAATACAAACAATCTACTTGAGGAGATTTAAATCTCACAGAAGAACAACTTCTTTCAATACTCGATGCTCATGAACAAGATTGAGTTTTATGAGAACTGACAATATGACAATTAAAGGTAAAGGTAAAAAAATTAAGCGAAACAATAACCGATCCAAAAGTTAGAAGATTCTTACTTGAGGCTGGATTCTGTGGAAATAAATCAGGTACAGAAGTTTTATGAAATACTGAAAAAACAGAATTTATTCAAGATTTCTTTAACATAGACAAAATTAAATCTATAGAAGAATTAAAAGAAAAATGAGACTATTTATACTTTAATGGAAAAAATAAAAGAAAAGAATTTAAAGATGCTATTTTCGATTGAGATTTTGAATTAGCTAAGAAACTATATACAGAAGCACTAAATGTTACAAAGGATAAATTAAAAAAAGTATGACTCACTCCGGAACAAAATAAATTCATTGTTGATTGTTTTAGAAGAAGAGATTATAATGGAATTAAAAAAATATTAGAAGAAACAAAAAAAACAACAAAAGAAAATACACAAGTTGAAGACACAGAAAAAAAATATTCAAAAATAGTCGAAGATAAAGAAACATGAGAAAAAAGAAGAGAATATGATAATATTGAAAAAGCTATGTATAAAGATCCAATAACAGAAAAAGAAGTCTTAATGACAAGAAGAGAATTACATGAAAGAATTATCGAAAAATTTCTACTAGATTGAGAAGCTTCAAAATGAGAAAAACAGTTAATAATGTCTTGATGACTTCCTGGAGCTGGAAAATCAACAATAGAAAAATCTTTAAAAGACATTCCAAAAGTAATCGTCAATCCAGACTTAGTAAAAGACTACTTACCAGAATATTATGATGAACTATGAAGAAAATTTTGAGCATGAACCGTACATGAAGAAAGTTCATATATATCCAAAATTATTTATGATAGGGCAATTAAATGAGGATATTCTATACTTTATGATTCTTCGATGAAAGATAAACCATATGCTAATCCGCCATTTCCAAAATATGATAAGATAGTAGAATCAGCATACAATCAATGATATAAAATACAAGCACGTTTTATATATGATTGATGAGAATCTCGATACAGAAATGCCGTAATAAGAGAAAGAAGTATGTGATTAGATAATTATAATGCATATTGAACAGCATATAAAACAATAGAGTACTTATCTAAAGATAAAAGAGTTGACAAAACTATCATATACGATAATAGTGGTAATGGTAAATCATCATCAGCCAAAATAATATACGAAAATCAACAAATTAATATGGCAGAATCAGACCAAGAACTCATTAATAAATTTAACGATTATCAAACTTTTTTAGATAATTTATTATAATACATTTGAAAAATATATTTTATTTAATAATATATACACAATGACAAAGGTAAACAATTTACATCTTATCAACAATAACATGAACGAAAAAAATGATAAAAATATAAAAATTTCAGAGAATCAAAAAAATATTAATTTATTCGATGAATACGATAAGAATGTACAGAAAAGCCGATTAAAAGCTAGTTTGGATAATTGAGTTATAGATGAAAAGGAATATCTAAATGAAGTAAAATGACTTCCAGTTGAAGAGAGATCAATTAGTGATTTTATAGAAGAAAAAAAAGATGAATCTATTGCTCTAAAAAAGTATATGCTTGAAAATGAAGAAATACTTTCAACAATAGAATTTGTAACAAAATTATTTGAAGGCAAAACGAGCAAATTAAATTGAGATCCTGCATCAGATCATTTAATCGGTGTTGCATGAATATTAGCAAAATATAACGTTTCAGAACAGGATATAATTGTATGACTTCTTCACGATGTAATCGAAGATATAGAAGATTGAGAAGAAAAGCTCAGAGAAAAATGATATTCAGAAGAAATCATTTCTCTTGTAAAAGAATTATCTGAAGATAAATCTCTTTCTTGGAAGGAAAGAAAAACACAATATCTAGAACATTTGAAAGAAGCTGCAAATAATATAAAAATCATCTCTGCTGCAGATAAATTATACAATACACGTTCATTCTTAGATGATTACTTAGTAGAACAAGATAATATGCGAAATAAATTTAATGCCGGGAAAGAGGATCAAGTAGAACTTTTAAAAAAGTATTTAGAATCCTTAAAAAATAACTTTTACCATCCAATTACAGATGAATTAGAAGAAGTCATAAAAAGATTTTTAAGAATGATTAAATAATAAACTTATAATTCTAAAAATATAAAAGTATTCCAAAAAAATCTCTTGAAAAAAATACTCATTCCAGTATCAATAAACAGACACTCGAGAATGAGTATTTTTATTTTATTACACCTTTAGATATGTGACTTTTTGGAAAAAGTTCTAAAGCTAAAAAGTACGTGTACCTTTTTAGTGAAGGAAATGCTGACATGAGAGAACTTCTAGGAGGTAAAGGTGCCAATCTTGCAGAAATGACAAACATCGGTTTGCCAGTTCCACAAGGTTTCACTATTACTACAGAAGCTTGTACTCAATACTACGAGGATGGTAGAGAAATCAATGATGACATCAAAGCTGAAGTTACTGAATATATAGCTAAGCTTGAAAAAATCACTGGTAAAAAATTCGGAGACAAAGAGAATCCACTTTTAGTTTCAGTTCGTTCAGGAGCTAGAGCTTCTATGCCTGGAATGATGGATACAATCCTTAATCTTGGACTTAACGAAGATGTTGTTAATGTATTAGCAACTAAATCAGGAAATGAAAGATGGGCTTGGGATTGTTATAGAAGATTCATCCAAATGTACTCTGATGTAGTTATGGAAGTTGGAAAGAAATACTTCGAACAGCTTATCGATAAGATGAAAGAAGAAAAATGAGTTAAACTAGATGTTGAACTTACTGCTGATGACCTTAAGGAATTAGCAAGACAATTCAAAGCTGAATACAAAGAAAAAATCTGATCAGATTTTCCTTCTGATCCAATTGAACAACTTTGGGGAGCTATCAAAGCTGTATTCAGATCTTGGGATAATCCTAGAGCAAATGTTTATAGAAGAGATAATGACATTCCATATTCATGGGGAACTGCTGTAAATGTACAATCTATGGCATTTGGAAATATGGGAGATGACTGTGGAACTGGAGTTGCTTTCACAAGAGATCCAGCTACATGAGAAAAAGGTCTTTTCGGAGAATTCTTAACAAATGCTCAATGAGAAGATGTAGTTGCATGAGTACGTACTCCTATGCACATTACAGAAATGGAACAAAAATTCCCTGAAGCATTCAAACAATTCGTTGAAGTTTGTGCTACTTTGGAAAAACATTATAGAGATATGCAAGATAT
>DETJ01000041.1:0-16249 GCA_002361595.1 Patescibacteria group bacterium UBA3291 | reverse complement strand
TTACTGTTGAACATGGTAAATTATACATGCTTCAAACTCGTAATGGAAAAAGAACAGCTCAGGCCTCTATTAAAATCGCTTGTGATTTAGTAGATGAAGGAATGAGAACAGAAAAAGAAGCTGTTGCAATGATAGATCCTCGTAATTTAGATACATTACTTCACCCAGGATTCGATCCAAAAGCTCTCAAAGAAGCTGAACCTGTAGGTAGAGCATTAGGTGCTTCTCCAGGTGCTGCTTGTGGAAAAATCGTTTTCTCAGCTGAAGATGCAGAAGAATGGGCTAAGAGAAAAGAAAAAGTTATCTTAGTTAGACTAGAAACATCACCAGAAGATATAGTTGGAATGAAAGCTTCACAAGGTATATTAACAGGACGTGGAGGTAGAACATCACATGCTGCTGTAGTTGCTCGTGGAATGGGTAAATGTTGTGTTTCTGGATGTACAGAAATGGTTATGGATGAAGAAAATAAGACATTCAAACTTGGAGGTAAAGAATATCATGAAGGAGATATCATCTCAATCGATGGTACAACTGGAAATATTTATGATGGAGCTATTCCTACAGTTGAAGCTAGTGTTTCTGGAGATTTCGGAAGAATCATGGCTTGGGCTGATAAATATAGAAAATTAAAAGTTAGAACTAATGCTGATACTCCTACAGATGCTGCTAAAGCTAAAGAATTAGGAGCTGAAGGAATCTGACTTTGTAGAACTGAACACATGTTCTTCGAACCAGATAGAATCGGAGCTATCAGAGAAATGATTTGTTCTGATACTGTAGAAGAAAGAGAGGCTGCTCTTAATAAATTAGAGCCAATGCAACAAGGAGACTTCGAGAAATTATACGAAGCTATGGATGGATACAATGTTACAATCCGTTTCTTGGATCCTCCTCTACATGAATTCGTTCCTACAGAAGAAAAAGATATTGAAGAATTAGCTAAGACAAAAGGAAAATCTGTAGAAGAAATCAAAGCAATCATTTCTTCACTTCACGAATTCAACCCAATGATGGGACACAGAGGATGCCGTCTTGCAGTTACATACCCTGAAATTGCAAAAATGCAAACTAGAGCTGTAATTAAAGCTGCTATCGCTGTATCTAAAAAAATCGGTAAAAATATCGAACCTGAAATTATGATTCCATTAGTAGGTGAGGTTAAAGAATTAAAATATGTTAAAGATGTAGTATGTGCTACAGCTGATGAAGTTATCGCTGAGGCTGGAGTTGAAATGAAATATCATGTTGGTACAATGATTGAAATCCCAAGAGCTGCCTTAACTGCTGATGAAATAGCTAAAGAAGCTGAATTCTTCTCATTTGGTACAAACGATCTTACTCAAATGACTTTCGGATTCTCAAGAGATGATGCTGGTAAATTCTTATCTGCATACTATGACAAAAAAATCTATGAGAACGATCCATTCCAGAAACTTGATCAAGTTGGAGTTGGAAAATTAATTAAGATGGCTGCTGAAATGTGAAGAGCTACTCGCCCTGATATCCACTTAGGAATCTGTGGAGAACATGGTGGAGATCCTACGACAATTGAATTCTGTCATAAAGTTGGACTAGACTACGTATCATGTAGTCCATACAGAGTTCCAGTTGCTAGATTAGCTGCTGCTCAAGCTGCAATTAAGAACGAAAAATAGTTCAGAATCGTCATTCTGAATGGAGCGTAGCGTAATGAAGAATCCATAGGTGTGATGCCGAGTGGATTCTTCGCTATCGCTCAGAATGACTCTAAATTTAAAAAAGACTGATTCATCATGATAGGTGAGTCAGTTTTTTTACTTTTTAACAAAAAGTCAACAATTATTTGACATTTATAAAAAAATAAATAAAATATAGATGAAATATTTACATATTTTATAAAAATATCATGTCCTTTCGAAAAAATCTGTGAAATAGACTATGAAATACAGTCTGAGTTGCTCCACGTAGCACCGTTGGAACATGACTATATACCATTTCCGATGCTACAAAAACAGCTCTATATTGAGTCTTAGATCCTTTTGAATGAGTTGGTAAAACTGCTTCAGACATAAAAGAAGCTGTACATAAAGCTTTCACAGAATGAAAGTGGTATCAAAAACTTTGGAAAGCCCCAGCATCATTACTAGCCTCACCATTTATGGCTGTTGAATGAGTAGCTGAAACTCTTCGAGGTACATGATGTAATTTATTTAGAAATGCTAGAGATACTATTGCAAATCCATTTCTAAATATAGGTCAGTCCGTTAAATGGATGTGAACAGCACAACCAGTTACTGATTTTAGATTTAATAGAATTGATAATAAACCAGAAGTAAACCCAAGAAACCGATTAGCTAGTCTATTCAAATAATATAATTTATCTCAAAAAAACTGACCATCATATTCGGTCAGTTTTTTATTTTATGCTATCATTCCATTTCCGAGACACTCATCTCAATCATAAGCCACAAACACCTGACCAGGAGCAACAGCTCGTTGCTCTTTTTCAAAAGTCACTTCCATATCTCAGTTCTCCATTTTTTCTAAACTACATTCAACTGCAGGGATTTGCCTATATCTAATCTTTCCGCTCAGATTTTTCTTTCAACTCAATATTTCATTTTCCATATCAGGGCAAATCCAATGCCAATTCTTCGCTATCAAAGTTTTAGTTTTCAACTCTTCAGCATCCTTGTCAGTCACATAAAGAATATTATTATCAATATCTATACGATACACATAAGCCTTAAAATTTAGTCATAATCACTGTTTCTGTCCGATTGTGTAAAAATATGCTCACTGATGAGTTCAAACTTTTTTTCAATTTAAATCCAAAATATCTCACTCTTTCTTTGGAAATTTTTGCATCAAAAATGTTCTAATAGGCACATTTCATATAAAGCATAATCCCTGACTATCTTTCCTTTCAGCATTTGGTAATCAGATTTCTTTTGCTTTTTCTCTTACTTGTTGCTTAGTCATTTCTCAAAGTGGAAATATACTCTTACTCAACTGATATTGATTCAACCCAGAAAGAAAATAACTCTGATCTTTCCAAGAATCCACTCATTGTAAAAGATGATACCTTATTTTTCAAGAAGACAAATCCTCCACCACTTCGCGGTCCCCCTCCTTTGTCAAGGAGGAAATTTGTCCCCCTCTTGATAAAGAGGGGCTAGGGGAGATTTGTTCAGCTCTAATCCTAGCATAATGACCTGTCGCAATATAATCAAATCATTGCTCCATAGCCTTATTCAAGAATACATCAAACTTTATCAAATTATTACACAAAACATCAGGATTTGGAGTAATTCACTTTGAATATCACTCAAAAATATAATCAATAATTCTTTCCTGATACTCTTTTTGCAAATCAAAAGATAATAATTCAATTCACAAAAATTTAGCTACTTTAATGGCTTCTTCAGCATCTTTAAAAGTAGTACAGTTTCACTTATCTGAAACATAATTCTTCATAAATCAACCTACAACTTCATATCATTGCTCCAAAAGTAGGGCAGCACTAACTGCCGAATCTACTCATCCAGATAATCATACTAAAACTCTTTTCTTCATAGTTCAAAAAATATTAAACAATTACTTATAATGAATTGACTATTATTTACAAACTACAAATTATTAAAAAGTCCACATTTTTTTGATTTTTTCAAAATTTCGAATATAATATAAATATATTTATATATTAAAATTTTTATAATGTCAGTAGAAGCTCTAAACAATTCAAATGAAGATTTATTTCAAGAAAGTCTAATTGAATTAAAAAATCAAATTGATAAACCATGAAAAATGAATTACTTAAGAGAAAGTAACGATGGAAAATACAAAGTCTATTCTTATAAGTTAATTCAATGATGAAATAAAGGATGAATAAAAAATAAATATGAACAACAAATCTGAAAATGGAAAGAATGAACCCAATTTTCTGATGAATTTTGAAACATCATTAATAAAACAACTTTTAAAGCATGAGAAATTATTTACCTAAGAGTTCCAAAAAATAAAGAAAATTATGATAATCTCAAAGAAATGAGCAGTGAAGAAGTTATGAAATTATCAAATAAAGATATTGAAGAATTATATAAGCATTTTAAATGGGAAAAACGTAGCTCTAGATTTAGTGTTGGTACCGACAAAAAATGATGGTTTTTAAGGATAGATAACAAAAAATTATATCACAAAGAATATCATAGAGGTGAATTAAAATGATATAATTGACCATTCTTTCATTTTACACAATATGATAGTGCAAGTATGCCTCAAGCAATTGAAATATGAGTAAAAAAATGAAATAATATAGAATGATTCTATATTTGAGAAGAAATTTTCACCTGAAATATTTCAGATAACACACTAAAAACACTAGTTCAAGAAGGTCAAGTTTACAAATGAAAATTAAAAAATTGAGGCTTTTGACTAGAACCTGAAATAAAATAACACAAAATTAAAAAGTGGATAATCAAAAATATATTATCCACTTTTTTAATAAACAATATCTAACTCAGCTCCAAAAATCTTAACTCCACCTTTCTAAGTCAGAATTTTGGATTCTGAAATTTTACTATCGCCATATTGTTCCAAACCTCCATCACATAACCCACTCCAAATAACTTATGCCTAACCGTATCTCATTCAGAAATATTACTAGTCACTTCATTTCCTAGTCATCACGACAAATCATAACTCTTTACCAAATTCTGAGGCAATTCTGCCAAAAATCTGCTTGGTGGATTATTTTTCACTTGTCACCAAGTCATTCTAGAATGAGCATACGACATAAACAAAACATCTTTTGCTCTCGTAACTGCCACATACATCAGCCTTCTTTCTTCTTCCAATAATTTTGGATCCAGAGTCGCATTTGAAAGTGGAAAAATTCCATCTTCCAATCACACTATAAATACACAAGGAAATTCCAATCATTTACTTGAATGAACCGTCATTAATTTTACAGCATCAATATCTCATTTTTCATTCTCCGTAATATCACTCAAAAGCGAAACTTCCTCCATAAACTGTCTCAGAGTTGGTTCTCATTTTTCGATATACTTACTCGCCATATTTATCAATTGTCCAATGTTCTCATATTTTTCTTCTGCTTGAACTTCTCATCATTCTTCCTTAATTAAATAATCTTTATAATTGATTTTCTTAACCAAAGATTCAATAAAATCTGAAGGACTATCAATATTTAATTCTTCTTTGAGTTCTTCCATTGAAATAATAAACGATTTGATTCCAGTCATAGCCTGAGGAGTAAGTTTCAATTCATCAGGCAAAATTTCAGCTTTTCGCAATTTCTTTATCGTATCATAAATCGCTTCATCATGAGCCAATGCATAGTCTTCAATTTTCTCCCAAGTCGTAGCTCAGATTTTTCTATTTGGAATATTTATAATTCTCTTTAATGCTAGATTATCTCTATCATTCAAGAAAAATCTCAAATAAGCTAAAATATCCTTAATTTCTTTTCTTTCAAAAAACTTAAAAGCTCATCGAATCTTGTAAGGAATTCATTCCTGAATAAATAAACTTTCAAATACACTTGATTGAGAATTCGTTCTATAAAGAATCGCCACTTGTCATCGTTCCTTAAACTTTCACGTATTCTTCATCTTTTTAATCAATTCAATCGTATTCGCTGCTTCATCTACATCACTACTATGTGAAAAAATCGTAATCATATCCTTTTCAGTTCACAACCTGTTTGGTTTAATATTTTTTTCGTACTGACGAGCATTATTCTTGATGATAGCATTTCATGCCTCCACAATATGAGGTTTAGAACGATAATTTATTTGAAGTTTGAACATCTGAATATCAGGCCAATACATTTTCACATTCAAAAAATTCTCCATCAAAGCTCATCTCCATCCATAAATACTCTGGAAATCATCTCCAATCAAAGTCATTTTAGCTCATCATCAGCTCATCATTTTCATTAGTTCAAACTGTATCCAGTTGGTATCCTGTGCCTCATCTACTAAAATATAATCAAACGCATTCTGCCATTTCTGTAAAATCGTTGGTTCCTTTCTGAACAATAAATAGGGGAGTAATAGCAAATCATCAAAATCTAATGAGTTTGAAGTTTCCAAAGTTTTTTGATATTCTTCATAAACCTTTCACATAGTCTCATCATAATTTGAATTAACTCATTTCAAAAAATCTGAAGGCATCATTCCATCATTCTTCAATTTTGAAATAACTCACTTTACTTCGTTTGGCTTAAAAACATCCTGTAAATTCAGTCTTTTTAATATCTCTTTTACTACACTTGCAGTATCGTTCGTATCTAATATCGTAAAATCTTTGGTATATTTCATTCAAAGTTTATCTATATCTTCTTTCAGTATTTTCAGAAAAATCGAGTGAAATGTTCATATCCATTTCATCTGGTATGGGAATAAGCGATATTGATTACCTACATTTTCTTGTTTATCCGCTTCAATCGCCACCAAAAAATCCATAATATCATCATGAACCTCATCGACTTCACCACTATTTTGCTCCCTGTTAGGGGAGCTGTCCGAAGGACTGAGGGGTTGTCCAACATCTTCATCCACTTCACCTCAAATCTCCTCCGAAATCTTAATCAATCTTTCTTTCATCTCATTAGCTGCTTTATTTGTGAAAGTTACAGCCAAAACTCTCTGAATTGGAGTTTTTAAGCCCCACCACAAATAAGCAATTTTATATGTCAAAACTCTAGTTTTACCAGAACCAGCTCCAGCAATAATTAATGATGGAGTATCCGTATGTAAAGCTGCTAAAGTCTGTTCATCATTCAACTGTGAAGATATATATTCTTTTATATTCATTCCTTTATTTTGTATAATTAATTAAGAAAAATCTGACTAACATTCAATTGAAGTTGCTCAATATTTATCATAATATGCCTGAATATGATCAGGAGTTTTGTATTTTGGAAATAATTTCTGATTCAACAGCATACTCGCATTCAACTCTTCAGCAATAGCTCCATTATTAGACATCCATTCATCCACTTCTTCAGCTTTATATCAATTTTTGATACAAATTTCTCTAATTTCTTCACCATCCATAATATGATATTTTCCAGCTGGTTTTCTACGATTTGCATCATACATTTTTGTTCAATCTTTAATTGATAACGCAATTTCCCATGCTTCTTTATCTTTCTCTTTCAAGTAACGATAATCATTATCTACAATCAGCTTTGTATTTGTCTGTTTAGCCAAGTTATAAATAAATTGATTTACCTTCTTCGTGATAGGTAGGAGAGTCTCATCCTGAGCTGTTATCTCTAGATAACATTTCTCTCCAAATATTTCATGCAACATATCATAAATTTCTCTAATCTTAGCTTCACTTTCTCATGCGGATAGCATTTTGGAAATCCAGCTCAATTCTCATCCAGTAAAAATCCTAATTCATTGTGGTTTCTCTTTCAATGCATTCAAATCCAATTTCTGCGTTCAGTTTGTAAATCCAGTTTGATTTGCATAAGCAATGAGTTCCATCATATTATGATATCATTCATCTGTTTCAGCTAGTAAACATAGATTTCATATACTCTTTCCAACTGATGATGATTTCAAATCCATTACAAATCAGATTTCTAAACCAAATATTGCTTTTACTCACACATCATTTTCATCATCAGGATTTTTTGAATCTTTCGCTGCTAAGAAAAATGATGGCACTCAAAACATACCATTATAGTCAGTTATAGCAATTGCAGGAAATCATAATTCTTTCGCACGTTTAACTATATCTTTTGGCTGTCCCAATGCCTCCAAAAAACTATAAGTACTATGTCAATGTAGCGGTACATACATCAAAGAATCGATTCAAAAAATAAATATTATCTCAACAAATTAATTGTAAAAATTTCAGATTTTTTTTCAATCTGATTACAAAATAATTAAACAATATACTTATTCAAAATCATTAAAAAATAATATTGATTTATATAAAAAAATATATAAATTAATAAAAGTCAAACTAAATAAAAATAAAACATGGAAACAATTCGAGTAGTATTGTGGATTATGTTCGGTATAGGAGCAATCCTTAGTGGTCCAACTCTCTTTCAGAACGCGACAAGAAAGAGTTATGCATTACTTGTCGCTGGAGATATGCTCGTTATACCTCTTGCTACATTCAATCTTCTAACGAAGAATGGCATACTGTGGAAAATCATGTTCGCATCAGTATTCCTGTCAGGTTTAATTGCAGTATTCTATCTTGCCAGCTACACTAAAGAAAAATAGCGCGGTTTCCCACGCTATTTTTACAATATCTTGAAATTCAGATTTTTTTCTCTACAAGTTATATTGTATTTCATATAATTATAAAAATCTGAATGTACAAGAAATTTACTCTAGAAGAACTATCTACAATTCAAAATAACTTAATTCCACACTTACATACTATTATTCAAAGGGAGAAATGCCAATGAGTAAATGATTTTTTCAAAGTTGCATTTCGTGAGTGAAATGAAGTTATGTACTTCGACAGATGAAATCCACTAATAACTATACAATTAATCGATAACCGAATCCACATATCTGATGAAGTAGATAATATCCAAATTCAAGTACCTGCAAACGAGAAAGGGGAGTTAAATCGCCTAATGATTCGTTATATCTCTAAAAAGCAAAGACAAGTCTGACAAAAAACTATCGAACAAATTCTCATGGATGCATTTGTTGAATGAAAATTTTATGATATACTCTGAAAACCATATCTAGTTTACGATATCGAAACAGCTCTTATTTCGTGAGAAGTCTCTGAGAAAAACTTCCCTGAATACTACTTATGATTCAGTCTCGAAGAATCCGAACCAGGTAAAATGACATATTCTTGCATAATGATGGAAGATTTGAAAGAATTTGTACAAAAAATGATAGATTTTGATGGATATATTATATGATATAATCAGATTTATTTCGATAATCCTGTAAGTGCATATAACGCATGACTATGAAAAAAAGAAGTAGAAATTCTGAATGAAAAAAGTCTGGATTTATATGTTTTCTTCACACAACTCACTTGAAAAAGAATGTGACTAAATAAAGTTTCAGATTCTCTCGTTTGAGTTAAAAAAACTTTGGATTCATGAGCAGATGTAGAAAGTCTTTGGAAACAGCGAAAATCATCATGAGATAATAAAATTTTAAAAAAGATTCAAGAATACTGTAAAAACGACGTTAGGATGACAGCTTTAGTTTTACTTTATTTATTACACTTCCAAAAAGTTGATATGGATAATGAAGATTATATATTCGATACTCAAAAATTCATCGAACTATCAAAACCTACCGAAAAAAAATCTTCAAATACAACGAATATAAAAAATAACTCTCTATTCTAAAATACCATTTAATACTTGCAACTAAACCTAAAATTATTAATTTTACTATATAGATTTATATTACAAATAATATATGTTCAAAAATAAAAAAGCATTCACATTGACAGAGATGATTATAGTAATCGTTATAATCTGAATTTTAATGGCATGAACAACTATATATTTACAATGATCAGATGAAACCAGAAAAGTCATCGAAGCTCAATGATGTGCAACTACCATATGATGAATCATTAATAACTATATATTTTATACTCTTACCAGTAAAAATTTAAAAACTGATTCAGGGAATGATTCACCTGACATATATTCAATATCATTATCAAATTGTAGTAATTGATTTTGTGATTCTTTCAAATTTTTTGACTATATATTTAATAAAACAAGTTCAATTTATGAAGCCTGAGAATATGATAGAATATATAATATTACTGATACTTGTCATATCGAAAATTGAAATTTAAAAGTTAATCGAGCATGATGACTCAGCAACAATTCAATCATAAAGATGAATAAGTGATTTTCTCCATCAGAAAAAAATAATAAAAATATATTTTATATTCAAGATTGAGAATCAACGATACTTATATGAGAAATTATAATGAATTTATGCCTTGATAATAACTGCACAAAGTCTAAACAAGTTTTAAAACGAACTGTTGATGGACGTACACAAACTATATATATATCAAACTGTGAATTCTATAATGAAGACAGAACATGCAAAACTCGAGAAGGTTGTAAAAAATTTAGCATTGATGATCCAACAATATGTGAAGAGTACTAAACATAGCTAAAACTTTATATATCCAACCATACTTAAGATTCTACGAAATAATGAATTATCCAGTTCCAAAGAATAATGAACTATTTTTTCAATATTCTGATACTGAACACACAAATGCAAATAAATTACTAAAAGATATCAACGAAGATAAAACAGAAAACTGATTTTCGCGAGACCAAAAATCTGAATATATGGATGAATATATCCAAGAAATTAAAAGACTAGAATCTATTTTTCAATCCATTCCATTCATTGAACAGATTTTTTTATGTAATTCAATCAGCTTTAATGCTTTAGATGAAAATTCAGATATAGATTTATTCATCATTACAGAACCATGAAGAATTCGAACTGTAAAATTTCGAAGCATGGTATTATTCACTCTAAAATGAGCAAAACGTTTCTGAAAAAAAACCAGAAAAAAAATCTGCCTTTCATTCTTCATTACATCTGATGCCCAAAATTTATATCCAATTTCTCTACCAAGTTTAGATATTTATCTAGCATACCGAATAGCCCACTTAGTTTTAATTTACCAGCCAGACGAAGAAGTTAATAATTCATTCTTTGAAAGTAATAAATGGGTAAAAGGAATTCTTCCAAACTACCAAGAGAAACAAACAATTTCACTATGAATCGCTCCATTCACATGAAATACTAAATTCAAAAACATAATGGAAACTCTATGAGATTGATTCCTATGAAATATCTTCGAATGGATAGTAAAACACACGCAAAAAGCAATCATTCGCCTAAAAAGAATTCGAAATCCAGTTTGAAATAAAGACGTTATAGTTTCAGATACAATGCTAAAATTTCACCAAGACATTAGAGAAAAAGTTTCACTAAAATATAATGTAAAAGTAAAATAAAGTCTAACAAAAACTTTATATTATATAATAAGCATCAATGAACAACGTATCAAATACCGTAGACAAAGATAAAAATCCTATTTGAGAAAACTCTAAAATGCATGATTTGGTTTCAAATGTAAAAAAATGATTATTCATAGTAATCGACTGAACAGATTGAAGCGGAAAGTGAACACAAACAAAGATTTTGGTAGATAGATTAAGAGCAGCATGATACGATGTAGAAATTGCCGATTTCCCACAATACTGAAAAAAATCCGCCTGAATGGTAGAAGAATATCTTAATTGAAACTTATGAACAGCAGATGAAGTCTGACCATATAGAGCTTCAGTTTTTTATGCTATAGACAGATATGAGGCTTCTCCAAGAATTAAAAAACGATTAGAAGAATGAAAAATAGTGATTTCAAATAGATACGTTTCATCGAATATGTGACACCAGGCAGGAAAAATTCATGACTTAAAAGAAAGAGATAAATTCCTAGAATGGCTAGATGAATTCGAATATTGATTATTCGAGATTCCTAGACCTGATATGAATATTTTACTCTATATGCCTACAGAAATCTGACAACAATTAGTAGATCAGAAATGAAAAAGAGAATACACAGACAAAAAAAGAGACATTCACGAAGCTGATTTAACTCATCTAAAAAATGCAGCAGAAGCATATAAATACGTTGCAAATAAATATAATCGAACAATTATCGATAGTGCTCCAAATTGAAAATTAAAATCCATTGAAGAGATTTCTGATGAATTATGGAATATTGTAATCAATAAAATTAATTCATAACATTTTAATTCTTAATTATAAAAAAATGATAATATCAGATAAAGAAGAACTAAAAAGCATAATTGAGGATGCTAAAAAAGCATGAAAATCTGTGCTCATAAAAAAGGGTGTGTTTGACATCATCCACCCAGGCCATGTATTTGCAATCAAAATGTTTGCAAAGGAAGCTGATATTGTAATAATTCTAACACAATCAGACGAATTCACAGCTAAAAAAAAGGGAAGTTCTCGCCCAATAAATCCACAACGACAAAGAACTGAAGTAGTAGATGGCATAGCAGGAGTAGATTATACCTATCCTGATAAGTCTAACTCAAGAGAAGAATATATAGAATTCTTAAATTATCTAAAACCAACAATACTTGCAGTTACATCTGTTGATGAAAAGAAAACAAAAGATTACTCAAGCCCTTTCCGGGAGTTAAAAGAATTTCCTGATAAAGCACAACCATGATATTCTACAACAGAAATTATTAATAGAGTATTAGAAAAATGTGCTAAATAATATTATACAGACATTTTTAATAATTTTAATCCAAGATAAATTTTATATGAGATTATTTTTATATTTTTCAAATTTTACCGTCTTAAACTACATTCTCTTACTGAGAACTAAAAGTTATCATATCAAAAACTACTAAAAATTTAAACTCTTATATCTGATAACCAAAATATATCACGAAATAAAAATATTGGTTTGTTTTTTTTATAAATATTTATACAAGATATTCAGACACAAATAAAATAAAAATATTTATGTAGTTTTACTTCTTACTTTCGTCTCCACATGAATGATATTAGAGCTATCTTTGATATTGGAAATGACACTATCAAAGCTGTTGTATTCTGAAAAGATAACGAGAAAGATGTTATCTTAGCTAAACAAACTGAACCCGTAATGTGAATGAGAAAATGAAAAATTTTACAAGCTGAAGATTTCACTAACGTATTAAATAAAATTGTTGAATATTTCATCAAAAAGTTATGAGGGGATTTTATCGACAAAGTATATGTCGGAATCTCACATCCTGAAATGATAACTCAAAGAATAATCGAATGAAAAAGAATTATGAACGAAGCTGTTGAGATGGAAGATCTAAATCATCTCTCTAGAATAGTAGGGGAAATAGCTAACGTAAATAATTACGAAACTATCAAAATCGTTCCAGTATCTTGGATTCTAGATGAAACTAAAAGAGAAAAAGATCCAATCGGATTGAAATGTAAAAAGTTAGATCTGATGGCTGACGTATTTATGATACCAAAAAACTTCTACAATTGACTTATCGATGCCTTCGATAAAATCGGACTAGTAGTAGCTGATATCATTCCAAATATTCTCGCTGCTAGTGAAGTTGCTGTAGACTATGATCATAAAGACCTCGGAACAGTATTAGTAGATATTGGTAAGAATCAGACTTCTTACGTAATTTATGAAGATTGATATCCATTAGGATATGGAACCCTACCTATCGGTTGAGAAGAAGTTACAAAAGATATTTCAATCTGAATGCAAGTTGATATTAAAGAGGCTGAAGATATCAAAAAAAGTAATTGAAGTTGTATAATTGATAGCGAAACTCCTCAAGACTTACCACTTGATACTCATTTCTTAACTGAAATCATCAGTGCAAGATACGAACAAATATTCGGTAAAATCAATGATCATCTATTCAAGCTCGAAAAAGACTGAAGATTACCATGAGGAATATTATTACTATGATGAGGAGCTAAAACTAAATATATCGATATTCTCTCAAAGGAAGTATTTAAATTAGCTACATTCTATGCAAAGGATCAAGTGATAAATATTGGTGATCTATCAAATAATATCCAATTCCTAAACATTATCGGATGTTACTATTGGTCATTAAAGTATGTAGAAGAAGGACGCCACGGATGATGAGGAATTAACTTCTGAAAAACTATGTGAAAAATCTGAAAATTCTTCAAAGATTTGTTTTAATCCACATACATTAAAACAAAAATCTTAAACACATAATTTCAAACTTTTATTCTCTATTTGAAAATTAATCATGACAATACAAGAAATTACACTTCCTCCAATCACACCAGGTGCTAAAATTAAAGTTGTAGGAATCGGTTGAGGTGGAAACAAAGCATTAAATAGAATCATTCAGCAGTGATTAGAAGGTGTTGAATTTATCGCAGTTAATACTGATGCCCAAGATTTAGCAGCAAACTTAGCTACTTCAAAAGTGAATATTTGAATGAATATTACTAAATGACTTTGAGCTTGAGCAAATCCAGAAATCGGAAGAAAATCAGCAGAAGAATCAGAAAATGAGATTAAACAGGCTTTAGGAGATGCCGATATGGCATTCATTACAGCTTGAATGTGATGAGGTACTGGAACATGAGCTGCTCCAGTTATTGCAGGAATCGCAAAAAGCATGGGTATCTTAACAATCTGAATCGTTACAAAACCTTTCTCTTTCGAATGAAAAAAGAGAGATGAAAATGCAGCTGATGGATTAGCAAAGATGAAAGAGAATGTAGACACTTTAATCGTGATTCCTAACGATAAAATCTTCAATATTTCTGATAGAAAAACTACATTCAAACAAGCTTTTGAGATGATAGACAAAGTATTATATCTAGGAATTCAATGAATTTCGGATTTAATTACTAAACCATGAGATATCAATATCGACTTCGCTGATATTAAAGAAATCATGTTAAATTCTGGAAACGCATTACTTGGAATTGGATACGGAGCTGGAGAAAAGAGGGCAGTGGACGCAGCCAGAAAAGCTATCGAAAATCCATTACTTGAAACAAATCTTGACGGAGCAAAGAAAGTTATTTTCGCTGTGAGTGGAGGTTCAGATTTATCTCCATATGAAGTTCAAGAAGCTGCTGACGTTGTTCAAAAGATTCTTGATCCTGAAGCAAATATGATTTGGTGAATGTCATTTGATGATTCTTTCGAAGATGAAGTAAAAGTTACAATTATCGCTACATGATTTAACGAACAAGCCAACACTAAAAGAACTGTAGTTAAAACTAATACTCGAGGAGATCCAATCAGAAACAACAGACAACCAGAAGATTTTGTTACAAGAGCTGTTAGTAATTGAGGATTTACTACAAGTCAAACTTGATGATTTTCATCTACAAATGTAGAGAATAACGTACCTGACTTAACTAATAACGCATTCCGTGCTCCTGATAACTCAGATGAAGATTGGGAAACCCCTGCATTTATGGCAAAAAAATTAAATAGCTGAGAAGAAAATAATTAATTAGTAAAAATCACACTAAATATAAAGCTGAATTCCAAACGGTGTTCAGCTTTTTCATTTTTATAAAAAAACTAGCAACCATATAAAGATTGCTAGTAAAATTAAATAAGTTCTGAAATATCAGTTGCCGTCACTTTACATTTACTAGGATCATTTGCCAACGTTCTAAGTTTATCTTTATAATAAACAAACATAAACAAAGAGAACGCTAACAATAAAGCAAATATACACTTTGGAATAAAGAATAAATAGAACGCCACATCATCCGTCCAAATCATCGTAATTCTAGCAGTTTCACCACAGAACAACACTTCCAAACCATTACACAATAAAACAGGTAGAAGTGCAAAAGCAGAAACAATTGCCCAATGTGAATACTTAGAATTACATTGTTTTAATTTCTCTACATCATCGGACAATTCATGAAAATTTGAATACATCCGCCATTGCATCATAAACATAATTGATTTTTTCCCTATTTTCCAAGACTTATTATGTATTAAAAAGTCATCTACAAGCCACAAAAATCGAGAAACATCAGTTACATTATTCCGCAAATATTCAATTATTAAAACATAAACTCCAAGTGACAGCAGAATATTAAAGACCTCAATACAATTAAGAAGTACTGTTTTTTCTCCATCAAATTTATAGAACCAATAGAGATAGAACACATTAATCACCACAGCAACAAAAGCTGCTATCATAAAAACAAATCTAATTTTTTCCCTTCGACCAACCATATGCTGAATTTGGTCTTCTGATAGTTTTTTCATACACTTATTATTTTTAGTTTTTATATATATAATATATCATATATATTTTATTAATTAAGTCAAGTAATAAAATTTTTCAAAATAAAAAAATCCAGCAAGAAATACAGGCTGGATCTAGATATTTCTAGACCGCCTGCCAACTCTTATTCAAATTGAGTTGTATAGAATAGTTTATCTTCAACAAACTACTTTATATAACTCAATCCTTCCTTCATACATCTAAACAAAAGGCGATCTAGTTTGTTTTGCATCATTTCATCTTTGGTAAGATTCCCTAATGCTGAATAAATGATCTCAGAATACAGATAACCATCCATTCTAAGTTCAAGCAAATACGCTGAACTTTATGCACCCCACACATAGTTAATCTTTTTGTTTGTAAATTTTATTTACA
>DETJ01000013.1 GCA_002361595.1 Patescibacteria group bacterium UBA3291 | reverse complement strand
ACCTTCAAATTCTCGCTCACATTCAGGTAAGGATAGAAGGACCTTTGTTGTCCTTTCTTAATCTCTTCTGGATTACCTACGAAGTGGTTAGAAAAGTTTTTCCTAAACCTGTCCATGAAGGATTTCTGAACTTCAGAAAATGGTCTTTCCTTTTCAAAACGAATAAATTTTTGCATATAATTTTGATTTTTTTGTTAAGCGATACCTAATCTAAGGATTAGAACAATGAATTCAAGGTAAAGAATTTAAGACATAAAACTTTACTTGATATTCTCACTATAATTAATATTTTTTAGGTATAAGCATGATAGAAATATTCAAAAAATTAAGTATATTTTAGCTTTGAGTGAAATGTAACATTACAGTCTTGATATGTCTAATTATTTAGAAAGTGCATAATGTACTTTGTTCTTGGCTGTTAGTTACACAAGTAATGACAGAATTTATTTATAATTAGAAAATTATTGAGATAATGAATTATATAAGATGTATATGACTTTTGTTAATTAGGACATTTGGAGTATTTTGGAATCATATGAGATTTTATTTTATAGAAGTTCCAAAGTTTACATTTAGAAATACTCATAATAATACAAGATTGATGTATAATTCATGTTGAATTAATTTAGATATGATATCTATATGAGCATTTTCATATTGACCAATTGATGTTAGAAGTAATTGATGAGTAAAAATTAAGATTTGAAATTACTGTTCAATTGCTAGAGATGTGGTGTTTATTGCACGAGATCATCCAATGAAACAAATGAATCAACATGGCTTCCCTTTTAAAGATGCTATTTATGATAAATTATTTAATCCATTATATAGTGGACCATATATAATCAAAGAGAAATCTTATAACCATAAATGAGATAAATGACCAATAGTAGTAGATGATGATGTACGAATTTGAACATGAGCAAAGGTAATGTCATGAGTACATATCTGACAATGAGCAGTTATTGCGGCGTGAGCAGTTGTCACAAAAGATATTCCACCATATGCAATAGTTTGATGAGTGCCAGCAAAAGTAATAAAATATAGATTTTCAGAAGATAAAATTAAAAAATTATTACAGATTAATTACTCAAATATTCCAATCGAGAAATTTCGAGAAATATATCCTGAAACTATAAAAGAAGATTTTGATATAGATTATATTTTAAAGAAATTGAAAGAATAATTATTCTCCATCTTCCCATTTTTGGAAAGTCTTAGATCTTTTCATGTATTCAGACAAAATAGTTCCAATTCCAATAAATACAGCCAATATAATTCACATTTCTTTCCAAATTTCTGTACTTAGAGGTTGTAAATCAAATAGATTACTTAATACAGGAATATAAACTATACTCAAAGCTAATCCAAACGCTCATAATAGAGCCCAGATTAACCATTTATTACTAAAGAAACTGAGTCCATACTGTGAACGAATAATCTGAATTTTTACTAATTCACTAGCAGCCATAAATAGGAATACTGCACTTCTCGCCATCTCTAAATCTACATTATAGTGTCTAAGGAATAGGAATAAAGAACCGATTGTTACACTACTAGAAAGCAGAATTATATTCAATATCATTCTTCCATCAATTAGTCATTGACTAGCCTTACGAGGTTTGCGATTCATTACGTTTGGATTGATTGGATCTATTCATAATGCAATAGCTGGTAATCCATCAGTAATTACATTCAGCCATAGTAGATGAATTGCCAATAATGGAATCGGAACTCAAATCAAACTAGCAACGAATAGAATTGCGATTTCACAGATATTCGAAACTATCATGTAGTTTACAAATTTTTGGATATTATCATAAATTCATCTTCCCTCTTCTACTGCATTTACAATCGATTTGAAATTGTCGTCAGTCAGAATCATATCTGCAGCTTCTTTGGTTACATCAGTTCCAGTGATTCACATTCATACTCAAATGTCTGCAGCTTTAATTGATGGTGCATCATTTACTCCATCTCATGTCATTGCAACCACATTTCATCTTCATCTGAGAATATTCACAATTTCCTGTTTATCAGATGGATTTACTCTGGCAATTACTCCTACAGTTTCGAGTAATTTAACTTTATTTTTAGACTTTTCAAAATCTGTCCCAGTAATCACATCTCCCTCAATTCCTAGTTCTCTCGCAATAGCTCATGCTGTCACTTTATTGTCTCATGTAATCATAATTACACGAATTCATGCATTTTTACATGTAGCGATAGAATCTTTTACTTCTTCACGAGGAGGATCTATCATTGCTTGTAATCCAACAAAAGTCAGATTCTTTTCTTCTTTTCATTCACCAAAAGCGAATCCTAAAACTCTGAGTGCCTGCTCAGAGAATGTAGCAGCTTGATCGAGAATCTGCTTTTTCATATCTTTATCCAATTCTTTAATTTCTCCATTAATCAAAATTGTGTCACATAAAGGTAATAATCATTCAATTGCTCATTTTGTGTAAATCAGAATTTTTGGTAGTTTAGAGATATAAGATTTCTTATATTTAGATTCATCAGCATTTTTACTCGATACTTTTCTAGCAAAGATTTCACTCATTCTTTTTCTTTCGCTATCAAATGGAATCTCATCAATCCATTCCCAATCGTTGAGAAAATCCTCTTCTTTCATTCATGCTTTATATGCACTTACGAGCAATGCTCATTCGGTAGGATCTCAAATTATTTCTTTATTATGCAATTTTGCAGTATTACATAGCATTCCAATACTTAATAGTGGACGAAGTCATTCAATAGGAGCAGAAAATTCTCACTTGGTAGAATATCATCTTCCAGTTACATCTACGATTTCTCCATTCACAAATAATTTCGTCACAGTCATTTCGTTCTTAGTCAACGTTCCAGTTTTATCTGTACAAATTATATTCACACTTCCAAGTGTCTCCACAGATGACAAACGTCTGACTAAGACATTTTTCTTTACAAATCTTTTTACTCCCAGTCATAATGAAATAGTTACCACAGCTGGTAATCATTCAGGAATTGCCGCTACAGCCAAAGCTACAGCAGCTAAAAATGCTTGTTGAAATTCCAAATGCGATACCAATCGATAAACAATGAAAATAATTATACAAATCACTACAGCAGCGATTCCAAGAACCTTTGAAAGATTATTTAGTTTTTTCTCTAATGTCGTAGTTTTTTCTGGGGCATCCTGAAGCATTCAGGCGATTTTACCCATCTCTGTATCCATCCCAATAGCTGTAATTACTGCTTTTCAGCGTCATTTAGTAACCATAGTCCCACTTAATACCATATTTTTCATGTCGGCCAAAACTGAAGTTTCTTCAATCACAGCGATATTTTTTTCCACAGGTAAGCTTTCTCCAGTTAGGATGGCTTCTTCCACTTCTAAATTCACAGTTTCAAATAGTCTGGCATCTGCCGGAATTTTATCTCCTGCTTCTAATAAAATTACATCTCAGATAGTCAATTCACTTGCTTCAATCAATAATTCCTGTCCATTTCTCAAAACTTTTGATTTTAGTCCAGCCATTTTCTTCAAAGATTGAATGGCCTTATCGGCTTTAAATTCTTGGAAAAATCCTAGCAATGCATTCAAAATTACTACACCACAGATGATTATAGCATCTACGCCTTCTCCAATTAATCATGAGATAATGGCAGCAATAATCAAAATTATCACGAGCGGTGATGTAAACTGTTCCAAAAGAATTTTTAAAGCAGAGTTTTTATCTTTTGATTGAATTGCATTAGGTCAGTATAATTCATTTCTAGCTTTTGCCTCTTTTGTAGAAATTCAATTCTCTGAAGTTTGTAATTCTTCTAATAATTCAGTAAATTCTAGTTTATAAGCATTTTCTTTCATTTTTTGTTATATATTTTATATAAAATTTGATTGTTATTTATTATTTTCTGGATGATCAGATAATTCATCTAATTTTCAATCATCGATGAGTAATATAGCTAATCCAATAGTAATACAAATTATACAGCTGATAATAGGATGATCTGGAAATAAACAAATAGTTAATAAATCTTGGATTCATCTCCAAACCATAACTATTGCTAGAAATATGAGAAAAATATTTCGGTTGGATCAGTGATCTTTTCTAAAATTTTTTAATCTTTTTAGTATTTTTTTATGAAATCTAAGCATGATTTTTTTTAATATTCAAATAAATTTATCTATTTTTGTTCCTGTGAGGCTCCTCTTCCAATTCTCAGAGCTTTCAGTCATCTATCAAAAGTATAATAATTCATATTATCACACATATTAAATTACTTGCTAATGGATTATCTGGGAAAACATAAATTTCTAGTAAATCCCAAACCCCTCTCCATATCATAATTATTCCTATACACTCAAAAAGAATATACATATTCTTATCATGGTTTTTCATGATAGCTTTCAATCTTTTTAGAGAAATTTTGAATTTTTTCATCCCTTTAATTTTATATATAAATATGCTATATCTACATTATATTCCAAAAACGAAAAAATGCAAAAAAATGCCAAGAATTTTTACTCTAAAAATTAAAAATAAAAAAATATACATTTTTTTGTCACAAATTTTAATTTCCATCGTATTCCATAGTGAAAGGGTTTAATATTTTTTATATGGGAAAATGAGGCTTTCAGAGTATTTCAGACAGCAACACTCACAAGAAATGCCAGCTCACATCAAGAGCGAGCTTTTTTCTCGTATCCAAAAAGAAAAAAACTGAATCGAAATTTTTACTAAAATTCCATCCAAAATATTTTTCTTTGCATCCAAGAGGATTATGTATACATCATTGGCTGCAGTTCTCGTGTTTGTAGTATTTGGATGAGTTTTGTTGGATAGAACACAGGTTGTTGATTTTGGAATTTTTTCAGTGAAACAAAATAATACCCCAAATACAGTATTAGCCGATTATGTAGCAGAAATTGTTGAATTTAACGGAGAATATTCTTTAGCCAGAGACTGAAAAGCTATATTAAATTCTGACAAATTAAAGAAGATTCAGGATGGAGATATTGTATCTTTTCCTGAGTGAACTGATTTAATATTCAACTTACAGGATTGAACTCAAGCCAAGATTGTTTGACCTGCTGAATTTTCTATAACTAAAACTGAAAAATGATATCAGATTTCTTTATTTGACGGTAAATTTTTTAGAATCTATTGTCCAGAATGTTCATCAGACGTGGAAATAATTACTCCAGATTTTTCTATTTCTCAGGGGAAGGATCAGACTTTGGATATTCATATTGCCAAAGAAGAGAATGGAGAAATGCTTGTAAAAAATGATGGAGACAAAGTTACGGTAAAAACCAAAAATTCTGAGAATAAAACTGAGATTAAGCAGATTAGCTCAGAATTGGTTGCTATAAATTCAGATTCAGAGAAGATAAATGTAGTCAAGGATGAAGATGTTATGTTGAATTTTATGGCAAAAAATAATATCTCAGCTACATTTACATTGTCTACAGATAATGTTCAGTGGCCAGAAATTAAATATGAAAAGAAAAATGATTTGATAGCCATGCAGACATGATGAGAACCTAAACAGTTACCACAGACTACTGAAAAATTAGATAAAATCGAAAATACAGTTGATGAAAATATAGCTCAAGCGCCAGAAGAAGTAGATCCTTTATTTGAATGATTAAAAGAAGTAATACTCAATACTGCAGAGGTTTGAGAGATTGATGAAGATCTTACTTCGCAGTTATGATTATCATCAGAAGAATCTCAACAAGTGCCAAGTACATCACAGATGCAAGTATTGACTACAAATTTGAATAGCTTCTTCCTTATGAATATATTTGAAAGTATTTATAACCAAGATAAAGCAGATCAAAATATTTCAAAGTTTGCAGAACGTATAAATGCAATTTCTTCAGAGTTTGGATATTCATATAGAGCAGGTTCAGATTTGTCTAGTATAAAATCTACAATTCAAACATTGAAGTCTCAGCTTGAAAAGGATCGATATATCTCACCATCATATGTATTACAGATGCAAAAGGTTGCTAATTGGTGTGATGAACTCAAGAATCCATCAAAATCAGATTGGGAAAGTTTGAAATCTAATCTACCAGTAAATCTAAGGTTAATGTAGTTCGTACACAAAAGAATCTCGGCATTTAGCTGAGATTTTTTTAATTGAATTAAATCAGAAATTTGCTATTAAAAAATATAGTTTATTATCCTGTAATCATAATATGAAAACTTATGACCAATTTCGAGAAGAATTAAAATCAGCATATCCGATTACTCATTGAGAACTCAGACTGCCAATTGCTGCAAATTTGGAAAACTTTGATGTAGATTTTGACAAGGTAGTCAAAAACCTGGATAATATAATGCAACAACTATTCTCCAAAAAAGATCAAGCTAAAGAAATTTCAAAGACGGCTTTTGCTTCATGATTTACAGATTTCTTTACATGAGAGTTTACTGGAATAGTTCGCTTCGATACGATGTTCAATCAAAATTGAGAATTGAAGCTGGTTGAAGTAAATACTAAATGGCCAGATGGATTACTTATGCATGATAATACATATTCAGCTCTTCTAGACCAGCCAAACAATAGAAATTTGGATCTATTTCTCCAATTATTCGACCAAAATAACTATATACTCATTATGTATGAAAATGCTGGATTTGTAGATTCTCACTTTCTGGAATATGAAAAAGTAAAATCTAGATGATATAAAGTCTGAATTTGAACATTTGAAGATATAGTTTTCAAGGATTGATTTGCATATTATCAGGATAATAAAATTGATGTTCTACGTTTTTCGGTTAGTCCATGAAGATTAAATGAAAATCAGATTTCTCTCCTAAAGTCTGTTAAATTAAAATATATCAATACTCCAGATTTAGCTTCAATGTGAGATAAATCATTATTGCAATGAGTAGAAAATGAAATGATTATGAAAACATCAATTCTGGATGGAAAAATAAAAGATAAAATAATTCAGAATAAAAATGACTATGTAATCAAACCAACCAACAAAGACGAATGAAATTGAGTTTATATTTGACTAGATTTACAGCAATCAGAGCGAGAGAATTTAGTTAATTCAAATATATGAAATCAATATTTAGCTCAGGAGTACATCCAAGTTTCTCCAAAAAAGACTCAGATTTATTTGGATTGAGATATTGTAGAATCTGAAGTTTACTACGATTTCTGTCCACATATATATTATAAGGAGTGAAAAATGATTGGATGTGGACAGGTGCTTGTTAGATATTCAAAAAATAGAATCGTAAATGTATTGAAATGATGAGGAATTGGTTATCGAAAACAAGATTAATATGTAATTCTATTGAAAATTTTTGAAGTTTAATTATCAAAATAATTAGTTTATTTAATATTTCGCACATATGAAAAAAATATTAGTAACGTGATGAGCATGATTTATATGATCACATTTGTGTAAAAAACTATTAGATGAATGAAACGAAGTTATCTGTTTAGACAATCTTTTCACGTGAAATAAGAAGAATATAGAAAATCTGGTTTCTAATCCAGCTTTTACCTTTGTGCTTCACGATGTAACTCAACCATTTTGGGCACAGGTAGATGAAATATATAATTTAGCCTGTCCAGCATCACCTATTCATTATCAAAAGAATCCAGTAGAAACAATTAAAACATCGTTACTTTGAGCAATAAATATGCTGGAACTAGCTCTAAAAGTAAAGGCTAGAATTTTGCAATCTTCTACATCAGAAGTCTATTGAGATCCTGCAGTACATCCACAACCAGAGACATATCGATGAAATGTGAATATTAACTGAATAAGATCATGTTATGATGAATGAAAAAGAGCAGCCGAAACATTATTTATGGATTATCATAGGCAATATTGAGTAGATATTAGAATTATAAGAATATTTAATACTTACTGACCTAATATGCATCCTCATGATGGACGCGTAGTAAGTAATTTTATTATGCAGGCGCTTCAAAATCAAGATATTACAATTTACGGTGATTGAAGTCAGACTAGATCTTTTCAGTATGTTGATGACTTGATAAGATGAATGACACTAATGATGAATAACGAAAAATGATTTATTTGACCAGTAAACATTGGAACTGAATATGAATTTACTATTAAAGAATTAGCAGAAAAAATTATAAGTCTGATTTTATGATGCACTAGTAAAATTATATATGAGGATTTACCAAGAGATGATCCTAAACAAAGAAGAGCTGATAATGCATTAGCTAAGGAAAAACTTTGATGGGAACCAAGTGTAAAATTGGAAGAGGGGCTTGTTAAAACCATTGAATATTTTAAAAAGTTTTTATAAATAATTAATTTATAAAAAATAAGATAGAGGTTTTATGATTATACAAAATATTATTAATGAAAGTTTATTTTGATAGAACTATTGTTGAGCAGATAGAACGAATTCCATTTCTAAATCCAATTCTGTGAAATTATAAATGAAAAAAACCAGATAATACTTGATTCTATTCAGAAGAGCAAAAATTAGAGTGGACAGAAAAATGAAAAAAACTTTTAACATTTTCTTGTGTTGAAGAATGTGATTACATAGTTTTCCCAATTGATTTTAAAATTGATTATATTTCACTATTGGAGAAACGGGCTAAATTCTGAAAAAAATACGGGAAAAAAGTTATAGTTTTTTACTACAACGATTGTGAGTTACCTATTCCAAATTTGTACGATAATATTATTGTATTTAGGACATCTATGAATGACAAGAATCCCGATAATGAGTTTTTTATGCCATGATTTCCAAATGATTTATGAAAAGAGTATGGAATAGATTATAAATCAGATTTAAATGAAATTAGTACATGATATGTATGATACGGATGATATTATAATTTTTGAACTTATTTAATGTATATTTTAGCTGTAATTAAATTTTTTTTCATTGAAAAGATTTTTCTATGAAAATTGTTTTATAAATTTCTTATAAACAAATCGAGAAGTATATGATTTTTAAGGAAAAAAATATTGGATGCTTTTTGAAAAAAATGAATTATAAAAAATCCAGAAATTTTTAACAATACTTTTTTATATTTAATTTGTTGCTTTGATAAATGAAAAATTTACAGATCTAAAATTATAAAACAGATAGAAAAGAGCTGAATAAAATTTGATTTTATAGAGAAAAACAAATATTTTTCTCCATGAGAAGATAATAAAAAAGATTATGTAAAAGCAATAAAGAAGTGTACTTTCCCCTTAGCAATCAGATGAAATGGGAATTATTCTTATCGCCTATATGAAATTATGAGTTTATGAAAGATACCGCTTTTTATAGATACCAAATGTAGATTACCATTTGATAATGAGATAGATTATAAAAATTTATTTATATGGGTTCCTTTTGATGACATAAAGAATATAAATAAATATGTGGATAAATATCTTTCAAAAAATAAAAATAATTTGGAAGAACGTCAGAAAAATATAAGATTGGTTTATGAAAATAATTTTACAATTGCTTCATATTATACTAAAATAATTGAACAGTTAACAAAAAATAAGCATACATAAAATGTTTAATTTTATATATTACTGAACGATTTAGTTGTTGATTATAAATTTGAAAAAAATATCATGCTTATATAGTAATGTTTAATTGATTTTATGTAAATAATATCTGAATTATGAGATTAAATATTATAATCGTATGATATAATGAAGAACCTAATATCCCAAAATTGCTTAAACACTTAGAGTATTTAAAATCTAAAATTGATTGTAGGATTATTTATGTCGACCAAGAATCAATAGATAACTCGGTTGATTTGATGAAAAAATGATGAGCTGAGGTTTATATACGTCAGAATAAATGATATGCAGATCCTGATAAAAAATGGGCAGTAGAAGAATTATGTAAGGATGGAGAATGGTGTTTTATACTTGATTGTGATGAGGAATTTAATAATCACCTAGCAGATACTATATGTTGAATTATGGAAGATAATGAAGATGGAAAATGTTATTCAGTTTTAAGAAAGACAGAATTTTTATGAAAAAATGTCGCAGAAGCTCGACAGTTAAGATTTTTTAAAAAGGGGGCGGTTATTCTAACTCTAGATGTGCATAATTATATAAATCCTGCAGATGATGTAATACATGTATATTTAAAAGAATATATAGATGAAATAGATTTAAAACTAAAATGACAATGAGTTAGATTCCTTATTAATAAAAATAATAACTATTCAGATAAAGAGTTAGATAAGATATGAAATATATCCACGTTAAAAGTGATCATTTTAATGATTTGGATGCCAATTTTATGGTTTTTTTGATGGTGAATAGTTCATAAAAATTTCATAAGGTGATGGGCTTGAATTATACATTGTACTTTGCAGGCTCAGTATCAATTTTGGATATATGCAAAAATGTATGAAAAAATAAAAACGCAAAAGTACAAAAAACATTAATTATAATCTTTTATTATTTTATTATATAAATGATATTATATACAATTTTGTAATAAAATACTATAATCTAAGCTAAATTTTTCTATATGTAATCTTTTTGAAAAGATAATTGATAAACCTGTTTGGCAATAATGACAAAATATATTCACATAATATATATACTTTATCTGATATACTAGGATTTACTCCTAATTTTATGTATTTTTTTTGTATAAATATAGTGCTTTTTAAAATTTTCTTGATATTAGACTTAGTTTGTCATTCTCTGATTCTATATTCTAGCAAAACTTTTTGAATATTTTTGATTCAATATCAGTGTAAATAAAAATTTAACCATAAATCATAGTCCTCTGTTCCGTCCAGTTTCCTATTATTTGTGTATCATCATACTTCATAGAAATGAGATTTCCTGTACATAGAAGTTGGGTTGGCTATCGGACTTTTTTTTAAAATAGTATTAGAAATATCATCAGAATATCTTCTTAGTCAGATTTTTTTTCCATTCTCATCTATAATTTCACAGTCTCACCCAATAATAGAATATTTAGGATTGCTGGATAAAAACTTATATTCCAATCCAATTCTATTTTTCTTGCTTACATCATCGCTATCTTGAGATACAATATAATCAGTGTTTGTTAGGCTTATTAATCTATTTCTAGTATAGCATAGTCATTCATTCTTATCATTTCTATATAATTTAATTCTCTTATCTTTCTTTGTATATTCTTTACAAATTTCATAACTTCCATCAGTAGAATAATCATCGACAATAATAAATTCAAAATCTTCAAAAGTCTGATTTAAAATACTTTCGATAGCTTCTCAAACCCATTGCTTAGTATTATATACAGGCATTATTACCGAAACGATAGGCTGCTTCATACAAGATATGGAAGAATATAAATTTTATTTTAAAGTGGACAGAATTAGAAAGTGTATTATTTAGTCTTGTATTCTAAAAGACAATTTAGCATACAGAAATATATAGAGTCCTACGATGTTTTCAAGACAAATTCAATTTTCCAAGAAACATATATAATATAAAAATAAGACACACAAAAAATCTGAATCGAAAATTTTTCATGTCAACAAAAAATGTTCCCAAAATTTTCACTAACGCCCCAAACAACCTATCAAAAAAAAATCGTAAAAAACTCTTGCATTTTATTGGCGATTATGTATATTAATCATCGCAACGTTGAAGACAACGTGTCAGACACGTATGCAGATGTGGGTACTTAACAGTAGTATAATATATTACATTATTTTCGAAAGAAAAATTTTTTTAAGAGCAATGAACGGATGCCTTGGGTAAAAAAGAGGAAGAAGGACGTAACAGGCTGCGATAAGTCTCGATGAGGTGCCAATAACCGCTTGGAGTCGAGAATTTCCGAATGGGGCAACCTATCCTGTATATCAGGATGCCACAGAGCCAAGACCTGGTGAAGTGAAATATCTCAGTAACCAGAGGAAAATAAATCGTAAGAGATTCCCTTAGTAGTGACGAGCGAACGGGGAGGAGCCCAAACCGGATCAGTGTAAGATTCTAGTCGTTGCTGATTGCGGTGTTGTAGGGGTATATGGAGCTAGCTAGAAATAGTTCAAAAGTATGATCTCTATTTAGAAGAAGCATTTAGAAGGTGCACCACAGAGGGTTTAAGTCCCGTATTTGAAAGGTATGAGACGCTTTTTATACCACCTGAGTAGTGTCAAACACGTGAAATTTGGCATGAATCTGCCCAGACCATTGGGTAAGGCTAAATACTTTTTTACACCGATAGCGTATAGTACCGTGAGGGAAAGGTGAAAAGAACCCCGGGAAGGGGAGTGAAATAGATTCTGAAATTCATTGCTTACAATTGAGTGGGAGTCCTTCGGGATGACCACGTACCTATTGACGAATGGGTCAGCGAGTCATTGTTGCCAGCAAGGTTAAGCCAGGTATAGGTGGAGCCGTAGGGAAACCGAGTCTGAATAGGGCGATTTAGTTGGTAGTAATGGACCCGAAACGTTATGAGCTAGGCATGGGCAGGTTGAAGGTGTGCGAAAGTGCACTGGAGGACCGAACGGGTTGGAGCTGCAAATCCTTCCGATGACCTGTGTCTAGGAGTGAAAAGCTCATCGAATAACGTAATAGCTGGTTCTCTCCGAAATGCATTAGGGTGCAGCCCTTATTTGAGATCTCATAGAGGTAGAGCTCTGATAAGACTAGGGGTGTCGAGAGACATTACCAAATCTTGTTAAACTTCGAATGCTATGAAGAATAATGAGGAGTGAGACTGCGGGGGCAAGCTTCGTGGTCAAAAGGATAACAGTCCAGACATGTAATTAAGGTCCCAAAAGTATAGCTAAGTGGTAAAGGAGGTGTTCTTGCTTTGACATCCAGGAGGTTTGCTTAGAAGCAGCAATCCTTTAAAGATAGCGTAACAGCTCAC
>DETJ01000042.1 GCA_002361595.1 Patescibacteria group bacterium UBA3291 | reverse complement strand
GGACCTAAAGGTTTAATGCCTAGTCCAAAAGCTGGAACTGTTGCTGTAAACGTTTCTCAAGCTGTAGAAGAAGTAAAAAAATGAAAAATCGAATTTAGACTTGATAAGACTGGAAACATTCATGCAGGAATTGGAAAAGTTTCTTTCGATGATGCTAAATTAGTAGACAATATTAATGCTCTACTTACTGCTATTGAAGAAAACAAACCAACTGGTGTTAAAGGTAAATTGGTTAAGAAAGTTGTATTAAGTACAACTATGAGTCCTGCTGTAGTTATTGCATACTAGTAATTAATTACAAAAAAATAAAAAGCTGACCGAAAGGTCAGTTTTTTTTATTAAATGATTCTTTAAGTAATTAATGGATCAAAGAATGCCCTGTCATATCGCTTGGGATATCGATTCCAAATAATTTCAACATAGTTGGAGCCATATCAGCCAATCATCACTCTGCTTCTATATTATCTTGAGGTTCTCAATCGTGAATATATCGAAATGGAACTAAATTAGTAGTGTGAGAAGTTTTTGGTTGAGATTCTGGTCACATTTCCTCACAATTTCCATGATCTGCTGTAAGCAAAATATCTACATTTTCATCTTTACTCCATTGAAGTAATTTAGCAACAATTCAATCCAAAGTTTCTACAGCTTTTATAGCAGCAGGCAAAACTCCAGTGTGTCCAACCATATCTCCATTGGCAAAATTAATTATAAATGCATCAAAATTTGAGCTCTCCTCAAGTAATGTATTCAAAATTTCAGGAGCAGACATTGCTGGATCTAGGTCGTAAGTAGCAACCTTGTGTGATGGAATGATTGTATTTTTCTGTCCATCGTAAACTATCTCTTTCTCTGCATTGAAAAATTTAGTCACATGAGCAAATTTCTCTGTTTCAGCAAGATGGAATTGACGTAAATCATGATTTGATAGCACTTCAGACAACGTATTTTTGATATCTTTTGGAACTAAGAATGTTGGTCAATCATATTCTTTATAATACTTTGTCATAGCGACAAAATAAAGATTTGGCATATTTTTTGTAATAAATCCTTTATTCCATTTTTCGTATAATTCAGCCTTTTTTGGATTTTGTGAAATCATTAAAGCCTGAGTCATTTGTCTAGCTCTATCTGCACGGAAATTTAGGAAAAATACACTATCTCCATCTTCAATTCATTCCGTTCACAAAAAGCTTACTGGGGTAAGGAATTCATCAGACTCCCCTGCTTCATAACGTTTCTGAATATATTCAGTAGGAGTATCTGAAGTCTGAGTTTGTTGAAAAACAATTTCATCATAAGCTTTCTGCACACGATCTCGATTATTATCTCTATCCATTCACCAGTATCTACCTCATAATGTTGAAATTTTTACATTTGGATAATCTTTCAAAAATTCCTCAAAATCTTTCATATATCACGCAGCTGACTGTGGTGGAACATCACGTCAATCCAAGAAAAAATGGATGTAAGTCTGAATATCACTTGGAATTATTTTTATCATATTTATCATATGAGTATCAACCGAATGGACTCCACCAGGTCCGAATAATCCAAGCAAATGTAATTTAGATCAGTTCTCTTTTACATGTTCTATTCACTTTTGAAATGCTTCCAAATCTGCGAATTTTCATTCTTCAAATAAATCTGAGATTTCTACTAAAGATTGTTTGATAATTCTACCTGTTCATAGTGTTGCATGTCAGACTTCTGAATTTCACATCTGTCACTCAGGCAATCATGCAGCACGTCATGATGCTGATATTTTAGCATAAGGTTTGGAAAATAAATAATCAAATGTTGGAGTTTTAGCCTGTATTATAGAATTTCTATCAGGATTTGATTCAGTAAGTCCAAATCAATCTAAAATAATTAAAGCTACTTTCTTTGACATAAAATTTTTGCATATCTAAGTAAAATTTCACTTCACGTAATATACGGAAACGACTGCATGACAGTATAATTTTCAAAAGATTTTTTTCAAGAAAGAAATTTTTACAGAGAAATTCATATATAATTTGTAAAATTTTAACATTTTTTTATCAGAACTGATAACCAAAATATATCAAAATCGTGTTCATTTTCGTTGACTTTTCCTAAAACTTTCATATGTAATATGTTACAATACAAAAACCAAAAAATCGTAAAAAACCAGTAAATAACGCTATAAAAATCATAAATAATAAAAACAATTATGACATTTGTAATGTGATCTTAATACTGACTGTATTTCTTATTGGTATTATCATCAACAGCACAAAATAGCTAATATTTACACACTCTAAAAAACAAAAATTAATCAATAAAAGGCTGACAATTTGCATAAGTTGTTAAACGTTTTTGAATAATCTAAAATTGAACATTATAATCATACGTCAGAACCGCAATCGCTACTCAGAAAACGATTCTGAATTGAACATAATATAAATCTATTTTGTAAACATTGATCTTGTATAAAATAAATATATTTGGCGAAATATCTTATAAATAAGTTTTTCCTTTTTTTCTAAGATACTTATACGAAAAATCTAAAAAACAACATATTCCTTTTCTCGACATTTCTCTTTTGTTGTTTAATAGTTTTTCGATTGGATATAAATATCCTCAAAAAAGTAGAAAATATAGGATAGAAGCCAGATTTCAAACTATACAAATCTTCAAAATTTTTATCACTATATTTTTTAAGCGATGAAAGGAAATTCTAACTGAATTAAACAATGGGGATTAAGACAATATATTTCAATCATATCTGCAATAATGATAGCATTGAATACCATATTGCCTGCTGCTCCTGTTTTTGCTGAAGAAAGTGTATCTAGCGATACTGCCGTAGAATCTTCAGCAAGTGAATCAGCTCC
>DETJ01000029.1 GCA_002361595.1 Patescibacteria group bacterium UBA3291 | reverse complement strand
ATTCAGATTTTTGAATCTATTACAGAGAAAATTGCTGACTGTGGTGCCGATAGTATCATATTTTCTGATCCAGGAACATTTAGAATAATTAGAAAATATTTACCAAATATACCTCTACATTTATCCACTCAAACTACCACATTAAATTCTGACAGTGTGAAATTTTGGGCAGATTTATGAGTCAAAAGAATAATCTTAGCTAGAGAATTACATGTATCAGAAATAGAAGAAATCAAAAAAGCTGTACCAGAAATTGAATTAGAAGCTTTTATTCATGGAGCAATGTGTATGACGTATTCTGGACGTTGCTTACTTTGAGATTATCTATGATGACGCCCAGCAAATAAATGAGAATGTAACCATTCATGCAGATTTCAATATAGAGTTTTCATCCAAGAAGCCAGGAGAGACTGAAAAATGCTAGAAGTGACTGAAGACGAAAATGGTGAACATATCTTTTCTTCACGTGATTTATGCACAATTGACCGTTTGAATGAGTTAATGCCAATATTAGATGCAATAAAAATTGAATGAAGAAGTAAATCAGAATTCTATGTAGCAGCTGTAGTTAAAGCATATAAACATGTACGTGACTGTATAGCTAACGGAAAACCAATTGATGAGAATATTAGAAATTTAGTGGAAATGATTCCTCATAGAACATACCGAGATGGATTCTTATTTCATAATTTACAAGAGTTCCCTGACGGAGAAAATTCACCAGAAGAAAGAAGGACTACGACAGAAGAATTGGTTACCACTACAAAATGAACAGCCTGACCATTATTCAATAGAAATTTCTTTGGAATATTCTCTAAAGATACAAAAGAAAAAGACTGAATCATCTATCATCATATCGATCCAAAAGAAGAAATTCGTCGCTGAATGAAATTAAATTTCATATCACCAGATGATATGTGAATATTAGAAATTACAGATATATTAGATAAAAATGGAAAAACTATAGAAAAATGAGACTGTAATATGCAAGATGTATATGTAGCTACTGACCACAAATTGAATTGACGAGAATGTCTATACCTACCACCACAAGAAATTAAATAAACAATTGAAAATTCTGAGCTTTTACATACACTTAGACTTAAGAAAATTTAGGTTAAATAATTAAGTATGCCTCTATTAATCAACTGAATTATATTACTTATATTCTGATTATTAGCTGTTTATAGTACCAGTGTTTATGAATCATTTACCATGAGCTTAAGTTCTATAAATAGATGATTTACAAATTTTACTGAACCTACAAATTATTACTATTTTTACCAACAGCTAAAAGCTCTAATATATATTGCCGTACTCTTTCTTTTACTTTGGAAATTTCCAGTAAAAGCCCTAAAAAATCATAAATTTGCATGAGCAATTATGATTTTCACTTTCATATTTCAGTGTCTAGTATTTACTCCTCTCGGAGATTCTTATAATGGAGCTAGATGATGGCTAAATATCCCTCTCATTCCAAGTATTCAGCCTTCAGAATTTTTCAAACTAGCATATGTAATATTTCTCGCCAGCTGGTTAACTAGGAAAAAAGAGAATATGAATTCTCCACACTTTTTACTAACATTCATAATTTTGAGTGCTATACTGTATTTTGTATTCCTACTGATTCCAGATTTCTGAACTGTACTTATTATCTGAGCTACAGCCCTGATTATGGTCCGATTTTCATGATTAAGTCTCAAAAAAACTCTATCAATCCTATGAATCTGACTCTGAGCATGAGTTATCGCATGACTTACTCTATGATTAATGAGTGATAAATTTAGTTATATCACCAAACGTTTTGAATACTTTTTCACTACTGACAAAGAGAAACTAGAAGAAGAAAGAGAGAGAACATGATGGCAGACTACACAGGCATTAATTGCGATTGGATGATGAGGATTTATGTGAAATGGATACGGAAACTGATTACAGAAATATTCAAACTTACCTGAAGCATATTGTGATTTTATCTTTGCGGCATTCTCTGAAGAGATTTGATTCCTATGAAATTTATGCCTTATCGCGTTATATGTTCGAATGTTTTGGTACGTACTAAAACATTTACAAAAGGTTAATGATCCACAGCTAAAATTGATATGAGTCTGAATTATTTCACTTATCATAATACAAACCGTCGTAAATATATGAGTTAATGTAAAAATCTTACCAACAACATGAATTACACTACCGTTTATCAGTGCGTGATGAAGTTCTCTAATGGTAAACTGTATAGAATTATTGCTATTATATAAAATACTCAAAACTGAAAATAAAGTTTTACCTGTAAATTAAATCAAATTATGGTATTTCTAGTCAAACAAGATGAAAAATTATATACTGGTAAAACATATCGCCATAATTTTCAATGATATAATTTCGATGAAGAGAACTGTATATTCTACGTATGGCACAAAAAAGAAATAAAACTAATTGAATCCAAAAATCTATGATCTACTATGAATGTATTTTTTCTGAAAGATGGAAAATTAGAAGTGAACGAATTAACATATGATATTAAATCTTGAATTCTCACAGCTTGCCAGATTTTTAATGCTTTTGATGAAGAAAATTGATGATTTTATAATTTCTTACCATACTTCCCTACCAAAGCTGTAGAAGAAAAAAATGAATTATTTAAAAAATTATGACTAAATATCGAGTTATCCAATAGTACCAAATGAGTTTTGATAAAAAATAAAGAATCTGAGAATAAAATAAATATTGAAGATTTAGAAATTGAATGAGAAATCTGATTTCTTTTTGGATTGACTGTGTTATATTGAAAATTTGAAAATAAATGAGAAAAATTATCTGCTATCAAGATTCAGCTTCCACTCTTCGGACAATTCTTGGCTATCTGAGATGAGATTAGGAATATCCAGAAAAATTTACAGGATGAATGAGTTTTTATTCAAATTTCAGAGAATATTCAGTGAGATAAACACACTTATGAAATAACTTCAAATGATTATGAATTACTAGAAATCTTTGCTAAACTCTACCTTCCTGTTGAAAATTTCTCTCAAATCACTAAAAGAGAACTAACACAAGAAGCCATAGAAGCATTGAAAGTTTTTGTAGAAAAAGAAGGAGAAAATGAAATAATAAACAAAATAAATAGTTCTTGTGTAAAATTATTACAAAAAATCTAAAATCGCGATAGCACGGGTGGTTGGTGTAGTGGTAACACATCGGTCTTCGGAACCGCTGTCGGGGGTTCGATCCCCTCACCGCCTGTTTTTTGTTTTAAATGATTTTATACACGAAACAAAGCCGTATTTCTCTACATTTATAATATCATTTTCAATCCATAGTCATCACGCCTGGGTGTAATAAAAAATCTCTGTTCAACCCAGATTGTCCCCTAAAATAGAAAATGGACCCCGGGGTCATAAATAAAAACAACTACAATATACGAATCTATTTCTAATTGTCAAATAAAAAATTGACAAACAATCAGACGTAAGACCCCGGGGTCTAAATAAGAAAAAGCCCCACCCATTCGGGTAGGACTTTCTCGATATGTCTATATGGATAGACTATTATGCATTAGCATATGTAAGATTAAGATCATAGTCAGTAGTTGTTTCTCATTTTACAACGTGTACTTTCTGAGTATTACCTTGAATCTTTAATACAACTATTTTATCTTCATCTAACATTCCAGTAGCAGGATCGTCAACATAGATTTGAGATACTTCACTATCTGTAGCATGTAATACTATGAAATGATGATCATCTGCAGTAAATCCAGCAGAAGTATAATCTGCAATATATTTAAGAGTTCCAGCGATAGTACCATTAGATGATATAGTTATACCACTCTGTAAATCTGCAGCAGATTTACTCCAAAGATCTGTACTTCCATCATAAGCTTCGATTAATGGTTCTTCATCAGGGTCAGACCAATCAGCAGCTTGTTTGTTAGAAGGACTTAGAGTACAATTATCTTTACCGTTATCATATACAGTTAATTTATCACTTCCTGTTGTTTTGAAGTAATCAGGATAATCTTTATGACTAATCTTTACAGTGAATTTAGGATTTGTTCCTTCTTTTACTGTATAAGACATAGCTAAGATTTGTTGATCTCCTTTACAATCATTTACAATATAGAAGTCGTCTCCCTTAGTAAGAGTTTCAGTACGAGACAATGATGATACAAACTCTGTTTCAAAGTTTTCATCAGCAAAGAATTTAATATCAGAAATCTTTGTAGATGCATTGTATCATTTAATTTCTTCAATAGTGTAAGTTGTCTTAGATGATTTATCACCTTTCTGAGAGAAAGTAATTATAGCATCTGTATAAGCTTTACTGAACTTTTCGTTTGCATCTTTTCCGTTAATCTGCAGATTATTAACTGCAACCTCATATAATTTATTTTCAGTGTCAGTTACATCTTCTAAATCTGGTTCATCTTTCAATACAATCTTCAAAGTTAATCCAGATTTATCTACTGATTTTACGAAACCATCAGCTAGACAAACAGTTTCTCAATTAAGAGTAGCTTCTTTGAAGTCTTTATTAACTCCTTCTAATTTAAGATCTTTACAATCTACACCAGCTGGTTTTGCAAATGAAACTGATTCAAGATCCATCTTAGATCCACCATTTGGTTTAACAGTAAATTCAGCTACAGCGTCTTCTGTACCTCTAAGCAATACAGTTTTCTTAGATTTTCCAACTTCGATATCAGCTGTAGATAATTCGATTACTGAAATCTTAGATGTTTTCTTATCAGCAAGTCCTGATGGAGTATTTCCATTTTCATCTTCACCTCGTAAGTAAAGAGTGAATTTATTAGCAGAAACTGCTGGAGTAGCTTTAGCTTCAACTTGAGCTGTTACTACAACATCAATAGATTTTCCAGCTTCAACCTTTACATTAGAGAATGTATCAGTAGCCTTCCATTTACCATCATCTGCATCTTTAGCATTATCAATTAATGTTAAGTCTGCATCAGCAACAGATGCTTTTTCTCCGTTCAAGTATAGATATACAGTCATCTTATGATTATCTGTCCATACTCCATAATCTCATACTAATTTGAATTCATTTAAGTTAACATCTCTTTGATCAGCAGTATATTTACCTTTGAAGATTTCAACTTCATCTGAATTATCATTAAGTTTGAATTCAACTTCATCATTAGTTATACTATTAGTAAGTGTAGCTTCAGATGGAGCTATAGTCAATCTAGAAATATTTAATGTTCCAGATACATCAGCTGTCTTATCCTTATCTTTAGCATCTTCATATTTGAAGTTCTTAAGACCATCGATAGTGAATGTTGCATAAGAATCTTTCTTTGCATTTTCATCAGTATCAACTAAGAGTCTGATTTTTCCTGAATGATCTACATCAATTGCAGGGAATGTGAAAGATGTAATAACAGCGTTCTTTTCTTTAGTATTTGGAGTTCATTCATATTCATCTCCAGCTATTTCTAATCTCATAGCCTTAATAATATTTTTACCGTCGTTCTTGTTATTACTTATAGAGATAGTTATAGAATTATCTTTTGATAATTTAATAGTTTGAGAAGTTGTAATTTCTCATTCAGCTATAACGATATCTGTAGAATCTTCAGAAGCGTCGATATTTCCTAATTTATTAGAAGTAATTCTAACTTTACCTCCTTCGAATGTACAAGTATACCATCCATTTAATACTCCATCAACTTTAGCCTCATAAGGATTTCCAGCAGTGTCTTTAACCAAAACTCTTGATTCAGTTTTAGTATCAGTAGCACTGATGTCAGCAGCTTCAGAGATATAGAAATGAACAGGATTTCACATTCTGTCGAATCCATCTGATAATTCGATGCTTACTACGAATTCTGCATTATCTTTAGCAGCTAATTCAACATCTTTTAAGTTGATTGTTAATTCATCATCTTTATTTACATTCCATGATGATTTAACTTCTTTTCCAGCAACTGTTACAGTTACATCTTTTAGATAATCATCGAAATCGATTTTATTACCTTCAGCATCACTTAATTTGAAGCTTCTAACTACGATAGCTGTATCAGCAGGAGCTTTTAACTTAAATTTAGCTACTTCATAAGATTTACCAGCTTCCCAGTTATAATTCTTTGTAGCACCTCTAGCTGTAAGAGTAACATTAGATCCATTATAATCTACTACACTGTAAGTGTATGGAGAATAATCTCCTTTATCTAAGTTCTTAGCTGTAGAAACTACATCTATAACTTTGAATCCGATTGTCTTATTTCCAGCAGCTTTCTCAATACTAGTTCTAACTACGATAGTAGCATTAAGAGCTCCATCTACTTTTCTGTAGTCTTTCTTAAGAGTCAATTTTGCTTGTCCCTTAGAATCAAGATTCTCAGCTATGTTAGAAATGATAGTTCCATTCTCATCTTCTAATCGGATTTCATCAACATCATCTGATGTAGAGTATCCATATCTTTCAAGAGTGATTCTAGTAATTTCTACTTCTTCAGATGTCTTGAAAGTTAATGTATCCATATCTGAAACTCCGTTAGCAAGGATAGATTTACCATTGTTAGCAGTAGCTTTAACAGCTAAGTCTCCAGACTTAACTTTTTCATCAGAATCTTTTGATTCTTCATCTTTACATTCAGCTGGACATTTGTCTGAGTCTAATAGACATGCTGCTTTGATCATTGGATCTTCACAGTCTGCCTTTGCTGGCTCGCTTCCTTCGCTTGCTCTCATTAGCATTAGCATTACATATAATTCATCATCAGGCAACTTTTTACTTTTTTTCAATCCAAAAACATCGATGAATTTTTCCATCGTTAAAAAATTATATCT
>DETJ01000040.1 GCA_002361595.1 Patescibacteria group bacterium UBA3291 | reverse complement strand
AGAGAGTCTGATTTTTTGTTTTTTTATTTTTGAGAATATTTTTATTTTATAGGAATTGTCGGAATATTACTATAATAGCTGTGACTGTAAGTATAGTCTGAATCAACCACATATACATTACTATAGTATATTCTTTGATTCATTTATATTCCAAATAATGATGAAATGGAGCGATTGGAAATAATTTATGATGAAAAACTTTTTTCCAAAACATTTGTAATCCACTTGTACACAAATCTATGATAAAAATTAGAAATACAATGCTAGCAGGAATAAGGATTCAGATGCTCATATTTAGTAAGTATGCAGTAGAGGCAATTAGTCATCATAGAGCAAAAGCTCAGCTATCTCACATAAAAATTTTAGCAGGATTGATATTGAAGAACATGAAAGCAACCAGAGTTGCAATGCAAATTCATAATACAGTTGTAGCTAAATATCTCTGAGAAATAAATAGAGCAACTGCAAATGTAATTAGAACGAAAACACTTAATCATCCAGCTAGTCAATCAAGTCAATCAGTGATATTTACAGCATTAACGATGAATATCGTTCAGATGAAAGTTAAGATAGGGAATCGCCATCATAAATGGATAATTCCAAATAGGGGAGCTAAATTGATATAGTCAATTCATAGTACGTGATAGAACCAGTAAGAAATCCATCATGAGAATAGAATTAATCCAAGCATTTTGGCTCTCATATTGAGTCATTTTACTTTTCATACATTGAGTATATTTAGTATATCATCTATTAATCCAATTAATCACATACTGAAAAATCAGAATAATATGATGTAGGTTTCCTGTCTATTCCATAGATGATAATTGGTCCATCATAATTTTTGAGAAACTAGTGACACAGCAACCATAATGACCATCATTAGTAAGAATAGTCATCATCACATAGTTGGAGTTCAGGCTTTGTGTTCATGTAATTTGGAAAATATTACAGCTTTATCTCAAGTGGCTGTATCGCTACGAATAGTTTTTCCAGCCTTTAATCTTCTGAGTAATTTGATATATAGTGGATATAATATCATAGCTACAACGAAAGTTGTTAGTGTGAAACTTAGAATTAAAATCAGATTGTTTAGCATATTCGATATTGATTCAATAAAAACTTTTTACTTTTGTTTAGTGTGCTTTTCTGATATAAAAAAGCAAGACAATTTTGATTTTAATTTGTTGTTTTGTAAATATAAACAATTGATTCTTAGTAGTGAATCAATATTATGTCTGAGTTTATGATTAATTGATTTTTGATGGATTTTTTTCCACTAGTAAAAGCGATATATGATAAAATTCCGAATATAACTGCAGATGAAATTAAAGATATGCAGCGTGCTTTTGCAAAAGAGAAAAAAATGAAAGATTTACCATCTAAGTCGCAGATATTGCAGTCATATTTTACTGCAGTGAAAGAGTGAAAATTAGAAAAAAATCAGACTTTTGAAACTTTGCTTCGTAAAAGAGCAATTCGTTCACTTTCATGAATTGTGCCTGTTCAAGTTTTGACTAAACCTTGGTCATGTCCTGGACAATGCATTTTTTGTCCTAATGATCCATGAATGCCAAAAAGTTATATAAAATCTGAACCTGGGGCTATGCGTGCGTGGTTGAATCAGTTTGACCCAATGAAGCAGACTTACAATCGTTTGCAGTCTTTGACTACGACAGGGCATCAGACCGATAAAATTGAGATGATAATTTTAGGATGATCGTGGGATGCTTATCCTAGAGATTACAAGATAGACTTTGTTAAACAGCTTTATGATGCGTGTAATACTTTTTTTGATTTGAAGATTGTGCAGGGTGAGTCATTTTGAACGAATAATAATGTCATTTCGAACGAACGTGAGAAATCCATAGAGTATAAAAGTAGTGATACACCTATGGATTCTTCGTCGCAAGCTCCTCAGAATGACAACCAACCATCTAGATATCATTTTGAGATTCAGAATTTAGATGAAATTAAATATTCAGAAACACTAGAAGAGGCTATCAAACGTAATGAAACGGCTAAAAATAGAATAATCTGACTGACGATAGAAACTCGTCCAGATTTGGTTAGTCATGAAAATTGTAAATTTTGGCGTGAATTAGGAGTGACGAGAGTGGAGATGTGAATTCAATCTACGGATGATGAAGTATTGAGACTGAATAAAAGATGACATGATGTACAGAAAATAAAAGATGCTATATATATTATGCGTCAGTATGGATTAAAAATTTCAATTCATTTGATGCCATGACTTTATGGATCAGACTTTGAAAAAGATATTCAGAGTTTTAAGGATATTTATTCAGATTCGGCATTTCAACCTGATGAAATAAAATTCTATCCAACATCAGTTATTCCAAATACTGAGCTGTATAATTTATATAAAGAGTGAAAATATACTCCAATTACTACGGAACAGATTTTATCTGAGATCCGTGAAACATTTTTGAATATAATTCCACCTTATACGAGAATTAAGAGATTGATTCGTGATATTCCTGCGACAGAAATTGTTGCATGATCAAATATTACAAATCTTTCTCAGATGGCACATGAATCGTTACTCAAGGAGATGAGAAGTTCAATTAATTGAAAGTGTAGTATTGATGTGAAAAAATTCTA
>DETJ01000019.1 GCA_002361595.1 Patescibacteria group bacterium UBA3291 | reverse complement strand
TTCCCATAATGTCCAAGCAATTATTGCTGCTACTCCAAGGGTAAGTAGCAATATTAATCGCTGTCCCCAGCATCTTTCTCTCTTTCTCTTTTTGGGAGCTTGATGTCATGAGAGAGGTTGAACAATTTTTGGAATACTTACAGTTTCTCTCATTGGCTTTTCTGAAACTTTCTCTTCTTTTGATTCTTCTTTTGATTCTTCCTTCATTTCTTCTTTGTTTTCTTCTTTGTTTTCTTCTTTATTTTCTTCTGCTATGTTTTCATGAATATTTTCTTCAGGAGCTACTTCTGGCTCTGGAAGTTGCTGTTTAACATCAACTTTTGCAACTTCTATTTCTTTAACTGTAGTTTCCTGAACTTTTACAACTGTCGCTCATGAACCTGAATTATTTTCAGCATTTTCTCATAACAATTGAGAAGTGATTGACTCAGCTTTTGTTTGCTTTTTTGGAGACTTACACAGTGCTGATATGATCCATGCAATGAAGAATACTCCAGCATTCAATCCTGCTAACTGATATAAACTACAATTATCTAACATTCGCCCAAGTATAGCTGGCTGACCAACTAAAACATAAAAGGCTAAGAAAAGTCATAATCAATTTGTCATAATGTGTCTATAATTTAGGTAAAATTTAAGCCAAATTTCGTATTTTGGACTGATATTCCTTATAGACAAACATGACACTATTTCAAGTCAAAATAAATAAAATAAGATAGCGCATAGTTATCACATTTTCCCAAAAAATATTAAAAGTTTGTCTATTTTTTTAACAAAAAAACTGGTAATGTATCCATTACCAGTCTTTTAGGAGAAGGATGATTAGTATCCAAGATTTTGCATCAAACCTTGAAAACGCTGTTTTGTCATTTTTTTAGAGCGAGAAATAAAAAGCTCATCTTCACAATACTGTAGGAATCCTTCAACTTCTTCAGTATCAAAAAGTTCTTTTCTAGCCCAGGATTCAAGCGTTTTTTCATCAACGTCATTTTTTTTGTTTTCCATAACTATTTTATTTTACACGTTAGTATTCATATTAATATAATCTACAAAAATCAAGACGTAATAAAAAGCTGGTAAGAATCACTTGCCAGCCCTTCTTGATGGTAGATAAAGCCTAAGTTTAAAACTCCTCTAGCAAAGTCATAAACTCTGTTCCGGAGATTGGGCACATCACATCGTAACCTTTTTCGTTGCAAAACTGCATAAAGCGATGTCGGTCAACACAGTTTTCAGTTTTTTTTTCACATACATCTATCCATTCTTGAATAGACTTGAAGTCAAGTCCTGAAAGATTAAGTTTTAAAATTTCTTCCTTTACCATAATTTTTTTTGTTTTTTTAAGTTTAACATATAGTGCTATACTATGCACTTATTATAATAATACGCATATTAAAAATCAAGATTTATTTTTGTAAATAAAAGACTAGTAAGGAATTCCTTGCTAGTCTTCTTAAATAGGCCTAAAAACCGTAATTTTCTTTAAACTCCTTCCTCAGTTCTTGGAAATCGTATTCTGAAATTTCATCATCAGGACAGTACCCTTTCTCTCGAAAAAAGATGGCTACTTTATCATAATCGTCATTTTTTTCTCTCGAGAGAAAATCATCTAAGAGCATCATTCGTTCACCAAGTCTCAAGCGTCTTTTTCTTCTTCCCATTTTTTTTTATTTTAAGTTCAACATGTTAACCTACTTATATATAATCATACCCATACTAAAAATCAAGATTAAATTTTGTAAATAGCTATTCATGAATAAAAACTCCCTTGCTTTAATAGATAGAAACGTTAAAATTAAGGTTAGATTTATATCAAAAGTTTTGGAAAAATATGCAGTGAAATATAGTTTTCGTATGAGCTGGTGGATCATGACTGAGCAATTTAGTCTGAATCTTGTGGGATTTAGGATTCCATAATCTGATATGAATAGATGAGCAAGAATCTCAAATAACTCAACAATTACAAGAAAAATGAATTCAAATTTTTAAACACTGAAAATATCAACTCAAACCTGATGATGCTGTGATATATTCCGCTGCAACGAAGTGAAGCCCTGAAGTTTTGAAAGCTTTTGAATTAAAAAAATCTGAACATAAACCATTTCTAATTTGGGATTATTTCCAGTTTCTCGGAGAAATGACTAAATATTTCAGGAGCATTTGATTTACAGGGACGAATGGAAAATCTAGTTCAAGTGCGATGTGAATCCATGTAGCATCACACTGTTTGCCAAATTTTGGAATAGGAATAGTTGGAGCATTGGTGCCTGATTTTGGTGGGAAAAGTTATATGCTAAATATGAAACATAAGGATGAATTGAAAAATATTTTCGATTATATTTTCACATGAAAAAAATTGGATTATTCACTCGTAAAGAAATACTATTTTTTGCTAGAATCATGTGAATATCAGCGTCATTTTTTGAATCTGAATCTGGACGAAGCAATTATTACAAGCCTTGAATTGGAACATACAGATTATTTCAATGATTGGGATGATTATGAGTCAGCATTTTTGGAAATGATTGCAAAGACTAAGGACCGTGTTTACTGTTTGAAGGATTTGAATAGCAAAAAAATTCTGAATAATGATAAAGTAAAAATCGCAAATAAAGAGCATTTTGATATGAATTTTGTATGGGGAGAACATCAGCAAGCAAATGCTTCACTCGTCTGTGAACTTTTGAAATGATTGATGAAAAATGAATGAATCGAAGAATTAGATGCAGAAGATAAAATTCGTGGATATTTGAGAGATTTTAAGTGAATCTGGAGAAGAATGGAATTTCTAAAAACTCACGAAAATTGAGCTCAGATTTTTAGTGATTATGGACATGTGGCTTCAAGTATCGAGCTATGATATAAAGCTTTGAAACGAAAATTTCCTGACAAAAAATTGATTTGCATATTTCAGCCACATCAGATGCATAGAATTTTGGTTGGATGGAATGAATTTCCTAATGTTTTGAAACTCTATGATGAAAGTTATATTTACGATATTTATGCAGCGAGAGAAAACATCGAGGATTTCGCAAATGAAGAAATTTTCAAAGATTTAAATCTAAAAAGTGTAGAAGATTTGGGAAATGCTTTTGCTGAGCATTGTGGAAATACTTATTTAAAAGATTTTAGCGAAGTAGAAAATGTAATAG
>DETJ01000002.1 GCA_002361595.1 Patescibacteria group bacterium UBA3291 | reverse complement strand
TTCAAAGAAAGAAGTCTGATTAATGCTAATCTGTATAATTTTAATAGTTGGGCAAGTGCGAATTGATTTGAAATTGCCTGAATATATGTGAAAAATCACTGAATTAATTGAAACTGAAGGTACACAAATCCAAGAAATAGTTCATCAATGAATACAGATGCTTTCAATTACATTAATCAGTGTTTTGATTTCCATGGTGTTGGTATTCTGTTCATCAAAGATTGCTGCGAATTTTTCAGCGAAATTGAGAGCAAGAATCTACGATAAAGTTCAGAGCTTTTCTATGGAAAATGTTAAAAATTTTTCGATAGCATCACTTATCACGAGAGAAACAAATGATGTAGTTCAGGTACAGTCTGCTATTGTGCAATCTATTCAGATTTTTGTGAAAGCTCCTATTTTGGCGACATGGGCACTTATCAAAATTTTGGACAAAAATCCAATGTGGTCCGTGGCTACAGGTGTAGCAATATGATTATTGGTTATTATAGCGACTGTGGCTTTGATATTGGTGATTCCGAAATTTAGAATAATTCAGAAATTGGTAGATAAAGTTAACAATGTATCCAGAGAACATATAAATTGAATCAGGGTAGTTAGAGCATATAATGCAGAGAAATATCAAGAAGAGAAATTTGATCAGGCAAATAAAAATCTGACTAATACTCAAATGTTTACATGAAGAGCATTGTCTTTTATGATGCCATCTGTAGATGTGATAATGAATCTCTTGCATGTGGCTGTATATTTTCTCTGATGAGTAATAATTATGCAGACGGCTCTTGATGCTAGATTATGAGTTTTCTCTGATATGATGGTATTTTCATCATACGCAACACAGCTTGTAATGTCGTTCATAATGCTCGTTTTTGTGCTTGTAATTTTGCCATGAGCATTGGTTTCTGCGAGAAGAATTGCAGAAGTATTAAAAACTGAAAGTAATATCAAGGACTGAAATTTTGACAAAAAAACTGAGAAAAAATGAGAAGTAGAGTTTAAACATGTGAATTTTAAATATCCGGATGCAGAAGAATATGTGATAGAAGATATTACACTTACAGCAAAAGAGTGAGAAATTGTTGCTCTGATTTGAGCTACATGATGTGGAAAATCCACAATAGTAAACCTGATTCCAAGATTTTATGATGCTACGGACGGAGAAATCTTAATAGATTGAGTAGAAATCAAAAAATATAAACAAAAAACTTTGAGAGATAAAATCTGATATATTTCACAAAGTGCATTTTTATTTAAATGAGATATTAGAGAAAATATTCTATTCGGAATGGATGGTTCAGATGATGAAGCATTGAAACTCGCAAGTAAAGTATCAGAATCAGATGAATTTATCCAAAAGTTAGATGATTGATATGACCATTTTGTGGCTTTATGATGAACGAATTTTTCATGATGACAGAAACAGAGACTTTCAATAGCTAGAGCTATCGCTAGAAAACCAGAAATTCTGATTTTTGATGATAGTTTTTCAGCTTTGGATTATAAGACAGATTTGAAATTAAGAAAAAATCTGAATAAATTGCTCAAATGATCTACGATATTTATCGTAGCTCAAAGAATTGGAACTATCAAAAATGCTGATAAAATACTTGTAATAGAAGACTGAAAATGTGTATGAATATGAAAACATGAAGAGTTGCTCAAAAATTGTAAAGTTTACAAAGAAATTGCATTATCACAGTTATCTGAGCAGGAACTAAGCAATTAAAAATAAATTTATTATTATCTATTATCTATGCCAGAAGAAAAAGAAAAGAATCAATCAAAACCTGGATGACCATGAAGGTGACCTTGAAGATGACGTTATGTTAGTCCAGAAGATAGGGAAGTTAGAGATGCAAAATGAACTCTAAAAAATTTTTTGTCATATTTCAAAAAATATATTCCATATCTGAGTATAGCAGTAGTTGCAGCAATTATTAGTAGTCTATTAGCTCTGATTTGACCATCATATTTATCCAAAATTACGAATCTGATATTGGAATGACTAAATTCAACAATTGATAAGAACTGAGTTTATAGAATCTGATTTTTTCTAGTTTGTATATATGCATGATCAGGAATCTTTTCTATATTGCAATGATTTATAAATGCTACTTTGACGGCGAAAATGTCTCGTCATATGAGGTGAGATATCGTAAACAAAATAAATAAGTTGCCAATTAAGTATTTTGATAAAACTACGACATGAGATATTTTATCCAGGATTACAAATGATGTTTTCCTTTTGACGAATAGTTTGAGTAATTCTCTTACATCATTGATTACTTCGAGTATAATGTTCATCGGATCTTTGATTTTGATGATTACTACAAATTTAATTCTAACCTTAACTACGGTTCTGACTATATCTATTTGAGCAGTAATTGTTTTTCTTATAATTAGGAAAAGTCAGAAACATTTTGATAATCAGCAAATTTATTTATGAAAAATAAACTGACATATTGAGGAAGCTTTTAGCTGACATACGATAATAAAGGCTTATAATGCAGAAGATGAAATGAGATGAAAATTTTCAGAATTAAATGAAACTTTACAGAAAAATACATTTATGGCAGAATTTCTTTCGTGACTTAGTATGCCAATTATTATGTTTATCAACCATCTATGATATGTGATTGTAGCCGTAGTCGGTGCAATACTAGCATTTAATGGACATATAAGTTTCTGAGTAATTGTAGCGTTCCTAGTATATATTAGATATTTTTCTCAGCCAGTGACTCAGCTTTCATGATTGACTCAAAGATTACAGATTGCATTAGCTGCAGCTGAAAGAGTTTTCACGTTCTTGCATGAGAAAGAGATGGAAAATGAAGCCAATAAGAAAAAGAATAATTCATTCAAAAGCTGAGCAATCAGATTTGAACATGTTAGGTTTTGATATGATAAAGATAAAATAATTATCAAAGATTTGTCAGTAGATATCCAGCCATGAAGCAAAGTGGCCATCGTATGACCAACATGAGCAGGTAAAACAACGATAGTAAATCTTTTAATGAGATTTCATGAAATTGATTGATGAAAGATTACAATTGATTGAATTGATACAAAATGGATGACTAGAGATTATATCCATAATTTGTTCTGTATGGTGCTACAAGATTCGTGGGTGTTTGAATGAACTATAAAAGAAAATATCGTTTATAACCAGAAAAATATTTCAGATGATGAGATAAAAAGAGCATGTAAAGCAGTCTGATTACACCATTTCGTAATGACTTTGCCAAAGTGATATGATACAGTTTTGGATGAAAAAGTTTCTCTTTCAATGTGACAAAAACAGCAGTTAACTATCGCTAGAGCTATGATTTCCAAAGCTCCAATGTTGATATTAGATGAAGCTACTTCATCAATAGATACTAGAACTGAAAAATATATTCAGGAGTCGATGGATTCTCTGATGAAAAATAGAACTTCATTTGTAATTGCACATAGACTTTCAACTATCAAAAATGCTGATTTGATTCTCGTTCTAAAAGATGGTGATGTGATAGAGAAATGAAATCATGAAGAGCTTATGAAACAGAATTGATTTTATACAGAATTGTATAATTCTCAATTTTCAGAAAATTAATTTTAATTATTTCATCTTTCCCTAATGAATAGGAATTACATTACAGAAGAAAATAGAATTTACTTACCAGATGAGAACTGAAAGATTTTGGCGGAGATTAATTTTGAGAAAATAGATGACAAGACTTATAATATTTCTCATACATTCGTGGATGATTCACTTAGAGGGCAGGGGATTGGTAGTGAATTAGTCGAAAAAGCAATGACCTATTTAATTTCAAAATGATACAAGGTTTCAGCTACTTGTCCTTATGCGAAAAAAAGTGTAAAATAAATCAAACAACTTGACTTTTAACGCTAAATCTCTATATATAAAACATCTGGTCCAGTAGCTTAGTTGGTAGAGCAGCAGAACTTTCCTGTGGTCGCGGATTCGAGCCCCGCCTGGACTGCTATTAATCCATCATTATTTGTGATGGATTTTTCTTTTTGTATTGAAATAATAAAGTTAAATCTCTATAATTAAGTTAATAAATAAAATGTTAAACAAATAAAAAAATAGAAAGGAATTAATTATGAAAATTAAACTGAATAAGAAAGAATCTCCAAATAACAAGAATGTTTTTGTTGCAAAACGTTCAATGGGGTCTTTCTCTACTGGAACAAAAAGGAGTGTGAAAACCAAATCACACAGAAGCAACAGTTATTTGGTAAAGCCTTGTATTATAAAATAAAAGAAAGGAGTAATTTATGGAAGATTTATTTCTTGTTTTCGTACC
>DETJ01000036.1 GCA_002361595.1 Patescibacteria group bacterium UBA3291 | reverse complement strand
TCATAGTTTTTCTGTATCTTCACGTGATTTTGTTTGATTTTTTTGTTTTACCCCTGTTTTGTCATAAAGTAGAAATGAATTCTTCGACCTACCCCGCTCTAACTCGGTATACTATCCAATCGATGCACCATTGATAGCTACCCCAAATATGTCCGATATGATTCCCGAATCTTTTTTCTTTTTTTATGACAAAAAAATGGTAGCAATATTACTACCAATGTCAAATAAAAAATATGCTTTACTCAGATTTTTTCTTGTATAATGAGTCGCTCAAAAACAACATATAGGTTAGTAGAAAATATCCACCAAAAACTAATATAATATATATAAAGAGATTCATATGCTGAACGGATAGATTATATCATCGATGAATCAAAACTCAAATCAATATTGCTACCGCTATTCTCCAAACTTTTTGTCATATATTCAAATCTTTTAGAGATTGCTGCTGATATAGTTTATATAATACCAAAGCGATTAATCCAGTAGCGATAAAATGTAATAATGAGGTAAAAATTCATCTTCCAAATACTAATCCCCAAATTCATTCCTGATCGGCTGAAAGAATTTCACTTCATAGATAAAAAAGATTTTCGATAATGCTAAATCAGAGTGCTATAAATATAGAAAAAAATAATAAATCTGATGAATAGAATTCGGTTTTGGTTACTTCATTTTCGGTTGCTCAGATTTTTAAGAATTCCTCTGAATATGCTAATACTAGATAATATATTATGGTCGCAGAGATTCATATTTTCAATCCAAAAAATCCAACTACAGCAAATAATATCATCCAAATTAAAAATAAAAATCGAATCTGTTTTTTCTTCCAGTTTCAGTTTAATAATATTAGAAATAAGAAAATCAATCCACAGTATAATAGAAAATAACTTCGTCGACTAAGTGATATTGTATCATCCTGTATTGCTTGTATCTCAGGAGAAATAGCTCTAATTATATAGTTGAATGCAAATAATGATCATACTAATAAAAAACTGGTTCAGAATAATTTTCGAGAAATTTTTCTTTCTTGTTTAGCAAAAATATGGTTTATTAACCAAATCCAAAAATATCATAATAATATACATATAGCTATTGCTCCAATAATTTTCATATTTTACTCGAGAATAAATATATAATATTATATATAGTTTGTATCGTATATTTTTGCATAAATTTTTCAAGTAAGGAAATCTATCTTGAATTTATCAAGGAAATATTTACTATTCTATTCAACTTAATCAGGTGTGGCGGGCTTAGCTCAGCTGGTTAGAGCATCTGATTGTGGTCCAGAGGGTCATGGGTTCGAATCCCATAGCCCGCCCCAGATTAAGTTAATAATAAAATAATCTACAAATATAATCAAAATATCCGAGTCTGGTTATTTTTTTCTTGCTCAAATTTTCCAAAGATAGTATAAAATAAAAAGTTAAACAAAAATACAACAAAATTATGAAAATTATTACAAAATCAAAATTGCCTAAATGGGCGATTGCATCCATTCCATTTAGAGAAGAAGAGGAGACTCTGAGTGGATTTATCGTGCCGTTTGTTATATTCTCATTAATGGGAATGGGCGTAGTGTGGTATGAATTTTATGAGAAAATTACTCCATTCTTAGGAATATTGATGCTGATATTTATATCTGTATTGATAATCGCTGTTATGCGATGGATGATTACACAGTTTGATATATTACGTATCTTGAGACTGAGACTGGAGCAGCACTACAAAACCACAGAAAATGAAAAGGAGAAGTTCGAAACAAAAGAGAGACTGTCTTATCTGTGTGTAAAAGTATGACATGTAGAACCTAGGATTATTGTCCTAGGTTTTTTGTAAAAACATTAAGTAAAAAGTAAAATTTTAAAAAAGTCTGATTTTTTTTGACTTTTTTTGCATTTCTGAATATAATTAGCTATGGATTTTAAATTATATTACTCGTAATGACCAAAAAAGAGTATATCTTAGCAGTAATTGATGCATTGCCTGACTGGGAAATGTGACGATGAATCAAAGCAATGGTTCAGAATGACCAGCTAGATGATCATACTATCAATATGCTTGTTATCATTTTCAAGAAAGCAATGGATAAAATTACAGCGACAATAAAAGAAAACAAAATGGTTGAAACGATCCAGGTAATGGAGAATTTTAATAAACAAAAAGCAGAACAAGAAAAAAAAGATGCGAAAACATTAAAAGATCTAGATTCTAAACTCAAAAACCTTTAATTCTTTAACCTCTATACAAAATGACAAAAAACACAAACAATAAAGAGGTGAAAGAAATTAAAGCACCTCAAACAGACATCCTTCAATGACTTGAATCAGAACTTTGAGCATTGATTGTAGATGAATCAAGTGGATTATCAGATTTGAAATCCTTTGCTCAGAATCTTACTCATGAAAAATCAGAGAAGAAACTCACAAAACATAATCTTCATTTGATCAAAGAAGATTTGCAAGATGGGGGATTGATCGATTTTGAAGCATGAGAAAGAAATGGAATTCACTTCTGATTTGAAGTAATTGGAAATGATATCGAACCGACTCTGACTCCAAGTGGAGACTGTATCATTCCTATCAATTTCCGATATGATTCACAGAGAAGGACAAAATTACTTATCATCCATATCGAGGATGTAGATGGTAAAAATGTGTATAGTATTCCAGATGGTGCAAATGAATATCCAATAGAAATCTGAAAAGAATCTTGGGTTTATGCATTACATCAGGATGAAAATGGTTTTCATTTAATGCTTAAATAACTTTTTATTTGTTAATTATTAATAAAATGGCAAATCCAGAAGCTCCAAAAGTAGAAGCTCCAAAAGAAAATGTAAAAAAAGTTGTTAATTCTACAGAATATAATGGTGTTAAGAACTTAGAAAACAATCCAAAATTAGCAGAAGAAGAGGCTAATAAAATTATAGAAGGTCTTCCTGATACTCTTAATAAGCTTTCTCCAGCACAGCAAGAGCAATTTGTTGGTTTAGTTGAACATGATTTTAACTTGGCTAATTTGGATTTTGCTCCAAAAAATGCGGAGAGTGTGCCAAATATAATTCCTGAGTATTGGAAACAACAGGTTGATGCGTATAGAGAAGTAAGAACTAATTTTGAAAAATTACCTCCTGATAAACAAGAAGCTCTAAAAAAAGCAGAAAAAAATGCTATTTCAAAAATGACTGAAGCTAGTAAGGAAGCTTTATCTGGTTGAGTTATGCCAGATAATGAACCAGAGTCTACACCAGATATAGAACGAGGCTCTATGCCAGATAGTGAATCTGGTTCCTCATGAGATGAATTATAAATAAAACAAAAAAGCTGACTAAATGTCAGCTTTTTTTCTTATGTAAATGTATCCACCAAATATTGCTAATGCAGCTAATATAATTCATACCAAAGTTCCACTTGGTCCAGTCTTTGGAACTACTGGAATTACAGTTCTATTTGCTGTAGTATCTTCTGCAGCTTTAGTTTCTGTGGCTCAAGCTTTACTATTAGGATTTTCCATATCTTCTCTATTCACTGCTCAGTTGGTTTTACCGTCCTTTATAGTGAACTGATAAATTTCATCATCCTTATCTCATCGATACATTCTGATTTTTTGATCTCAATTTCATTGTTTTTTGAATTCAAATTCTTGATCACTCATTTTTATTTCACCTTTGTGTATCCAGCTATTTGTCTGTGGATCTGCCACATCTATACTTAGATATCATCAATTTGACACATCTGTCCAATACAATTTAACATTATCTCAATTGACTGTATAAGAAGGAGTCAATATAGAAACTTCAGCGAATGTAAATCAGATAAAAAGCCCTAAAATCGCTGAAAGAAGTATAGGTAATTTCCTCATGGAGAAATAAAGAAATAAAAACATAACACCGACCTTATAAATTTTCATTTATAAAAATCAAATTAAAAACGTATATTAACATTTGATAATTTATTATATAAAGATAAAGATATTGACATTCTATGTAATATAATTATATTATATAAGTCAAATAATTATTTTTATCTTTTAAATTATTTGAAAAATGTGATTAAAAAACCAGACATTTGCAACAATGTTTTGATTGTATATGCTGAGTTGAGCGACTAGTTGTTCATGAAATGATATAAAAAACAACAAAAATGAAAACTATAAATCTGATTCTACCGAAATTCTAAAATTTCCTGAAATTTTACAGCCAGATTCTACATATTTTTTCCCAGAGGTAACCCAAGATACTCAGAAACAAATTTCTCTATGTTTAGATACAGATTCTTCAGATACTTTTACAAGTACTAAAGTATTAGAATCAGTAAAGGATCCCCAAACTACGATTTTAGAATTTCCACTCTCACAATTATTCCAGAAATATGGAAATCGTTCTCATCCATTAGCAGTTAGATGAATAGAAAAGAATCTTACATCGCTACTTTGAGAGCATTGAATTGAAGAATTAAGTGATAGTATTCCACAAAAATTATCTCCTCGTGAGGAAAAAATAACTAGCGCAACACAATACGAAGTATGAGATACTCTTAGATTTTCATTGATAGATCCGTTATTACAGTGAGCTTTCCCACAAAATTTATCTCAACAACTAAAAGAAGACTGATTCGAAACTTTTTCAGATTCAGATGCTCATGATTTATCCAAGAATATTAAAGAAAACCAAAATTCTGAAAGTGTAGATAAAAAATCAGATTTTGTTTATGATATTGTTGTTAAGAAACTTCCATCATGAGAATGAGTCATGGCTCTTTATAGAGATTGAGAATTATTCATGGCAACATATGTATCTATTTGACTTCCTGTTGTATGGACAAAATATTGAAAAAGATCAGCAAAAACCAAGAGATGACAATTTAAAATGATAAAAGAAGATCCTTATTATTATTCTAGAAAATATAAATCTCCAATGCCATGTTGAATAAATTTTGATGAGTGATGATTCTGGTTTCATCAGTGAAAGGTTAGAAGTAGAAATCGTGAATGAATAATTAAAAGATGATTCCCAGCTTCTCATGGATGTATAAGATTACCATGAGTTTATGCTTTATCTTTGTATTCATTGGTGAAAGGTAAAAAACATGTAGATATATTTATAGATAAAAATTTATACAATTCAGAAAAGTAAATATTTATATATATTTTTATTCAAAAAGAGAATTTATTTTTAAGAAAATGCAAACATTTCTGTTTGCATTTTTTTGATATAATATTATAACGACCTTTGTAGTAACATTTATTATTTTATATACTTTAACTTAACACATGAAGAAATCATTATTATCTTTGGTTGCTTTCGTATTTGGAATTAGCGCGTTTGCTGGTATCGCAAACTGATTATCTATCTCTGACATCTTTTCAAATGGAGAGCCTTCTGTTAATACTGCATATACACAATTATTAAATGATTACAGTCCTGAATGGTGATATTTGGATGGAGTTTCTCTTACATGTGAAGTAAGTGAAAATGGTGGTATAACTATCACATCACCAAGAATTGGTGATAGTATAGATGAAACTGCTCCTGCTTATCGTTTATTCCTTAGTCCATATCGTATTAGTCAAATAAAGGATGGAGAACCTTCAGTAGACAATTGAAATATAAAGATGATCGAACAAAAAGTCGATAGTAATATCTCAGAAGTAAGTTTCAAACTTTCTTCAACAGATGTTAGTGAATCTCAAGCATATTATGGATTTATTACTCCATTGGATATGTATGATGTAGTATGAACTCCATCAAAAGAAATTTGTTTCCAGATAAATAAAAATGTTTGTATGTTGGATACAGAATGTGATACATTTGACTTAGTTGTAAATCCTGTTTCTGATGAACATGGATCAGCTCCAGAAGCTAACCCAGAAGCCAATCCAGAAGAAACTAATCCAGAAGTAGCTCCAGAAGATACTCACGGATCAGCTGACTGTATATCAATGGAATATGCAAATGTAAGACATACATCAGATGGTAAAAATATTACTCTTACATGGACAGCTGTTGCTGGTGGAGGAGATGTAGATATTGCTATTTTCAATCCAGATGATGAAGTATTTGAAAAAATAGCTACAGTAAAGATGAGTGATGAAAAATATGTTTATCCAATGAGATGGAATGGAGTACAAAATTTCATCCTAACAAATGAATGTTGACAAGCAAAATATAAAGCTGATGAAGGAATCAAAGAATGAGAACCAGAGAAAATCGTAACTCCTGCTACAGGTCCAGCTGAAAATATTATGTATATAGCTATAGCTGCTATTATCCTATATGGAGCTTACGCAATATTCTTCAGAAAATCTGATAACTAATAAACCAAAGATAATGGATGAGCCGATCTTTAATGGTCGGCTTTTTCAATAGAATTTGATTTTGAAATGATAACATATATAATATTATATATACAAAAAATTTTTATACTCTTAATATAATATTACATGTATACACCAAGTCAGGAAATCTTAGAAAAATATGCAAATGTAATGGTGAATTTTGCTCTTCGAGGGTGAAAGTGAATCAATCCATGAGATGTAGTTTTCGTTCAAATCCCAGAATGTGCAAAACCATTTTATATTCCACTTCAGACTGCAATACTCAAAGCATGATGACATCCAATTATGCAATATAAACCGGATGGAGTAGATAGAAATTTTTATGAAAATGCATCGGATGAACAACTCAGTTTTGTTGCAGAAGCATATCAGAAATGAAGGATAGAATCAAGTACACATAATATACGAGTGATAGCAGATTCAGATTTGCATGAATTGGATGGGATAGATCCAACCAAAATGATGAAAAGGATTCAAGCTAATAAAAAACTTCGTTATCTGAGAGATAAAAAAGAAAGAGAATGAAAATTTTCACGAACTATATGTATGTACTGAACTGAAGCTATGGCAAAGGAAGCATGACTTTCATTAGAAGAATATCGAAATCAGATTAT
>DETJ01000018.1 GCA_002361595.1 Patescibacteria group bacterium UBA3291 | reverse complement strand
CAATATGCTATTAATGTATTAGGTAAAGAACCTGATACTACAAAAGTAGTTCCTACATTCTCAGATGTAGATGCTAAATTGGATGCAGATTATAATAACTGAATTACATTAGCATATCAATTATGAATTATGTGAATCGGAATTAATAAATATAGACCATTTGATTTGGTAACTAGAGCAGAATTTGGAACTGCATTATCTAGAATGTTATTTGGTTTAGAAGATGGTGAATGAAATGAATGGTATTCAACTCATCTTGCTAAGCTAATGGAAGAGAAGATCATTACTAATAATAACCCTAATTTACAAGAATTACGTGGTTACGTAATGATCATGCTCATGAGGAGTGCACAATAGAAACTCCCAATCTTAATCACATTTCTTGTGAGTAGTAAAAAGTCGCTCTGAAAAGGGCGGCTTTTTATAAAAACCTCACCCATCACTTCGTGATTTCTCTCTCCTAATAGGAGAGGGACAGGGAGAGGTTGATTATGACTCGTACCTAAGATTCTTCAAGCTTCGCTTTCAGAATGACACACTACTGTCATTCTGAGGAGGAATAAAATGACGACGAAGAATCTTATGTGTGATAGTATTCACCTAAGATCCTTCACTACGTTCAGGATGACACATAAATAATTAAAAAAAGGAGAGTAGGGAAAATACCTACTCTCGGGATGAAATCTGTGAAGATAGCAAGGGAAGATACGCATTTTTCTCAGCGCAATCGCGGCCATCTGTCCTAAGGCGGCAATCCGGATACGTCATTCCCTTTAGAACACTTGTCTCTAGCTGATACAACCCGTACCATCACACGATGCCAGGCTAACATGCTTCGGGCATTATTCGCTTCCTTCCTCTTGAGACTCGTTAAGGATAGGATTCATGTTCCTTACCATTCTGGGACCCTTCATACACCGTGTATCTATAAGGGGGCGTACTATCCTCTTTTTCTGGCTTAACATCCAATCACGGGTACAGACTTCACAATCCGTTGACTGAACGTGTACTTATATACAGATTTATGATACAAAGTCAAGTATATTTTAAAAAATGTGCCATAAAGGCACATTTCATTTTTTCATTGAATAAGTTATTCTACGATTTCTCTTCTAATTCCTCTATCCAAATGAACTAATATCTCATAAGGAATAGTTCCTGCAGCTTTTGCCCATCATGAAACTGAAGCTGAAGCTTTTTGATTTTCCTCCAAAAGGAATACTTCATCTCAGATTAAAATTTTATCATTTCACAAATAGCATGATAGATTCATGCATACATTTCCAATTTGTTTTAAATTCTCACTTTTATGCTCAATTTCTATCTTTTCACGAACTGAGCGTGGCATTCATTCCGCATATCCAAATGGAACTGTAACCGTGATTTTGTCAGATTTGTCTAATTGTTTCCATTGTGGGTCATAAGAAACTCATTCATTATATGGTACAGAATTGATAGCTGTAATAATTGAAGACATAGATAAAGCTGGCTGTAATTTTTGTCATAATTCATAATCTGGATCTTCCTCTGCTAGTGGATTATATCCATATAGAGCCAATCATGGACGATATGCATTGAAAAAGTCATCCTGGATTTTTAGTACTCATGTACTAGCTCAGATATGACGATAAGTTGGTACATGTCAGTAATCTAATATCTGAGCATACATCATTTTGAATGCATCGATTTGTTTCTCTATATCCAATGGATTGGCTGAAAATAGATGTGACATTACTCATTCGATAGTTATTTTTGGACAAGTTTTTAAAAATTCCAAAGCATTTGGCAATAAATCTGCATCTATTCATTCACGATTCATTCATGTATTTAGGAATAGATGGATTTTCAGCTTTTTATTTAGCTTTGCTAATGCTTGTAAAGTTTCGAGATTATAAACACAAAATGTAGTTCTCTTAAAATTAAATTCCTTATAATTCACAGGTAAAGTTTCTCACATAATCAGAATATTAAATTTACTATGACGACGAACTATATTATATTCAGGGAAAGAATCTACTACGATATATTTGATTGGTAATCATTTATAAATTTTTAGAATATTGTCTATTCCATGTCCATACGCATTAGATTTGATTACAGGAAACAAATCTGCATGTGGTTTGAGTGACTGTAAATAATTATAATTATTTAGCAATGCTGTTTGACTAATATAAATACGATTCATAGGTTCGATATTTGGTTTGAATCGATCTTTTATGAAAGAGAACATTTTTGTTTATAATTTATGATATAAAATTATTTTTTGAATCAGTTTTCTTTTATCCTTTGAGCAATTTCTCATCATCATTTTTCTTCTACTTTTCAGTGGTTTAGAACTATTGTTTCATCTACAGGTAGATAATCCAATATTGTGAATATGTGCGTAATAATTATGAATGAATTTTGGTCAGTGGAAATAGATTTGAGCATTTCTGCCACCACTTTGAAAGCATCCACATCTAGTCATGAATCTATTTCATCCAAGATTATGTATTTCGGATTAAGTAGTTTCATCTGAAGAATTTCTAGTTTTCTACGCTCTCATCAGCTAAATCCCACATTCAAATCACGCCAAAGAAAATCTTTAGAAAGCTGAAGTTCATCCAGGATTGACTCAATCAGTTTCTTAAATTCCATAAATGTCGTTGTTTTGATTGCATTATCGTAAACTCATTTCAAAAATTCAAATAATTTCACTCATGAAATCTCTGGAATATTCTGAAACGCCAAAAAAATTCAAAGTTTAGCTCTTTTATCTGGAGATAAATCTGATAGATTTTCTCAATCCAAAGTAATTTCTCCATTCGTGATTTTATATTTTGGATTTCCCATTAGAGTCATAGCCAATGATGATTTTCAGCTACCGTTTTTTCACAGTATGCAATAATTTTTACCCAATTCAAAATCACAAGAAATCTGATTTAATATTTCTTTTTCTCATACAGATACCGATAAATTCTTGATTGAAAGCATAAATTCGATTCGAAATAAAAATTCCTACCATAAGATAGGAATTTCATCGTAAAATGAAATAGAAAATATCTTAATCTTCAAAATCGAATGGGATTTCTAGCTGTTTTGGTTCAGCTTTTTTATTTTGATTTTCCAATTTCTTATAATCTTCTCGTTCATCGTTAGCTGCTTCCTCATCATGAGATTCAACTGGAACATGTTCATATTTTGGATTTGGAATCACATCTCAGTCCTCATTCATAATATTTTCATCATCTCATGTGTAACGATTTTTTGCTCATTCCTGCAATGTTTCTTTTTCCATTGATTCTATTACTTCCCTTTCATCTGCAGTTTTTTTCTCTTGTTTTAAAGCTTCTTCTAGTTCTTTAGCTCTTTTTCTTTCATCATTCATTCTCTTTATATACTTCAGATAATTTCCATATCGACCAAAGAAATTTTTTACTACGTTATCTCCATAGATTTCAGTGCGAAGTGGCTCTTTTACTTCATCCAATATTTTTCTAAAATCATATCATTCAGGTTTATTTCTCTTGAAAGATCTAAACCTTTCAAATAGTGAAACTATAACCAAATCTGAATATTTATTAAACAGCATATCTACAATTCTTTTTCATTCTTCCTTTTTCTTTCATTTATTCACATTTTCTACCCAATTCAAAAATTCTATAAAATCACTATATCACATTTCTTGAATTCTGGATTTTTTTTCATGATAAAGCTGAGAAAATTCATAAGCTTGAATTTGTGGTTTTTCTGGTGATTTTTTTGCCATGTTATGTTTGGGTACGATATTAAAATTATATATATCTGATTATATCAAAAATATACAAAAAGTCAAATTAAAATCACCTTACTAAAATTCAGTGTTTGAATTGACAAAATGAAATCATATAATTAAGTGATATTTTATCTTCTAGACTTCTAATAAAGATGAATAAACGATGAAAAATTGCATTGTATACTGTATTAGTATTAGCGATAATCGCAGTTATTTGGCTTATGTTTGGAAATACAAATCCAAATGTAGAGACACCTGATTATGAAAATACTGACACTCCTATCGAGGAAGAAACTGTGGATACATGAAATAATACTATAAATTATGAAAATACAAATACATTTGAGGAAGATGTAATGAAGGATTTAGAATGATTTTTTGGAACCAATAATGGATACGAAGATATTGAGTGAGAATACTGATTTACAAGCGATGAAGCCGAATAATGCAAAAAATAATATGGAAAAAATCTGAAAAAAATATTTTGCGTAAATATGAAAACGATGAAGATATTTTTCAGATTATTCCAGATTTTGATTCGAATATTAAATTTTGAGCTGTGATTAAGAATAGTCAGATTTCGTTCAATTTTGATATCCAGAATGAGAATGCGAACGTCGAATGCTATTTCCTAATCCCTGCTATTGAAAGTCAAACTGTAAAACTAGATATAATTACAAATTTTAAAGCAAACAATACAAAAGTCTGAATTAACGTCATCGCTTTAGCTTCAGACAATGCATCGATTACTTTGGATGGGAATTTACATATTGAGAGTGGAATCAAAAATGTCGATGCTAAACTTTATGAGGAAACTCTCCTTCTTTGAAATGCAAAATATATTTCACTCATCCCATGACTTAGAGTCGACTCCCCTGATGTCAAAGCATCCCATTGAGCCAAAATTCAACGTATCAATCCAGAGAGATTATTCTATATGCAAAGTCGTGGATTATCACCAGAAAAAGCTATAAATATGATTATCAATTCATATTCAGAGCAAATTGTGGATAAATTATGACTGGATGAGAAATGAAAAGAAGAATTTTATTCTATGTTACAATAAATATGCAAAAATATTTTGATTTATTACTTGAATTACTCCGACCTGATGACGATGATTTTATCATTGAAGAAAAGAAAAAATTATCAGCTACAGCCAAAAAATTAGAAGAAAGATGAAATAAAAATCTGAAAATTGCACACAAAGTCTGATTTATTTTCGAAGTTTATGAAGATTTACTGAATGAAAAGATTTCACTTGATGATTTCTTAGCTACATGAGATATCACAAGTGATAGAAACATTTCAAAAAGTAAGGAATCTTCTATCTATGTGTTAAATTGAATAATTGAGTGAAAAAATAATGATGAAAACAGCTTGTTTATCCTAGATTCTATAAGTTTTGCTAGCCTTGCAAACAACAACAAAAAAATCATTCAAGATTGGGCAAAAAATCACAACTGTGAATTAATATTTTGTTAATATTTATTTACTAAATAATATAATCATGTCTGACTGTATTTTCTGTAAAATTGCTAATGGAGAATCTCCATGTTTTAAAATCTGGGAAAATGATGAATTTATGGCATTTCTAGACATCATGCCAAATGTAAAATGACAAACATTAGTTATTCCAAAAAAGCATTACGATTCAGATTTATTTGAAATTGATGATGCAGATTTTTATAAAAGATTAATGTCTGCCACAAAAGAAGTAATTGATATGCTCAAAAAAAGTCTGAAAGTTCAACGTGTATGAATGATTATGGAAGGAATGGGTGTAAACCACCTACATTTGAAACTTTATCCAATGTATGGATTAGGTGAAGATTGGGAAGTAAATGAATGTCCATGACATGTATTCTTTGATAAATATCCATGATTTTTGACTACTCAAATGTGAGATCAGGCAGATATGGAAGAATTATGAAAAATTCAGGTTCAAATCACTAATTGAGCTGCTCTAAATTAAATTATTGTTTATTTTAGTAAAAAGTTAATATAATGAAAAATGTAGATTACGAACCTCGAACCCTAAAATATTTAATTCTGTTACCTATATTTGTAATTCTATCGTGATTTATCCTTTATTTTTACCGTGTTTATACTTGAATATCTAACTGATTCTCGGCTTTTGTTAATATTGATTTTTGAATATTTAGCCCATTAATTCTCATATTTTGATGAATAGTGCTTTTTTTTATAGTTTTGTGAGCACAACAATGGGAAAATAAAATGGATAAGTTGAATGAAAAAGATAGGCAAAAAGAACTGAGAAATAAAATAATAAAGGACTTTGAAATTCAAGAAAGTAGAGAAAAAAAGCATATATGGTTTTATATCGTTGTATGAAGTATCTCACTCACAGGTTATGTTTTAATCGCATCTGACAATAAAGAATGAGCAAAAGAGTTGATACTATTCTGAGCTTGATGAATTCTTATCCTTATAACTCAAGCTATAAAACTGTGGAAGTATGTAAAATATTCAGAGTTAAAGAAACTGAAGGTTTACGGTAAATGTATTAAGTGAAAGATCTTTGAAATTAAAAAAAGCTGAAAGTGATTCTTAAGAGATGATACCATGAGATACCAAATATTTGCACAGTCCGATGAAACATGAGAAAAATATAAAAGTAAGAAAACTAGATTTGATGTCCCTCACTATTTGGAAAATGGTGATGGAATATTAATCTATATAGATGCAGGTGATCCTAAAAAATATTTTGTTGATATTGAAAGTGCCTTTAAAATTTAAAGAGGGGATTTATCTCTCACTGAATAAATCTTGAAACTTTCTAGATAAATAGCTAAATATAAATTTGAGAATAATATCAAAAATAAACCGACACAAAAAATGTTGGTTTTTTATAACCAAAAGTTATCAAAAACTACTACAAATTTCATTAAGTCAATAAAAAATATTTGATTTTCCCAAATTGGATGAAAAATCTTGGTAAAAAGTACCCGATTTTTTGCATTTTTTCGCTTTTAGGGATATAATTAGTTAGTTTATATTCATAGTAATTATTTGAATGTACCAGACTTTAGAAGATCTCGAATATGTACTAACTCAACCTAAAAGTAAATTTTATAAATTTTCAAAAATTTTCAAGGAATTAAAGGTACTTGGACTTATTTTTACGGTTCTTTTCTTGTGAACATATCTAATCACAAATGCTCAATTAGTAATAGATAATATCAATGATCGTATTTCTCCTAATGAAGTATATGGAATTTCAGAAGACATTATGAACTCATCTTTTGATCGAAACCATTGATCTGCCGAAAAGGTTGAAAATTTAGTTGAACAATATGGAGGAATTGTTTCTATGCAGCAGGAAGTAGCTACTGATATGGATCATTATTTACAGCAGAATTTGGATAGTTATGATTTTTCTTTTAATCTACTACCTCCAACAAATAGACTTATTATCCCTGCTATCAATCTGGATGTCCCTTTAGTAGAAAGTAGTTTATCTTCCAATAAAGATTGGACTGAAACTAGCTTTGATTCAGATTTAGAAAATTGAGTGGTAAAATATCCAACTACTCCTAATCCTGGAGAAGAATGAAATGCTTTCTTCTTTGGACACACTTCTCAGGAATACTGGAAAAAGAATCCATACTGAACAGTATTTCGTAATATACCTCAATTAAAAGAAAATGATAAAATTCAGGTCGTATGGGATGGAGTATTATATGAATATAAAGTATTAAAAACTGTAGTGGTTAGACCTAGAGATGTAAACAATACTTATGTTAATTTTGGAGAAGAATGAAAAGAATACATTACACTAATGTGATGCTATCCAATTTGAAGAATTGACAAAAGAATGATGATTTTTGCTGAAAGAATATAATTATAATCAATAATTTATATATTAAACAAAAACAAAATGGATTTACCTATGGAACAATTATGGTTCAACATCTTACTTCGAGCGCTAATTACAGTATATAGTGCAAATGGTATATGAAATTTTATAGCATTTATACCATGAATGTCCAAAGAAGATGCAGAAATTTTGTGATACGATAGGAACTCAAATTACTCATTTCAACTAACATCCTCATTGATATTCTGTTTATTGTGAATAGCTCAATTTAGATATCCAATTTTAGTATACCTTACTATTGCTGAAATTGTTATAATTATCATTTCTTATTTATATCTTATCGAGCGTAAGTTGAATTATATGGATTGGAAAAAGATAAATTTAAGAAGAATTAAAGAAAGAAGAAGTGAAGATATTAAATTAAAGAAAAAATGAAGATATTAAAATATTTTAATAATTTTGTAATTTAGCAATTCTATCGTCGATACTTGGATGAGAATCCCGTATCGATGTTTTTTTTCTTTCCGTTTTTATCACTGCATGACTTCTCATTTTTTCTTTAGCTTTATTTATACCTCAGATTCTAGGCTCAGCTATAAAAAACGATGAAATTGAGTCATTAGCTTTAGATACATATGAATTAGTCGATATTTTTCTTAAAGCTGAAATCATTGACTGATTATCTCTTGTCAATTCTACTGATCATAAATCAGCCATATATTCTCTTTTACGTGAAATTGCCAATCTTATCAATGGGTAGAATAAATATCCTAAAGCCAAAAATGCTATTCAAAATACAGCCATTCCCATTCAGCTTTTTTGATTATTCTCGGAAGAACTAGAAGAGCTAGAGCCATAAAGCTGACTCCTTAATAAATATTGCCCTGCTAAACTCACTACTCAAACGAACACATACGCCACATACATCAGCATAGAATCATTATTTATCAAATGTGTAAGTTCATGACCCGCTACTGCTTCAATTTCTCTTTTATCAAGATTCTCTAATAATCCTGATGTAAAAGCTATCCATGAATCATTTTTCTTCCATCAAGTAGCAAATGCATTCATTCATGGTTCATCCATTATAGCAATCTTTGGCATTGGAATTCATTTTGAGATACAAAGATTTTCCACTATATTATACACTTCAGGATTATCTTTTCTTGTAATAGCTTTAGCCCCAGAGAGTCAAAACATAATATCTTTCTGCATATAGAACGATATTGCTCCCCAAGCAATCACACCCAGCATAACTAATGGAATGTATTGTAAAGTTAAATCCCATCACTCACTCCATGAACCTGTATTTGTAAAAAATAATGTCAAAACTACCCAAAATATTAAGACTAAAAATACAGGGAATGAGATTAATAATAAAACTGTTTTTCTTTGATTCTCTGCCTTAAAACTTTGCATTCATTGATATCCAACCATTGTTATTTGGAATTTTTATGTAAATTAGCGATAAAATATTATGTATATAAAAATTAAAAACAATAAAAAACGAAATATTTTGTAGATACTATGTAATTGTTATTACAAATATTGTCTTGCTTGCATTTTAATATTGGATAACTACAATTAATTGTTAAGTTTTATCGTCAAATTCGCATTAATGGTAGAATGAATATTACAGTTCATATGATGACTTGGATTTTTTCTATTTTGAATGTGATATTTAGAACAAGCTGTTTCCTCTGTAACGAATGGATGATTTAAAAATTTATTGAAAAAATTTACATCATCCGTTCTCAAATCTTTTTGAAGTTGAATCTTAATCACTACAATATTACAAAGTTCAAATGTTGTTTCTGTGCTTGTGCTCGCTTTTGTATGAACAGGTATTCTTTCTCTTGCGTCAGCATTAGCTGTTATTCTTTGATCTAACATTGGTACTATGATTACTAGTTCAGTTTTGTGAATTGTATGATTAAGTTTGAATGTTTCTATGTTGGCTTTACCATTGGTATTTCTTGGTGCAATCTGATTAGCTTTTCTAACTCGTCGAAGCAAGGTCGTAATAATAAGTAAATTTTTGTTTAGTTTCGGTATCATATTTTTAGCATTTTCTCTAATGAAAGACTGACTAGCTTTTGTTACTGAGATGGTTGATTTCACCGAATATACACAGATGAGCTCGTGGATATTCTTCTGAATTTGATTATTATTGACCATATTAGTTCAATCGGGAAGTCTAATGTTTATCATATCTCTGGCTATGGTGTCTGCTGGGATTCTACCTCCAGAAGCTGCGTTTGCAATGGCATTTTCTACATATTTAGGATCCACCATTACAATAGTATTGTGAGCGATATGATCAAATAAAGTAGCGGCAAAAAAGCAAGTAGCGCTTCGACATGTATGTTTCAATCTAATTGCATCTGTAATGTGAATACTTTGTTTACCTCTAATTATGGTATTCTATGAGGAATTTCAGCAAAATCTATGAACTGTGATATCGTTTACATTAATATATTTTATTTGGCGTACTATATTCTGTTTAGTATTTGTTCCATTAGTATCGCCTGCTGCTAAATTATTAGAGAAGATTATCAAAGAGTCAAAACAGACTATCAAACTCGCAGTTCAAAAAATATTTAATGTTGAAGACTTGGATCCTACAGTTGCACAATTAGCTGTAAAACAAGACATGCTTTTGTTATTCTGGAATGGAATAAAATATAATCTAAACGTTTGGGATTTCTCTCCTATTTGAATAAGTAATTGAGAAACTACACAAGAAGAACTAGCCACTACCCTATCATTTAAATGAGATTTTGATAAAAATGATTTATCTAAAGTTTATCGTGATGTAAAATTTATTCAGAATGAATTATTGGAATTTTTAATCTGATTACCTGTATCAGAAAAGAGTCAAGAAAACTCCGAATTATACCAAAGTGTATTAGCTATATGAGATTCTTGTAAAACTATCAAAGATGTATGGACACATATCGAAGATTGGCAACGAAGTAGTAGTGACAATTTACAGAAAGATTACGAAGCTACTCGTGAAATGGTACTAAAATTTTATGGTGTGATTTTGCATCTATATCAGCGTTTCGATAGCAAAAAAGCATTGTCTGACGCACAGGAAATGCTGGAGCTATTACAAAAAGAGAACGATGAATATTTAGCACAGCTTCGTCCTCACAAAAATGATGATATCCCTTTGACAGCATTAATTCAGACTAGGCGTTATTTTGTACAGTCTTGTAAAGATTTATTACATGCGATGGAACTATATAATGCAGGACCTGATGAGATAAAATATTTTAAGGAAAATATGACCAGTTTTATGAAATAATGTAAAGAATGACACTTGAAGAAGCAATTGATGAATCGATAACTAAAATATTGGAACTAAATCCCGATTTAACATACACAGAAGTCTATGAATTATGTTCAGACTATCTTTTGAAGTTTAATAAACCTACAAAAGAAGAAACAAAAATTAAAAGTCTGAAAAAGTATTTAAGTAAGTTTTTTGAAATTGATTTGTTTGCTGATGAAGAACCTAAATTAGAAGATATCCAGCCTAGTATGTCACCTTTACAATCTATTCCAAAGCAATATTTTCAGGAAAGAAGTCGAGCGAAGAAGGATTATATAATCAAAATCCATCACTTAGATAAGCAAATCTGAAAGACAATTCTTTTTGATGATGCGAATTTGCAGTTGCGTTTTGGAGATGAAGTAGCTTTGATATGAAAAAATGGAAGTGGAAAATCTACACTTTTGAAAATGTTGATATGAAAAGAAGAGTCAGGATTTTGAATGATTGAAATTGCTGATTGAGTAAAAATATGATATCTTTCTCAGGATTTATTTTGGGCAAATGATGAACATACGGTAGAAGAGGAAATGAAAACTTGTTTCCCAGATATTAAATTGGCTATGGAAAGATTAGATGAAATTGAGAAATTATTAATTGATGGTGAATCTGACCATCACGTATTGATTGAAGAACAAAACAAATTACAAGATTTTTTAAGAAAAGAAAATGGATATCAAAAACGATGAATGCAGATTGAAATTTTGAAATATTTCTGATTTTCAAAGGCTATGCTTAATTTCAGAATTAAACAGCTATCATGATGAGAACAAACTAAACTTCAAATAGCAAAATTCCTAATTCAAGAAGTAGATTTATTATTACTAGATGAACCGACAAATCACTTGGATATTGAATGAATCTTTTTCTTACAACGTTTTTGTGAACTGTGGTGAAAGACTTTGATATGTATTTCTCATGACAAAAAGTTTTTGAATTCATGTTTCAATCGTGTGGTAGAAATTAGCCAGAAAAAACTCCATCTTTACGAATGAAATTATTCAGATTATTTACGTCAGAAAGAGAAAAATTTAGAGATTCAGCATAAAAATTATGTAGCACAGCAGAAATATTTGCAGCAACAGGAAGCCTTTATTACTAAGTTTCGTTATAAAGCAAGTAAAGCTGCACAGGTCCAGAGTAGGATAAAAATGTTGGATAAGATTGAGAGAATCGAAGCTCCAGAAATAGAATCCGATCCAAAGAAAATCAATTTCAAACTTTCACAAAGATTGCCAAATCTGATTATGCAGATTGAGTGATTGACTGTGTGATATCCTTGAAAAGAATTGGTTACTTTGCCGAATAAAATCGAAATCACAAAAGAAATGCATATCTGAATAATATGAAAAAACTGAATCTGAAAAACGACTTTGATAAAGACAATTCTTGGTCAGATTTCTCCTTTACATTGATCTGTAAAAGTTCATCCTGAATTACGTATTGGTTCATATTCTCAAGTTTTTGATGATTTACATCCGAATGATACTGTAATAGAAGCTGTAATGTGAGTTGGAATATCTTACCAAGATGCAAGAGCCTTTTTGTGAACTTTGAAGATAGATGTGGAAAAGATGGACCATAAAGTTTCATCACTTTCGTGAGGAGAAATGGCAAAAGTTGCAGTAACCAAAATGTTGTTACAAAAACCACATATAATCATAATGGACGAACCAACAAATCACTTAGATCTGGGTTCAAAAGAAACTATTAAAATGATGTTGGAGTGATTTAACTGAGTAACATTAATCGTTTCTCATGATAGAGATTTTCTGGAATGAACATCAAATATGCTCTGGTGAATATGGGATAATCGTTTAACCGTATTTCACGATTTACAGAGAGGATTCCAGGAATTGGAAAGTAGCTGTTGGAAATGATAGGAATTATTTTAATAAAAAAATCCTCCGATTTGGAGGATTTTTGATATTTTGAGAATTGACTATAAATTTCATCTAGTTACATATTTTCATTTTTCACATCCGTTTAATTTTCATAATTCTGCTGCTTTATTCCAATACACTGCTTTAACGTTAGCTTTTGAATAACTTCCTACATCTCGTCATTCTCGAATTCATTTCATAGTTATATATGTATCACATGAAACTAATTTACTTGGATCTGTATCTGTTCATATCATCCATCTTTCTTGTGCAGTTTTGAAATATGGATACAACTCATTTGACTTGGAAACATATTTGAATGATACGTTAGTTTTGGTAGATAATGTAGATCATCCAACTAATGATTTGATAGCTTCTCACATAGTTACCTGTTTTTTAGCTTCTTCCTCAGATAAAGAAGGAATTTGGCTTTCCACTACTGGTTCTGGCTGAATTTCAATTTCTGGCTGAATATTTTCTACTATTCAAGTATCAACTTCTGCACTTTCCACTTCATTTTCGATTATTCAAGTTTCATATAATATTTCTGTATTATCTTCTATATCTGAAATAACTTCTCATGTTCACTCAAATACATATATAATATCTCATGTATCTAATTCAGAATCATCTTTTTCTGATTTGAATCGATCTTGTACATAAGATACTGCATTATCTTTTATTAGTTTTAAAGATGCGTCGTCTTGCACAGCATAAACACCATAACCAAATCATGCGATAATTAATATAATGTATAACCAATTTGTAAATAATTTTTTAGCGTTGTAGAATCCATTAATATCGAATAGTTTTCCAATAACTAAATACAATATCCATCATAGAAATAATGCTATACCGATTCATCGATTTCATAAGAATTCCCATAATGTCCAAGCAATTATT
>DETJ01000037.1 GCA_002361595.1 Patescibacteria group bacterium UBA3291 | reverse complement strand
CAGATTTTTAGATGATTTTCAAAAGAAGACTTGAGAATTTTTGTGGCTTGTGCTGATGTAATTATAGCTCCATCTTTGGCTGAATGATTTGGATCTGTACATTCAGAAGCTTGTGCAATGTGAAAGAATCTAATTACTTCAAATCTGGCAGCAATTCCTGAAGTAGTAAGTGGAAATGTAATTCTGATGTCTCCTCCAAGTGCTAAGTGAATCTGTGAATCAATCCAAAGAATCAGAAATTGAAATTTTGACAAAATTCCAGATAAGAAGTTCAGTTGGAGCACTATGGTTGATAAAGTTGAGCAACTTTACAAATAATTTCTTGAAATTGTAAAGGAAATATATATATAATCAGTGTTGTTTTTTGTTTAACAACTTTCTAATATAGAAAGTTCCTCCTTTCAATAGCACCATGAATTGGTGGTAAGAGCCCACTGGGATTCCGGGGGCTCTTTTTTTATAAAAAATAAATAAAAAATTACTTGACATTTTAATCTAAATAAATATATTAAACTCGCCATTGAGAGTTGAATGGCAAGAATAAATAAAGTTAAACCAAAATGGAAACCGCCTATGAACAAAGGTAGCCCCGTCGCTAGAGTAAATAACGCGACTTCGACCGTAAATTCGACATCACCTGCCCGTGCCGCCGGCGCCGACGATTCGCCCGGCTCCAGATTTCGCCCACATTGTAGGGATCGCCCTATTTAGGCTGGTGATATCTAAATCGGGATCGTCCACCTCATATTCCGTCTCGAGGTGTCCCGTAGCGCCCCACTGCATTCAGGGGGCGTTTTTTTATTGAAAAAATATTTCAAAATTATTATAATACATAAAAATAAAAACTCAAAAATTATGAACAGAATTACTTATCTTTTTTTGGCGTATTTCCTAGCTTGTATTGGTTATGGATTTGGTAAAGTGTATTGGGATGATACAAAATCATCCTATATAATTATTACCGTTGCTGTAGTAATTGTCATTCTAACTATTAGATCTAGTCATTACCATTCAAAAGAAGCTCACAATTTTTACAGAAAACAAGCTTTCTGGACTAGTGTCATCTTACTTATGTGCTCTATGGTTGATAATGGATCAAAGCCATTAATAGCATTCCACACTGGCATATCGATGGCCACTGTAGTATCAATCGCTTTTTGGTTTTCCACTATATTCAACCAAAGCGACGACAACCCACACAATCAGCGAATGATGAGAACTAGAAGAGACAATTTTCCACCACTAGCCTGATATTTTATCAGGCTTTTTTAATTTGACATTTAAATAATATTGAAATTTATATTACTTTTGATTATAATTAAAATTCATTCGTTAAACAAAAAAAACAACAAAATTATGAACAAAAAAGATTTTTTAAAATTTGATGAGAATCTGAAATCTAACATCAATGACGGTCTAAAATTAGATGAAAATGGTGTATTTGGACCAATCATGCATCAGATTTCATTTCGTGCTTGTCTTATCCTTGGCATGAGAAGTATAGCTTATCGTAAGAGAATTTCTGAGCCATATCGATCCGAAAGAGATGATTATTTCATCAACATTGAATCGATACTCGGAACGATTTATTCAGACTTCTCAAAGCTGACATTTGAAGACAAGATTAAGATGTGTGGAAACAACTCTTTCTCTCCTCAGACAAGCAAAGAAAGATTTGAAGCTATGAAAAAGATTAAGCAATTCTTACCTAAGCTCAAAACATCTTGGGTTGAAAAAGCATGAATGAAAAATTAACTGGCGGATGTTTCTATTCGTCAGTTTTTTTTATTTAATGATATTGAAAAAACAAAATATAACTTTATCCTAAGTTCAGATTTTTATTATTATTTGAATGTAATGGATTATGCACAAGAAGCTATAAATCAGCACAGAAAATATCATTGAAAGCTGACTACACAGTCAAAAGTTCCATTAGAAACAAAAGATGACTTAGCAACATATTATACTCCATGAGTAGCAGCTCCATGCTTGGAGATAGCTGAAAATAAAAATTTAGCTTACGACTACACTTGGAAAAATAATTCAGTTGCTATTGTTTCAGATGGTTCTGCTGTTTTATGACTTGGAAATATTGGGCCTGAAGCATGACTTCCTGTGATGGAATGAAAAGCCATACTTTTCAAAAAATATGGAAATATCGATGCGATTCCTATTGTACTAAATACTCAGGATCCAGACGAAATTATCAAAGTAGTAGAGGCTATCGCTCCGACTTTTGGATGAATAAATTTGGAAGATATTGCCGCTCCAAATTGTTTTTACATCGAAGAAGAACTAAAAAAGAGATTGAATATTCCTGTATTTCATGATGACCAACATGGAACTGCTATTGTAGTTTTGGCATGATTAATTAATGCCTTAAAATTAAAAAATGCTGATTTTTCATCTCAGAAAATTGTAATTTCTGGAGCGTGAGCTGCTGCGATTGCAATCGGTAAACTTTTGAAAAAAGCCTGAGCTGAAAATATAATATTCCTCGATTCTAAATGAGTAATCCATGAATGAAGATCAGATTTAAACAAATATAAGCAAGAAGTCTCATCTTGGAATAAAGATCAGATTTCATGAACTTTGGACGATGCTATCAAATGAGCCGATATTTTCATTTGAGTAAGCAAACCTGGATTATTACATAAATGACATATCCAATCCATGAATCCAGATCCAATCATTTTTGCGCTTGCGAATCCTACTCCTGAAATTATGCCAGATGAAGCGAGAGAAGCTTGAGCCTTTATCGTGGCTACATGAAGAAGCGATTTTCCAAATCAAGTAAATAATGTTTTAGCATTCCCTGGAATTTTCCGTGGAGCTTTGGATGCTAGAATTCCTCAGATTACAGATGAGCATAAAATTGCTGCTGCCAAAGCTTTAGCAAATTTTGTAAAAAATCCTGACCGTGAACATATTATTCCTTCTGCTTTTGATGAGTGAGTAGCTGACGTGGTTGCAGAAGCTGTAAAAAGTGTTTAATTTTTAAGAAAAGGTGGTTAAGATAACCACCTTCTAATTTTACAGTCTAGTAAATGTTGTATCATCCATGCCTTTAAGAGGGACAATTATAGCTCTTGGCGAATCATCGAAATCCATATAAACATGAAAGTAGATATGCCAGCTATGACCACACTCCCCTAAAATGATGTGTGCTTCATTTGCAGCTAGATGAATAACACCATAGCGAATAAGTACGTTCTCTTCTTGATCATCTTCTAGAGAAAGTCGAAGAGTTAATTTTGAGATTTGAGATTCTACAGAATCTTTACCCTCTTTCCTAAATTGATAAGTTACCTGCTTCATATAAATAAGTTTTAGTTCGAATTTTTATTTTACACAAAGTCATCATAATCATTCATTTACAAAAAGTCAATAGAGAATATTTCTTGCAATATTAAACTATAAAATTATGTTAATTATGTAAGATTTAAACAATTTCTAAACTATGAAAATTGCAGCTGTACATTGTCGATTATTCCCTGGTGGAGCTTTGGAAGTCTTCAAAGATTTACTTCAGCAGGAACTTAGAAATGATCCCAAAGCTGAGATCAAAATTTTTACGATGATAGCTGATGAAAACTTAAAGTCTTTAGAGATTCAGATTCCTGGAACCGAGAAATTCAAGAAAATCCAAGTGGTTGAATCTTTACCAAAATGGCTGAGCAGTTTTTTTCTTTTCTGCTGAAAAAAGCATATTCCTATTCTTTCATCCATATTTGATTACCGTAATTTGATAGTCTGCTACCC
>DETJ01000008.1 GCA_002361595.1 Patescibacteria group bacterium UBA3291 | reverse complement strand
GTAAATGCTGTCATTGCTGTTTTAACTTCTACATGGGTAGATTTACCAGAGAAATACCAAAAAATAAGTGCTGATTATGCCAAAAAGTTAAGAACTGAATATCCAGAAGCAAGGAAACTAGAAAATGATATGACTAAAAAAGTTTATCAAAGCGTGGTAGATATGCTCAGTTATTCATGGAAATATGCCTGATATGTTGAACAAAAGAAATATGAAGAATTGGCAAGTTATTTAAGAAAAAAATTCTGATTAGAATAATATTTATTTTATTCATGAGATATGACTTATGATTGAGAATGATGATAATGAATTAAAAATAGATAAAAAAACATGATTAGTCTGGGTAATTATCATCGTAATTTTGGTTGTTTGATGACAAATAGCTTTTTTCATAGCTTTAAGCATGTTATAAAATATGGAATACATAACATTAAATAATTCAACACAAATACCTATACTCTGATTTTGAGTTTATAAAGTTCATCCTAATGAAGCAAAATGAATCGTTTTAAATGCAATAGAAACTGGATATAGACATATAGACACAGCTCAATATTACGAGAATGAAAGATGAGTATGACAAGCAATTAAAGCTTCAAAAATCGATAGAAAAGATTTTTTCGTAACTACAAAACTGATAACTAAAGGTTATGAAAATACTCTGAAATGAATTGATATATCATTACAAAAATTCTGATATAATTACTTTGATTTGATCTTAATTCACCGACCAAAATGAGACAATCTTAGCATTTATAAAGCTTTAGAAACAGCTTATAAACAGTGAAAATGTAGAGCTATTTGATTATCAAATTTTAACGAAGAACAATTTTTAGAGATTTATAAAAATTGTGAAATTAAACCAGCAATAAATCAAATAGAAACACACATTATGTGGCAACAATGGAGAATGCATGAATTTTTAAAAAAATATGATTGTGTTCACGAATCACGGAGTCCCTTATGAGCATGAAGATTTTGACTATTTAAAAATGAAATTTTATTAAAAATTGCTGAAAAATATAACAAAACAGTAGTTCAAATTATGCTTAGATTTTTCATCCAAAATAATGTAATAGTTATTCCAAAAAGTTCACATATTGAAAGAATGAAAGAAAATTTTGAAGTCTTTGATTTCATTTTAGATGAAAATGATATCCAAAAAATCAAGGACCTAGATCAAAAAATATCATATACTAATTGGCCTGAATCCATGTTAAGAGAACAGAACTATTAATATTTAAAATAAATTAACATAAATTTCTCCTAAAAAATACAACAAATCTATTGAAAACTAAATTAGTTTACCTATATTGTAAGTAATTATTTTATTTATTTAAAATTTTTTATTATGAAAACTAAAGAACTTGGACTAGTTGCCCTATTAGCAGCTGGTGTTTTAGCTCTTGCAGGATGTGGTAAGACTGAAGCTCCTGTAGAAGAAAACGCAGAAATAGCAAATCCTGCATCAGTTTATTGTGAAGAAAATGGTTGAACTTTAGTAATTGAAGATTGAGCATGACTTTGTATGTTCGCTGATGGAAGTTACTGCGAAGAATGGGCTTACTACAGAAATGAATGTAAACCAGGAGAAATCATTTACAACACAGTTGATGATGGATTTATTGATAATGTAGAACAAAAAGCTGATTGGAATGGAACTTCTGAAATTTATTCAGATGAAGAATTACAAGCTGCAGTAGATACTATTATGAATACAGTTGATAACGAATGGCAAGTTAAAGTTGAAATGCAAGAAATTTTCTATCAATGAGATGAAGAATCTGCTAATCAGTTGAGTTATTGTAAAGAATTAAATCCTGAAGTAGATGAATGTGCATTCTTCAAAACTAATTTCTATATCCCACAGCAAGATGCTGTAATGGCTTGAGCATTTGAACCAGATACAACTCTTACAGACTATGAATGGTATCTTGGAAGAACTGCTGGAGGAGAATGGAATGTATTAACAGCTGGTTATTAATAAGATTATTATTCAAAAGAAGGCCTTCATTTGAAGGTCTTTTTTATTTGCATTAAAATATAAAATAATTATCTAAAAATCAGATTTATATTTATTTTTTGAATGATTAATTGTTGGATATTTGATGATATTTATTGAGAAAACATTTATCATGAATTAAATGTACTTTTACCCAATTTAAACTATCCAATCAAAACTAACATAGACAACCCGATTCCATATTTGCCAGAGATTAAAAATTGAGATTTTATAATTCTAGATAATTTCTTTTTTTGGGAATGAAGAGAACAACCATTATGAGATGACTTTCTTTGGCAATATCTAAAACTAAAATATAAATGTAAAATCATCTGCATCTCAAATTACTGAGAAAAAAATATTCAAAGATTCCCACAATGGTACAAAACATACTGTAAATGAGATATCATTGGATTTGTACCAACAAAAAGTTGAGAAGAAATCGCTGAGTTAATTCAAAATATTGAAGAAAAATCTGATTAATACTTGTAATATAAAATAATTTGAATATTAGTAATTATAGAATTTTATTTATTAAATAATTTCAAATGAAAAAATTATTTTTAATCTGACTTTTATCTATTTTCTGTCTAAATCTTTTGGGTTGTGAATCAAAAATCGATGAAGATTCAGTCACTCCACAATTAACAAATGATAGATTATTGGAACTAGCTGCTGAAGCTTTACCTTGTGATGAATGACAAGCTTTTGCTAATTTCGCAATACTATGAACATGAGTAAGTAGAGAATGAAATTTGATGTACTACTGAGTAGATGAAGTTGTATGATACATACCTACAGAGGATTGAAAGAACATAAAAAACACTTGTTACAAAATAGCTCCACTTGCTATGGAAATTCATTGATCTGATAAATGATTTAATTTAGTAAGTGTACAAGCAGTTGAGAATTATGAATGAGATTTCTTAATTGAAGATTATAATCCTGAATTTGATTGATGAAAATTAGATGAAGATGTTGAATCAATTTTCTCTCCTGCAGCTTTTGCTGTTTGGCAAGAAAGAGATTATTGGGAACATTTTCCTGATTATAATGATGTAGATAGAAAAACTTATGAAGAAAGAGCTTATGAATATTTCGGTATCGAAGCACCTAAAGCTGAAGAATTTATTTCATATTATGATAATTGAGCTATAAGAGAAACTTGAACTTATGTAAATGAAATGAAAGAGTGAACTTGGATTACTTATGATGAAGAATGAAACGTTATTGAGGTACAAGATTACGTAAAATGAAGCCTTGTCGAAAATATTTGACCTGAAAATTATACAATTCTTTGAGCTGATGATTGATTTGAAAAAGAGATTAGTGAATGAACTCTTGTTTTGAGAGCAAGTTATGAAGACCATACAGATTATATATTTTTAACTGTATGAATGTGGAAGTGATATCTAAGTGCAATTAATGCCTGAGATATAGTTACTTTTCAATGAAAAGTTTATGCTATAGATTGAGCAGCAGGAAGTCATTATTACGAAGCTGAATATGTTGAGCAATTAGAAATTGTTGCAGATTAAGAAAATGCAAAAACCAGATTTTCAAGATAGAATTAATCAATTTCAAGATTTGATAGATAAATCTAATCATATCGTATTTTTCTGATGAGCTGGAGTTTCCACTGAAAGTTGAGTGCCAGACTTTAGGAGTAAAGACTGACTTTACAATCAGCATGATATCCAATTCGAAAAATATCAGCCTGAATATTTACTCAGCCATTCATGTCTATATAATGAACCGAAAGTATTTTTTGAATATTACAGGCAGAAAATGGACTGTAGATGAATACAGCCAAACATCACTCATAAAAAATTAGCTGAACTTGAAAAAATCTGAAAACTTTCAGCGGTGATAACACAAAATATAGATTGATTACACCAAAAGGCGTGAAGCAAAAATGTTTTAGAAATTCATGGAACTACTCAAAGAGTTTATTGTGCTGAATGTGGAAAACAATTTGACTCAGATATTTTATTTACATTCAAATGAGATATTCCATACTGCGAGTGTGGATGAATGCTCAGACCAGATGTAACTTTCTACGAAGAGCCATTACCTCAAAAAGCTTGGCAACAATCTGTGATAGTTTTGAGAAATGCTGATCTTTTCATCATCTGATGAACTTCCTTGACCGTCTATCCTGCCAATACCTTGATACAATATTATGGCTGAAATAAAATTGTTATCATAAATAGAGATGCGACATCACAGGACAGATTTGCTGATGTTTTATTTCATGAGAATTTAGGAAAAGTTTTTGGAGAGATTAAGTGTTAAATATCTAATTGAAAATATAACTTAAAATTTTAAAATAATTTTATTTATCAAATAACCTATTTTTATGAAAATTAAAAATCAGATTTTTCTTTCAAGTTTAGTTTGTCTAACTTTGTGTGGATGCTCTCCTACTATGCCTGTAGTCATTGATGAAGAAATAGATTATTCTCAAGAAGTTGAATTAACAGGAAATGAATATAGTAAATTAGCTTACCTTTTGGAATGAATGATTGACTTAGAAAATGATAAATCTGATACTTGGAATAAGCCACTAAGCACAGATGAACAAAAATGAACTTTCATTTTCAATATTTTGAACAACAATTATATGGATAAATATGAAAATCCAGAAGAAGCTCTAGAAAATCCATATTACCCTATTTTGCAGGATTCGTTTATTCCAAATGATTGAGATGTTCATGATTGAGTTTTCCCAATAGATGAAGAAGTAAAAGTTGCTTATAAAAAATCAGATATCGACCAGATTCTGAATGATATAGTTTGAAGTACATTGAAAGACTGAACAAAAATTATACAAGACTGAATGATTTTGAGTGGAGATAAATATCTGCTTTTCACTTATCTTTATTACGGTTCAGATTTAATTTGAAATAAATGAAGAGCTACTAGATTTGAGATAGATAGTATCAACCAAGCCTCAGAAAAAGATATTGAAGTAAAAGCTAGATATTTGGACGATGCTCTTGAAGATTGACCAAATTATGAAGAAAATGAATGTAAACTGACTTATCATATTTCTAAAAATCCGTGAAGTTTCTATGGATATACTGTGAATGAATATATGTACACATGATGTAAATTAGATCCAAATTACGTTGCCCCAGACTTTCCAAGTCAAATGGTTTATGGGATAAGTGAATGAATTTATTCTGATTATATAACTTTAAAAAGAGATTTCGAAACAAGAGAAAAAAAGATAGATTTAAACTGAAATTGAGTCGAAGAATATTTTGCTATATGACCTGATAGTCCAAATTGAACAAAAATTTTGTGAATTAATGGAAGTGAGTGATATAATTTTATTTATGATTTTTCAGGAGATATTGTCGATGATTACAATGAATTATTGGACTGACTTTTTGTAGAAATATATTTTGAAGATTTCAATGAGTGAGATTGAATGAAAGAGATTTTGGTTGTCGTTTGAAACAAGAAAACTTGGGTTGAAGCTATAGAATATAGATTACCTGTGATTCCATGAGAAAAACCATTTGAAGAAATCTGACATTTTTATGGAAAAAGTTACCTAGAATATGATGATGAAACTCAAACTCTTCATGCACCATATTCAGATAATTGAGTATGTAAAACTTATGATTTAAGCAGTGATAGAATTTATGAGTAAATTTAAAAAATGATTCAATTACCAAACAATAAACTAATCTTGAACTGACATAGAATCTTCAATATGAACCAGCTTTTTGAATTCTTTTCAAAAAAACTTAAATCTGAAATAAAGTCAGAATCCGACATTGAGAATATTTTGAAAGATTATGAAAATCTGAATATTGCTATTCGACATGCTGATACTTTTTTAAAAGATGAGATTTTACAAAAGCATGATGAAATTATTGAAGTGCTAAAAAAATATGGAATAGTGAAGCAAACATGAAAAAGAAAAAGCAAATAAGAACTAGTTTCTTGGACAAATACTTGACATTTTGTAAAAAGTATTAAAAAATTTGCTTTTTCAAAAAAAATATATAATATTATTGGCGTGTGGTAGAACCTTATATGAAATGGCTATTTAATAAATAGCCATTTTTTTCATCTAACCAGATTTTTATGTTGATTTTTTATCATGTAATCGTAACTTATATTATTGGTATTTACTCACTGATTTTCGTTAAATGAAAAAGAAATTACTAATCATATTATGAGCATTATTATTCTCTTTCAATTTCAGTCTAGCTGAAGATTTAGCTCAGCTTATTCTTTTCTACTGAGAAACTTGTCCACATTGTAAAGCTGAAGAATGATATTTAGATAGTCTCAAAGAGATTTATCATTTTGAAGTCGTATGATATGAAGTATATTATAGTGAAGAAAATAGAGAAAAAATGAAAGAATACGGAGAAAAATTCTGAACAGAATTTAATGGAGTGCCTGTGGTAATTATGTGAGATGATTACTTCTTGGGAGCTAGCTATGACAAAACTGTCGCTTTATTAGAAAAATATACTCACAAAATTGGCGATGATAGTTGTCAACCTGAGGATGATAAGATTAATCAAAATACAAATCCAATAGTCGAGTGTACTGGTGATGACCAGAAACAAAATATAAGTCCAGTTGTTTCAACAAACACATGAACAGAAAATCCAGAAATTATTACATGAAATATTGAAAATGAAACATGAGATGCCGTAGAAACTTGAAATATAATTGATAATGAAGGTAATGAAGATCAGACTACCCAAATCTTTTGAAAAGAAATATCATTAAAAAAAGCTGGTCCTATACTATTTGGGATAGCTCTTTGATTTGCCGATTGAATCAATCCATGCATGTTCTGAGTTTTAATTTTCTTATTAACTTATTTAGTTTCAGTTTGATCTAGGAAGAAAGTTTTATATTCAGGATTAATATTTGTAGTGACGACATTCGCACTATATTCTGCAATAATGTATGGAATGCATAAATTGCTATTCTCTACAAACTTTTTCTTGGAATACATATCGATAGTAAAATATGTAATTTGATGATTAGCTATCATACTATGACTAATCGAAATCAAAGATTTCTTCCGATATGGAAAATGAGTTTCTCTCGCTATCCCTAAATGGGCTAAACCAACTCTAGAATATGTTACAAAAAAATGAACTTACATGAGTGCATTTATCTTAGCAGTTCTTTCTACATTCGTGGAATTACCTTGTACTATCTGAATTCCTTTAGCTTACGTTTGAGCAGTTGGAACTAAAATCAATATTTTCGCAGCATTATGACTTTATAATTTCTTCTTCATCCTACCATTATTAATAATAATATTTGGAATATATTATTGAATATCTGCATTCAAAACTAAAGATGGAGACTTGGCTATCAATAAAGTTAGCAATAAGAAGATTATGAGATTGGTTGCCGGAATCATATTGATAACTCTATGAGTTTTGTTCTTAACTAAAGTTTTATAATAAATTAAACTAATGAGTTTTTTCAAATCGTTCTTAGATAAAATATTAGGATCAAATACTTTGTACTATCCTGGTTGCTTAACCAAAGCTCTTTTGCCTGAAATTCAAAAGAATTACGAGGATATTTTACATGAGCTTTGAATAGATTTTATCAAATTATCTGATAAAGAATACTGCTGTGGAAGCCCAGTTTTAAGAGCAGGAATGAAAGACGCTTATGAAAAAATTAAAGCAAAGAATATTCAGATTTTTAAGGAACATGCTGTTGGTTTAATAATTACCAACTGCCCTGCCTGCTATAATGTGCTAAAATATCAATACAAACTAGAAGAAGAACATTGAATCAAGGTAGAACATATCACTCAGACTATCAAAAGAAATGAGAAAAAACTGAAAAATAAAGATGTTTTGAAAGAGATAACTTATCATGATCCTTGCCATTTAGGAAGGCTTTCTGGAATATATGAAGAACCTAGAGAAATATTGAATAAATGCGGTTATAAAGTGAATGAATTAAGTCACAATAGAGAAAATTCAATGTGCTGTGGATGAGGAGGAGGACTCGTGAATAATAATCCAGAATTATCCGAAAAGATTTGTAATCAAGTATTGTCTGAAATACCAGAATGAGCAAGCATGACTAGTCCTTGTCCAATGTGTTATTTCCAATTCAAGAAACATGCTAAAAATATTGAAGTGAAAGAGTTTTCTGAGATAGTTTTAGATGCTAAAAAAGAGAAATAATGGCAGAAAGAGTTGTTAGAGATCCAGATGCTATATGTTCTCATTGCTGATTATGTAGAAATGTTTGTCCTGCATATAAGATTTTGAAAGATGAGATAGCTTCTCCAAGGGCGAAAAATGTTTCTATTGATGCATTCGTTGATAATAAGGTAAAGATTGATTGAAAATATTTTTTTGAATATTGTAATGGATGTGAAGCTTGTGTAGCTGTCTGCCCTATTAAATGTGGATTTAATGCTATTAAGGCTAGAGAAAATGTAGTAAAAAGCTGATTTGTTTCTAAAGAAAATCAAGAAATGGTAGAAAATATTGAAAAATATAGAAATCCTTTCTGAAAATTAGAAGAATGAGCTAAAGCTCCTGATAAATTATATTGCTGCTAGTATTTTATTATCATATAAAAATGAAATATTCTAACATTCGTGAAGAAGCATTAAAAAA
>DETJ01000049.1 GCA_002361595.1 Patescibacteria group bacterium UBA3291 | reverse complement strand
TATTATATGGAAATCAAAAAGATAGATACGACTACACAGAAACAGACAATCCTTGCGACTAGGCCAGATAGTTTTGATGATTTTGTAGGACAGTCTCATATCAAGCAAATGCTCCAGACTGCTATCACTAGTGCCAAAAAGAGAAACTGACCACTCTGACATATTCTTTTTTCTGGACCTAGCGGATTTTGAAAAACTACGATGGCACATATCATTGCTGAGGAGTTATGAGTAAACAATAAAATTATTACAGCATATGCTATCACTAAACCCAGTGAAATAGTCAGTATTTTGAATGCTCTAGAATCATGAGATATATTATTTATCGATGAGATTCATCGTCTCAAACCGAATGTGGAGGAAGTTCTCTATACTGCGATGGAAGATTTTGTAGTAGATATGGTTATGCCAGAGTGATGAAATATCAGGATTCCAATCAATCCTTTCACCTTAATCTGAGCTACAACCAAGCCTGAAATGTTGTCTAAACCGATGAAAAATCGTTTCATTTATTCATTTCATTTAGTGGAATATACAGACGCCGAAAAATCCGTAATTATCCAGAGATACCTCCAAGTTTACGATGTTACACACGATTCATCTGTTCCATCAGAAATCGCCAAAAAAGTCGATTCAGTTCCTAGAGAAATTCATAATTTATGTATAAAGATTCGTGATTATTGTATAGAAAAATGAATTAAAAATTTGACTTCTTCTGAGTTGGCACAATTCTTTCAGCACGCTCAGATTCATGATGGGGGATTGACTCCATTACACGAAAGATACTTGGAAGTTTTAGCTCAATATGATAGACCGATTTGACTTAGAGTTATAGCTGCTCAGTTATGAATAAACGAAAAGGCAGTGGAAGATGATATCGAACCTCTATTACTTAAACTCTGAAAAATAGAAAAAACTTCTCAATGAAGAATCCTTTCATGATGAAATTCTTGATGATTATTTAGTTAAAAATATTATAACTATGCCTACAAATATGCTTAATCTTTCTGAATGTGAATTTTGGATGATAGTTTTGTGTATTTTTTTAGCTATTCGAGATTTAGTTTGGAAAGCTATAGCTTTATATAAAGCATGACAAAAAAGTGATAAAGTCCGATTTATATTTATTTTTATATTCAATACTTGCGGTATTTTACCGATAATATACCTTATATTAAGTAGAAAAAAGAAACATTAGAAAACTTGATTTATAATAATAAATCATTATTAAAATATCAGTTTTATAGTCTAATTACTTTGTTATGAAAAAAAGTTTATGATTAATATCTCTATTATGAATATTGATTCTTTCATGATGTTGAAGTTCTTTGAATGTGGTGGAATATAATGATAGTTTTGTGGCATTGGTCAAAGAATGTACAGATGCAAATCAATCATTATTTCAGACTTTTAATGCGGATTGATCAGCTATTGACTCTATTGCAGCTTCACTCCAGGAGAATGTAATTATATGTCAAAATTCACAGAAAAAGGCAGCTGATCTGTGAGATTATGATAAAGATAGTTCATTGAAGGATGCTGTAGTTGATTTATTAGCTAGTGAAGTAGATTATTTACAAAAATTCTGATCTACAGAGAAATATCGAAACATAGATAATATAACGCCAGAAGATGAAGCAGTTTATGAAGATATAGTCAGAGATTTGTATAAATCAGAGACAGATTTGAATGCTAAATTTGTATCACTTCAAGAAGTTCAGGAAGCTTTCGCTGCAAAGCACTGATTAAAATTAGAATAATATAATAAACCAACTATTTCATACAAAATCCTGATTTAATTTCAGGATTTTTTTATTTAGATAAAAATGAAACTTTCAATAATTGTATAAAAGAGATATGCTAAGTCAGAATTGTTATTACTGTAATGTTTTATAAAAAGTCAAGACGAAGATGCGGCGTCGTTTTGTAGATATGTAGAGAAATTATAGTTCTTACCTATTCTTTTTGCCAAGAAAAATATAAAAATTCCTATAGGAATTTTTTGTCAAAAAGCTTGAAATTACTAGGAATTATTCTATTATAATAATCGTACGAAGTACTTTTTATTTCATGTTTATTAGTACTAATGACTAAAACAACTCTTATCGCTAGCTTAGCAGAAGAATTAGGAGTTTCAAAGAAACTTGCTGCTGAATTAGTAAACGCTTTCATCGACACTGTAATGAATGGTGTTAAAAAAGAAGGTGAAGTTAGAATTCAAGGATTCGGAACTTTCAAAGCTTCAAAAAGAAAGGCAAGAGAAGGAGTTAATCCTCAAAATCCTTCACAAAAAATTAAGATTCCTGCAATGAAAGTTGTTACTTTCAAGGCTGGTTCTGAATTCAAAGGAATGGTTAAATAGTTTCAAACCTATACTTTGCAAAAATCCTCAACTTCGGTTGAGGATTTTTTTGGAAAAAGTGACAATTGTTAAATTTTTAGAACCATTATTAAATTACCAATTTACATATAAATCAATCCATTTACCTTTCATTCATCAAACGTCGTATACCTTCCCTGGTCATAATGTTGTCATTATTCTAGATCACTTAGGAAGATAATTTGCAGCAACACAGATATATCAGTCTTTATCCCTAATAGTCCCATCTTTAGCAACATGTCTTCAAGGAATATCTAATGATTCTCATGGTAATTTCTTTTGAGAATAAAATGTTTCCTTATGCGGTTCTATTCTTGATTTTCAATCTTTTGTAATTACAAGAGAATTTTTGTATTGTGTCACTCATTTGCTTTTAGTAAGTCTTTCAGATTTACTAACTCATGGAACTTCATATTCTTCATATTTTTTTAAAACAACTCATCAAAAAGTTTCTTTTTTATTTTTATGAATCTCTTGAGTCTCAGCGTTTACTTTTTTATTGCTTAAAATGATATTTTTTAGGTTCTTAGATTCACTTAGAAAATCTTCCATATCAGTTTCCATTTTCGAGAATGATTCAAATATTCCTCAACTCATATCCAATTTTAGTATATAAAATCACATAATATTATACTCTAAAATATTTTATTTGTCAAATTAATTTTTATTAAAATTTATTATAAAGTTTGTTTGATTTTTTAAGTTAATCAATTACATTGAAATGTAATTTATCCATGATTTTAGTTATGCAAAAATATCAAGAATACACGATACAAAATGTAGATTCATTTGAATTAAACCACATTTTTGATTGTGGACAATGTTTTCGTCGAAATCAGCAATCAGACTGAAGTTATACATGAATTTTTTGAAATAATATCTTAAATGTCCAAAAAAAATCTGATTCAGTGATTTTTTCATGATTTATTGACTGAGATATTCAAACTATAATTACTCAATATTTCGATCTAGATAGAGATTACGACAAAATAAAATCTAAACTTTCAAAAATAGATAATTACATGAAAGAAAGTATCGAATATTGACATGGAATCAGACTTTTAAATCAAGATCTACGAGAAACTATCATTTCATTTATTATTTCGGCAAATAATAATATTCCAAGAATTAAATGAATTATCGAGAGATTATCCCAAAAATATTGAACTGAAATTGCCCGAAACAATAATTCTTACTACACATTTCCAACAGCCCAGCAGCTCAAAGATGTTAGTATTTTAGATTATAGAAAACTTTGATTATGATTCAGAGATGTGAGACTATATGAAACCACTAGAATGATCTTAGACTGAAAAGTAAATTTGAATTCACTCTATAAAAAAGATACCCAGACTGTTAAAAATGAGCTTCTAAATCTCAGCTGAATCTGACCAAAAGTAGCAGATTGTATCCTACTGTTTTCTGACCTAAAAAGATTAGAAGTCTTCCCTATTGATGTACGAGTTCGTAGAGTAATGAATGAATTATATATTCATAATCCAGATGAAACTAAAGTAAATAAAAATCAGATTCAAAAACTCGCTTGTGAAAAGTTTTGAGATTATGCATGATTGGCACAAGAGTACCTTTTCTATCGAGCCAGAACTCATAAATTATAAAAACAGTCCTTAAATAAAGGACTGCTTTTTCGAGGAATCTTAATCATTTCACAATAGAATTGGAAATTTCCCAGAATTCTGGAGATGTGCCTCCATTCCATGGAGTTTCGAGGTATAATCCAATAATCTTGAGTTTCGGAGGAATTATACTGCCATCGACATATCTTGCATCGCAAGAAACGCACAGGCTAATCAAGCATTCTCCATCATGAAAGTATGGGAGTACCTTCAAATTCTCGCTCACATTCA
>DETJ01000006.1 GCA_002361595.1 Patescibacteria group bacterium UBA3291 | reverse complement strand
AATGAGATGAAAAAAAACTTCTCGAGAAATTGGCAGATGAAAAAATGCCAGAATTTGCACCTAGAGAAGAATTTAAAGAAAGACTTGATGCTAAAATTCAGGATAAAATTAGAATCACAAAAGAACAAAAAGCTGATCAAGCAGCAATGGATGCAGTTCCGAGAAAACTAAAGTGGAGATTCTATCTTACATGATATGGTTATGCTATAGTTAGTTTTGTTGCACTTTTCTTAATTTGATTCTGTACAAATATTTTCACTTGAACTTTAAAAGTTCCAACTAAATATACATATTTGGAAGAGAATAAGGCATTCTGAAGCTTAGAGAAATGAGAATTAGCCTATAATTACGGTAAAGATATGGCTAGTAATTATGTATATGACGATTATGATGACGTTGATTATGAAGAAGACATCAATGAAACGGAAGAATCCGCTGATTATTCAACAAAATCATTAAATTCATTATCTAAAATAGCAGAACCTCAATCTTTATGAGCCACTATAACTGCTACTGAAAAATATGATACATTAGATGAAAATGACATCTTTTCTCAAAATTATTTATTAAACAGAAATTTCGCATTTAATCAAACTTACCGTTTTACTTATAAAAATAAAACATTTCCAAAATTAGCCATAGAATATCCAATCTACAAAGCTAGTTGAGTTTTAATGTGATCTAATACTCCAAACCAAGTTCTTAAAAATTTAAGAATCTGAGATATATCATTTAAAAATTTCCAGGACTTAGAAATTGCTGGTTTATACATAGAGCAAAATACCGAAAATTGATATTCTATTTCATTTGATAGTCAAAGTCAAAGATTAAATTTTTATCCAAATGATAGTCGACAAGCTAAAGAATTTAATAATAAGTTACCATCAAATAAACAACTTATTAAAGCTATTGAAAAAGATTTAAAACAATTAGGTGTATCAACAAAAAATTATTGAGATGCTGAAATTGATACAGAAAATTATGATGCAAGTATGTGAATAATTAATGTTTTCTATCCATTCAAAATCCAGTGAAAAGAGGTTCGAGACACAGAAATGGAAGAAAAAATATGAATGCAAATTGCTTATGACTTAAATTTACAAAAAGTTGTATCAGTTGTCTGAATAGATATTGCAACGTACGATGTATCTAATTATCCAACAGTAGAAAAATCAGATATTGAAAAAGAAATCGAAAAATGATGAGGATTTTTCGAACAATGAGCTTTACATGAGAACTCAACTGTAGTATTATTTGATAATATGGAAATAATTTATATTCCAAAATATAAAAACGGAATAACATATTATGTTCCTGCTATAAAATGAGAAGTAGGTACATCTCCTGAAAATTATACTTGACCTAAATACATATTCCAAGAAATAGTAGAATAATAAAACCTTAAATAAAATCAGCTTTTTATATCAATGATATTAACAAGATGAAAGAGCGAATACTTCCACCAAAAGTAAAAATCATTGAAGCACTAAGTGCTGTAGCTGACGAAAGAATCACAGTCGAAGATTTACTTTCCAAAGAATGAAAGTGTAATTCTTCAAGTACTCCATGAAAAGTATATAAAATCATTTACGACGAAAAAGAAAATCAGATTTCTTCTAATGATAGCTGATCTACAAATCAGTGATTTCTCTGATATCCTGCGATAGCATTTCTCTTAAAAATTTGAAAATTAAAATATGATGAATCTATACTCGAAATGGTTAAAGATACAAATTGGATTAAAATTAAGTGATTGGTTCATAAAGACTATGAATCATCGTATCGCTTAATCCTATGAAACTTACATATGCAATGTTTTAACGTCGATTATTTTATTTCTCAGGTTGAAAATATTTACAATCAAATTTCTAAGTTACATTTACAACATCTAGTTGAAAATTCTTAGTCGATTAATATATTAAAAAAGATAATAAATCAGATTTTTAAATTATTTTTGTAATATAAATGCCAAGAGTAGAACCTGCTATATTATGAATAGATCGATGAAGTAGATACATTTGATTAGCATATACCCATAATTCAAACGACATAATTTTCCCAGTATGATACATAATTAACGACCAAATGACATATTTTCATATTGCTGATTTAATCCAAAGATATCATGTAAAAACTATTGTACTTTGATGGCCTTCTAAACAAAAGGATATTCAGGAAAAAATTACAAAATTTATGACATCACTGAACTACATTATTGAGAAAGACGAAATCACTATTGAAACAATCGAAGAAGATTATACAAGTGTAGAAAGCTGAGAAATAGTTTCAAATTTCAAAAAGAATGAAACTACTGATACAATTAGTGCAATGCTAATTTTGGAAAGATGGAAAAATAAAAATCAAAAATAAATCTAATATTTTAATTCAGATTTATTTTTAATATGAAAAAAGAATCTCATATTCAATGAGCACTTTACGACGTAGATCATTATGATTATTATATTTCTCTAAACCAAGAAACTTTAGAAAAAATTAAAGAGTGAAATATCATAAAATCAAAGATTGTTTATTCTTCTTATGATTATGAACAGAATAAAAAAATGATACAGAAAAAGTTATTTATAACTCTATTAACAGACGAAGAACGTAGAAAAAATCGATGAGAAACAAAAATTATACGCACCGATGAAAAAGTATGACTAAAAATTTCTAGCTATCTACTAAATAATTTAATCGAATCAAATCTCGAGGACTATGAGCATCGTTACGATACAATGTGAAATAAAATACATTTTCTGATAGCTGATTCAGAAAAAGCATTTAGCGAAAAACGATGATTCGATAATACTTTTAAATCTTGCGAAAAACTAAATAAAAAAGAACCAACAAGCTGAGACTTATTCGAATCTGAATATATTAATGTATATAATTCTAAATAATACTTATTATTTTATATTATTATAATACTTATAGGCATTATACAGTATTAAAGCCATATCTCATCTTGTTATGTTAGTATTATCAGCAGACGTAAATTTTATTCCAGTTTCTCATAATATTCAGTACATCTGAGCCCTATAGAAGTAATATATATACCGTGAATCTTGAGGCTCTTCTAAATATCAGTCTAACATCCTAATAGTTACAGCTAAAGCTTGAGCCTGAGATAAATTACTAAATGGCCTAAATTTTCCATTAGCTCATTTGAATAGTCACATGTTACTTGCATATACAATATAATCTTTAAGAGAACGATTAGCATTACTAATGTCAGAATAAATATTGTATGACCATATATTTCATTTATCTTTATTTAATACTGTAGCAGCAAATTGTACAAAAAATTTAGATGCTTGTTCTCTAGTCAAATAAGTATTACTCATAAATGTCGACGGAGTATTATAAATAGTTAGTCAATTATCATACATCCATTGGATAGCCTCTTCCAATTCAGATTTTTCATTTTCTTTATCAAGCAAGATACTTGAAGTATCCTTTCATCAAAGACTAACAGAATTCGTTGTGCTCGAATTATTAGAAGGAATTTCATTATAAATCTTTCACAAATTATCTAAATACTTTTCTATATTTATATTATTTCAATTTAAGCTTGCCTTTAATGCAGAATATACATCAGCAGCTCAAACATTTCAGTATTTTATACGTCATAGTCAGATAATACTGGCTATAATAGGAGTAGAAAAAGAGGTTCAACTTCATACTGCATACAATGATTCTCAAGTATCTGCTGTAGAAAAAATTGATTCTCAATAAGTATATATATCCACACAATTTCAATAATTAGACCAAGATGAAATATTTCATTCTTTATCTAATGATCAAACTCATATTATACTATATTTATAATCTCAATTACAAACAGGAGATAATTCAATATTTGATGTATTAATTCAGACTTTTGGATCTTGAGATTCATCACCATTTCACGCAGCAGCTACAATTATAATTCATTTATCATTAGCTTTTTTGATAATTTCATTATAAGCATCACTATATTCATACATTTCTCATCACAAACTTAGATTTATTATATCAGCTCCATTATTGATTGCATAATTAATGGCAGATATAATATTTCTGTCTGTAGCTTTTCAATCTTCTCCAAAAGCGACCAAAGACATTAATCTAACTTTTCAATTAGGAATGATTCAAACTATTCATTCATTATTATTAGAGGTTGCTCAAATAATTCACGCAATCATTGTTCAATGGTTTCAAACTGGAGTGACATCATTTGATTTTTTTTTAAAATTTCGTCAGAAATAATCGTCAATATATCAGTTTCCATCATCATCAATTCAGTTTCATAGTTTTTCTCAGGCGTTAGTCCAAATACTATTTTTTAAGTCAGGATGGTCATATTTTATTCAATCATCTATTATAGCTATGGTAATAACTTTATCATTATTGGGTATTTTCTTTCGAGCATTAAACACATCTAAATAATACAAATAATATTGTTTATAAACCAAAGAATCGTTTGTTTTATCTAAAGATTTTAATTCTCTTTCTTCCTTTAATTCATCAAAATTCTCAATAATATTTTCAATTACTTCAATGTTTTTTTCAGCAAGAGCTATGTCTTCTTGTTTACTAGCATATTTTCTTGCTTTCTGAAAATACGATAAAGCAGTATCAGGTTCTTCTCGTATATAAGCAACTCATATATTCAATAACGCATTAAATTCATTTGGTGAAATATTTAACAGCTTTTTATATCGCTTAATACATGTTTTGTTATCATCGTTTTCATACGCTTCTTCTGCTAATAAATAATATACAGTTTTTAATAATCATTCTGCTACTTCACAATCATCTGAATCTCAACAAATATCATATGCACGTTCATAATATAAGACAGCCTCCTCATAATCTTTATCCTGATAATAGTCATATCACTTAAATAATAAATCACTAAATTCCTTATTGTTTAGATTAACATTTATAGTATAGTTTTCTCATAAACTTACATTAAATATTACAAGAAACGTAATAACAATAAATAATAACGATTTTTTCATAAAATTTTTGCCAAAAATAAAACACTGAATTTTAAAAATACTTACATTGAATACAAGATTTTTAAATAATAAAATATTAATATAATAATTATAAATAATAACGTATTCAGACTTGAAAAAGCAATACATTTTCGTACATTCAAAGGCAGAAATATTTTTAATTTTATGAAAAATTGTGCATGGCTGATAAAAAACAGCAAGACAAATCTGAATGAAAAGTCCTTAAAGCATGAGAACTTGGTGGATTCGGTGGGGGAGGATTCCTTTCTGGAATGTGATTTTGAGCTACTGAAACAGCTACCAAAAAAGAAACATCTAAACCTGAAAAAGAAAAAATTGATTTAGATGATTATTTCTGAACAAAGGAAACAGAACAACCAGTCGCAACTGCAAGTGATATATTCAATTTTGCATCTCATTCTTCTGGACAAAAAAAGAAAAAATCTTTTGATAAACCTGAAAAGAAATCATTCGACAAAGAAAAGAAAGATTCACACAAAAATTCAAAACCAAAGTGAAATATCCAGATTGAACATGCTGAATATGTTGCTAAAGAAAAGAATACAGAATCAAGTTCAGATTTTTTTGAATCTATTCGTCGCCAAAATGCTGAAAAAGCACAAAGAGAATGAAAACAGCCAGTGCAATCAATAGCTAAGAAAAATAACAAATCAAAATCAGATAAAAAACATCGCTGAAATGAAAAGCCTACAAACGAAAGGGCAGTGCAAGTAATTCAAGCTTCTACAGAACATCACGAAGCTACAACTTCTGCAAACTTGGTTAAAAAATCAGAATTATTTATGGATGATAAAATTTCAGTAAAAGAGTTTTCTGAAAAAATGTGAGTTTCTCTTATCGAGATTATGAAGAAACTTATGGAAAATAAAATCATGACATGAATCAATTCTTCACTAGATTTTGATACTGCATCATTAATATGAGCTGAATTTGGAGTAGAAGTAAAAAAGAAAGAAGCTGAACTAGATATGGAAAGCTTTATGTCTGGAGATCTTCAAAAGATTCTTGACCTAGATAAAGAAGCTCCAGTTCGTTTGGAAAGAGCTCCAGTTGTTACAGTAATGGGACATGTAGATCACTGAAAAACATCATTACTAGACTATCTTCGTAAAACATCTATGGCTGAATGAGAAGCTGGATGAATTACTCAGTCTATCTGAGCTTCAGTAGTAGAATATAACGGAAAGAAAATTACATTCATCGATACTCCAGGACATGAATTATTTACATCTCTTAGAGCTAGATGAGCTAAACTTACAAATATCGCTGTAATCGTAGTAGCTGCTGACGACTCTGTGATGCCTCAGACTATTGAATCAATCAACCATGCAAAAGCTGCATGAGTACCTATCATTATAGCTATTACAAAGATAGATAAACCTGGACATAAACGCGATCAGATTATTGCAGATATTGCTGCTCAATGACTTACACCAGAAGAATGGTGAGGAGATGTTCCAGTAATCGGAGTTTCTTCAAAGACAGGAGAGTGAATTGATAAATTACTAGAGAATATTCTATTACAGGCAGAAATGCTTGAATTGAAATACAATCCAAACCGTAGTGCTGTCTGAGTAGTTTTGGATTCATATAAAGATGCAAAACAATGAGTAATCGCAAGCATAATCGTTCTGACTGGTACATTACAGGTTGGAAATATTATCATGGCATATAATACTTATGGAAAAATCAAAAGAATGCAGAACTGGAAATGAGCTCCAATTCAAAAAGCTACATGATGAGAGCCTGTTCAGATTCTTTGATTTACTGAGCTACCAGAAGCATGAAGAATTGTAGAAATAGTTAATAACGAAAAAGAAGCTCAGCATAAAGTTTCAGTGATTCAAGAACAGGAAGCTTCACACAAAAATGAATGAGCTGTTCAAGAATTCCTTGCCCAACTTAAAGCATGATGAGCTAATAATAAAGTTTCAGAACTTAGACTCATTCTCAAAGCTGAATGAGCATCAAGTCTTGAGGCTTTACAGCAGGCTGTTCAATGACTAGAATTGCCAAAAAATGTAACAATAAAAGTAATTCATGCAGATGTATGACAATTCTCTGAATCTGATGTTTCTTTAGGTCAGGTTTCTAAAGCTTTGCTAATCTGATTTAATGTTTCAATCAATGCAATTCTAAAAAAGAAAGCAGAACAGCAAAAAGTAGAAATTAAATCATTTGATATCATATACGAATTGACTGACTACTTATTGAACTTACTTCAATGAATGGTTGAAGTGGAGAAACAGGAAGTTACAGTTGGAAAACTTGATGTACTTGGAATATTCTTTACTCAGAGCAAAGAGATGACTATCGGTTGAATGGTTATCGAATGAAGAGTAAAAAATAAGCTTAGATTCCGTGTTCATAGATGAGAAGATATTATCTGTAACTGAGAAATCCTATCACTCCAGAGAAATAAAGATCAAGTAAAAGAAGTAATTGAATGAGAAGACTGTGGAATGAAAGTGAAGACTGGAAAGAAGATCCAAGAACACGATATTCTTGAATTCTATGAATTACAAGATGTGGTAGAAAAGCCAGAAGAAAAGAAATCTGAATAAAATTCAATTATCATAAATCAAAAAGCTGTCCGAAAGGGTAGCTTTTTTGAAAATAAAATCTGATTTTATATCTTTGTCAAAAAAAATATTGAAATATATACGATAAAAGATAATATATAGTCATAATTATTTCAAGAATAGGAGATTATGGCTTATATTTACATGGATGAAAGCGGAGATTTAGGATTTGATATTACAAAAAGTCGTACAAGTAAATTTTTTGTAATAACATTTTTGGTTACAAAAGATGAAAAAACTACAAATATAATAATGAAAAAGTCATTTAATTGGATGAAACATAAAAAAATAAAGATTAAATGATGAGTTTTTCATGCATTTAGCCATTTAGAAAGTACTATTCAAAAGGTTCTCAGCATAGCAACTGAATATGATATTTCCATTATGACACTAGTTTTGGATAAGAGAAAAGTGTATTCACATACAAATTCTGAAAAACATGTATTGTACAATATCATAGTTAATAAGTTATTAGATGCTGTTATTAACAAAAACTTAGTGTCAGATAAAGATGAAATTATTCATTTCATAGCTTCTCGTAGGGAGACTAGCAAAACTTTGAATGAACAGTTCGTAAACTATCTAAAAAATAAACATAAAGATCAACCAAATATTATTTTTGAAATAAAAACACCTCATCAATCAAAATGACTTCAATTAGTAGATACTATAAGTTTTTCAATATACAAAAAATACGAAAACAGTAATTCAAATTTTTATGAAATTTTTGAAAAGAAAATTAAAATAGAGGACGGATTTTTTGATTAAAAATTTTGAGCAAACAAAAACCCTATAGCACACTTTATGAGGAATCATACGAAACCCCGCACTATAGGGAATTACTTTGTTGATATTATTATACTCAAAAAAAAATTAAATGCAAGTTTTTTTGACAAAAAAGATATGGTGGAGAGGATAAGGATAAAAAGAGAAAACAAAGAGCTGTTTGAAATTCAGCTTTTTTAAATGATAAAATTTGATTTTTACTGGCGATTATATATAATTTAAATGTAAAATATCTTCTCATTTTAATATTGTAAAAAATATGTGATATTCTGAATCAGACACAAGAGTTAAACTAATAGATCCTGCATTACATGAGCAGGGACGAAATGAATCTCAAATAGAAAGAGAATACTCTTTTACTGATTGAAGAATTTTACCAGGAGGGAAAAGATGAACTCCGAAATATGTAGATTACTTGCTGAAAGATTATGGACTAAATTTAGCGATAGTTGAAGCGAAAAAAGAAGATTTACCACCAACGGAATGATTGGAACAAGTAAAATGATATGGAAAGAGTTTAGGAGTGAGATGGGTTTATACTTCAAACGGACATGAAATTTATGAACGAGATATGAACGAATGAACCTGAAAATATATAGATAAATATCCAACTCCTTCAGAATTATATGAAAGATATACTGATGAATCAGCTATATTAAGACAGCAGATTTTGGGAATTCCTTATTATCAAGATAGTAATAAAAGACCTCGTTATTATCAGGATTTGGCGATTCAAAGAGTTTTGAGTGCGATTGCGAAATGAAGACAGAGAATTTTACTAACAATGGCGACAGGAACTGGAAAAACTTATGTAGCATTTCAAATCGTATATAAATTACTTCAAGCGAAATGGAATAAAGAATGAGCAAATCGTAGACCTCGTATTCTATTCTTGGCGGATAGAAATGTTTTGATAAAACAAGCAATCAATACTTTCAATCCGATAGAAAAAGATTGTAAATGGATTAGGGGAGTAGAAATCAAGAAAGCATTATGACAAGTGCCAACGAATGGAAATGTTTTCTTTGCGATATATCAGGCAATCATTTCATGAAGTGATGAAGATACTGAAAGTGAAACAACGGAAGAAACTTGATTCACAGAATATTACAAACAATATGATCCAGATTTTTTTGATTTGGTTATTATAGATGAATGTCATAGATGATGAGCAAAACAAGATGGAAACCGATGAGAAATCCTAAAATATTTCAGTAGTGCAGTTCAACTATGAATGACAGCTACTCCAAAAAGACAAGATAACAATAATACTTACCGATATTTTGGAAATCCAGTTTATGAATACTCTCTCAAAGAATGAATCAATGACTGATTCCTAAGTCCTTACAAGGTAAAAAGAATTAGAACGAATTTAGATGAACTCGTGATGGATAGTGATGTAACAGTCGTGAGATGAGAAGCAAAAAAGGAGTTTTATAAATTAGAAGATTTTGATAGAGAAATCGTAGTTCCAGAAAGAAGAAAATTAGTAGCACAAGAGATATTAAAGCAAATCCGTAAAGATGATAAAACTATCGTTTTCTGTGTGGACCAGGAACATGCGGCAGGAATGAGAGATGCAATCAATGAATTTAAACAGGTGAAAGATAATGATTACTGTGTCAGAATTACCAGTAATGAATGAGAAATCTGAAGAATGTATTTAGAGAGATTTCAAGATAATGATAAAACCATTCCAACTATCGTTACTTCTTCTCAAATGCTAACTACTTGAGTAGATGCTAGAAATGTAAGAAATATCGTACTTTGTCGTAATATCACAAGTATGACAGAATTCAAACAGATTATCGGAAGATGAACCAGAGTTTTTGATGGAAAAGATTATTTCACAATTATAGACTTTACTTGAGCTTCAGAATTATTTTATGATGAAGATTGGGATTGACCAAATATGGATGAAGAAGTAGATGAAGGTCAATGATGATACGATGAAGAAAGTCAGACTGATAAACCTACTAAACCTAGCAGTTGAAAACCTGATGATGAGAGTGAATGAGTTAAACCAAAATTGGTAGTCAGACTGAATAATGCTAGAGAATTAAAAATTATAGATGTAGATGTGAGATATATTGACTGAACAGGAAAGCCGATGGGTTCCAAAGAATATCTGGAAATGTTGGTAGGAAAATTGCCAGAACTTTATGCTGATGAAAATCAACTCAGAGAATTGTGGTCAGACCCTAAAACGAGAGAAGATTTACTAAAAGAATTAGAAAAAATCTGATTAGATAAAGAACATTTTGAAGTTTTGAAAAGAATGTTTAGTGCACCAGATTCAGACCTTTTTGATATTTTGACACACCTTTCATTTGGAGAAGAAATGAAAACTAAAGAAGAAAGAGCTCAACATGTATTGGGACAATGAACAGTAGAATCTATCCAAAATTTAACAGCAAGAAATTTCGTAGAATATTTGCTTCGTTATTATGCAGAGCATGGAAGTACTGAGATTGTTCAATCAAAGTTATGAGATTTGATAAAATTATTCTCAAAGAACAAACGAAGTATAATAGATTTTACGAAAGCTTTATGAGGACCTGAAGCATTAACTGAAATGTGGAAAAATGTTCAAAGTGAGTTGTTTAAGATTTAAATTGTGAGTGTAAAATGAAATATTATTTTAATAAATTTATAGAGTATTTAGTAGATAATAATATAGAAATTACTCCATATTGTTTTTTGATTTTGAAAAAAATAAAAGAATTGATTGAATCGGGTGAAATAGAAAAATGACAATGAAAAATGAGTAAAAAATTAAAAGAATATTTTTTTGATGAATTTAATATATCTGAGTTTAGTGAAGAAAATATAAATGTAGACTTAACTTTGTTAAAGTTTGAGGATATTGAAAACTCTGAAAATGGATATCCAATTGAAAGAATAAATACAGTACAAATTAAAAATTTTAGGTGATTTTGAGAATATTGAGAAGAGGATGAATGATGTTGTTTTGATTTTTCAGATAAAAATAAAATTATACTTTATTGACCTAATTGAACTTGAAAGTCTTGTTTTGCTGAAGCTCTAGAATACTCTTTAACCTGAGATATAAAGGAATGTATAAGAAAATGAAAAGATATTGATAAATATATAAAACATAAAAGTAAATCACCTGATATTTTCATAAATGGCGAAAAAATGAACTTATTATTATGAGAAAAAGAAGAATTAAAAAAATGTTTTATAGAAAAAAATAGAATAACAGAATTTTCTTTATTTAAATCAAAAGATACATGAGTAAAAAATTATAGAGAAGTTTTGACTATACTATTATGATTATGAGAATTAAATGATTTTATTTGAAGTTTTGTTCAGAATGATAGTTTTTTATTATCAAATGAAAAAGCAGTAGAAAAGGCTGAAAAAGATATAGAATTTGCAGAAAAAGATATAAAAGATAAAAAAGCTATATTTATGGATAAAAAAAATAGTTTGGAGAAGTTAAAAGAAAGATTAATTTCATTATGATTGTTAGACAATGATACATTAGAAAAAAATGAAACTGTTATTAGTTGATTAAAAACGCAAATTGAATTTTGCGAAAAACAGTTGGAACTTCCTAAAATATTAGGAAGTTTAAATGATATAAGACAAAAAGAAATTATAGGATTAGAAGATGAATTAAAAAATAAAAATAAAGAATTAGGGGAAGTAAAAAAAGAACTTGATGAAAAAAAAACCGATGTTAATATGAAAAATTTGTATGAGGCTATTAGAGCTTTACCAAATGAAAATAGAGATGTTTGCCCCGCATGTCATACAAGTAAAGAAAACTGGAAAGAAAATCCATTTGATAATGCCAATAAAGAATTAAAAAATATGGAAAAAATAATAGAATTAGAAAAAAAATATGAGTCACTAAAAATCTTAGTGGAGAAAGAACTTCCATATAAAATAAAAGAAAAAGATGGTGAGTTGGATTCAAATATTTTAAAATTAAAAATTTTTGATGAGAATATAAATAAAGATAATTATTTTAAAAAGTTGAAAATTTTGAAAGAGGGAATTGATGAGAAAAAAATAGAGGAAATTAAGGCAAATAAACAAGCAAAACAAAGTGAATTATCAAATATAGAATATTGTTTAAAACAGTATGATGAATTTACAGAAGAAATCTCAAAATGAGAACCGAATATAGAACCAGAAAAGGCAGAAGAAATGAAGCTTAAATTAGATAAAGAAAAAAATAAAGATATTATTTTAAAAAATATAAACGATGGTTATTGAAAATTTCGCGATAATATAGATATTTTTTATAACAACTTTATAAAACAAGAAACGGAAAATTTACGAAATGATGTTTGAGAATATTATAAAAAAATTAATAAACATGATGATGAATCAGAGCAGATTCAATACATATCAACTAAGGAATGATACGATGATTTTGAAATATTGTTACACTTTACAGATTGAAGGGAAGAAGATGCAGTTAATTATTTAAGTGAATGACATTTAAAGGCATTATGATTATCCATATTATGGGCAGATATGAAAAAGAATAATGTTCCATTTATGGTGTTTGATGATGTTGTTAATGCAATAGATACGGAACATAGGTCAAATATTATAGAAATCTTACATACAGATGAGTTTTTATCTAATAGACAATTGATTTTAACAGTTCACGATAGGCTGTTTTGGGAAAAATATTGTAATAACTTTTGAGTAGATAATAATTCTTGGGTTTCAATTATATTAAAACATAATAATACATTTGGGATAAGTTATGAAATTTATGATGAAATTAATTATCAAGAAAAAATAGAATTCTCAATCGAAAAATATGATTTAAGACAAGCAATTATATTCAGTAGAATATGGTTTGAAACAGTAATTTATACTTATTTAAGAAAAAATAAAATAAAAGTGGATTGATTTTTTAAAAAAGATGGTAAAAATCTTGTCTTAATGACAGATATACAAACATTATTTACAAAATTTGATAGTGAAATTAGACATGAGGAATGATATGATGAAATTTCAGAATCATATAACATATTAAGAAAGACTTCAATAAATTGGAATATTATCAATCAAGAAGCTCATGCTTCAGATGAACAGACATATAATATAATAGAAAGTACAACAAGTACTGATGTTTCAATAATATATAATGCACTTTTAGACGTGATTCCTTTTATTCAAAAAATGATAAATAGATCATGCGACCAACAGTAAAACTTTGAGAAATATGTGATATATTGGACAAAAAAAGAAAGCCAATAACTCAAAAGGATAGAACAAAATGAATCTATCCATATTATTGAGCTTCATGAGTTTTAGATTATGTAGCCGATTATATTTTTGATGAAGATTTAGTTTTAATATGAGAAGATTGAGCCAAATGGTGAGCTTTGGATAATAGTGCATTTAAAGTATCATGAAAAGTTTGGGTAAATAATCATGCTCATGTTATTAGACCACACAAAGAAAAAATAATAGATGATTTTTTAGTTTATTTTTTAGTATCAAGTGATTTATCAGACTATATTACATGAACAACAGTTCCAAAACTAAATCAGGAAAGATTAAAATTGATACAAATTCCACTTCCACCGCTTGAAACTCAAAAAGCCATAGTTGCTAAACTTGACCAGATTTTTGCTGAACTTGACCAGACTAAATCAGAAATTCAGAAGAACTTGGATAATACGGACGAACTTTGGAAGTCAGCTTTGAATCAAGCTTTTCAGGGAGATTGGGAGATGAAGAAATTGGGAGAAATTTGTGAAGTTATAGCATGACAATCGCCTGAAAGTGATTATTATAATGAAAACGGAGAATGATTGCCATTTTTTCAGTGAAAAACTGAATTTACGGAAAAATATATTTGAGAGCCTAAAAAATGGACTACTAAGACAACAAAAGAATCATTAAAAAATGATATTTTAATGAGCGTGAGAGCCCCGGTTTGACCAGTGAATATAAATTGATTTGAAAAAATTTGTATTTGAAGATGATTATGTGCAATTAGACCATGAGATAATGTAAAATTGGATTATGTTTTTGATTATTTATTATCAATACAAGATAAAATAAGTTGAAACAGAGGTTCTGTATTTGATTCAATAAATCGTAATCAAATTGAAAGTATAGAAATTCCAGTTCCACCACTTTCAGAGCAAGAAAAAATCGTTGAGCATTTAGATCAGGTATCAAAGAAAGTAAAAGCCTTAAAATCTCAGTATCAATCTCAGCTTGATAATTTGGAAGAATTGAAAAAAAGCGTGTTGGATAAAGCTTTTAGATGAGAATAACCTCACCCCAACCCCTCTCCTTAAAAAGGAGAGGGACACAAGACGCTAAATTTTCCCCTCCTTAAAAAGGAGAGGGACAATTACTGTTGATAGTTCCCCTCCTTAATAAGGAGGGGCTAGGGGAGGTTCTTTAAACACATTAATTTTATTTATTCACTATCAATGTATAAATATTACAATTGAGAATTGACTGAATTAGCAAGAGAGCATAGAAAAAATCAGACAAAAGCTGAATGATTATTTTGGAGTGTTTGCAGAAATCAGCAAATTCTTGGTTATAAATTTAGGAGAGAAAAAGTATTTTCAAATTTTATTTTGGATTTTTATTGTGCAGAATTGAAGTTGTGAATTGAGATTGATTGATGATATCATAATGAAACATGAGAATATGATGAAGATAGGAGTAAAATTTTGGAAGAACAATTCTGAATCAAAATTATTAGATTTACTAATGATGAAGTAGAAAAGAATCTTGATGGAGTTGTGGCATATTTGGAAGATTTTATCAGAGAAAGAGAGAAAGAAATGGGGTAAAGTCAACCACTTTCTCAAACCTCACCCCAACCCCTCTCCTTAAAAAGGAGATGGACACAGAAAAACAAGTTTTTTCCTCCTTAAAAAAAGAGAGGGACACTAAACATTAAAGTTCCCCTCCTTAATAAGGAGGGGTTAGGGGAGGTTCATAGACAGCAAATGGGGTGTACAGAAATGATAGATGAATACACTTTCCAAAAATAGTAAAAAATATTGAATTAAGATAATAGAAAAATATGAATTCATAAAAGAGTAGAAAAATACTTGGATCCTATTATTTACATATAAAACAATGTACAATGAAAGCAGAAATTAATCGTATTACAGACATTCTCCGTAGAGATGATGGAATTTCATGAGCTATGCAATACACCGAACAGATTTCATGGATTCTTTTTCTAAAATTCTTTGATGATTATGAAAAAGCTCAAGAATTAGAAGCTTCTCTAAATGGGAAAACTTATACTAAACTTATTTCTCCAGAATTTGAATGGTCCACTTGGGCAGCACCAAAGAAAGATTGAAAAATGGATAGATTATCTGCTATGGTTTGAGATGATTTGAAAGAATTTGTAAATCTGAAACTTTTTCCATATCTTGATAAATTCCGTGATAATTCTACTGATTATCATAGTATGAAATATAAGATTTGAGAGATTTTTCACTTTATTTCAAATAGAATAGAAAACTGAAATACTTTGAGAGAAGTGATAGATATTATTGATTGAATGAACTTCCAGTCTAGTGAAGATCTTTTTGAACTTTCAAAAGTTTATGAAGATTTGCTTCAATGAATGGGAAATGACTGATGAAATAGTGGAGAGTTCTATACTCCAAGAGCTGTTATTAAAGCTATGGTAGAATGCATAGATCCAAAAATCTGAGAAACTATTTATGATTGAGCTGCTGGTTCTTGTGGATTCTTAATTGAAGCTTATAATCATTTACGTCAAAAGGCTAAAACTACAGCTGATTTGAATTGGTTAAATCATGATGCTTTGTGGTGAAATGAAAAAACTCCGATTGCTTACATTATGGGAGTCATGAATATGATTCTCCATTGAGTAGAAAATCCAAATATTAACAAGAAAAATACTCTGATTGATAATATTAGAGATTTTACAGAGAAAGATTGATTCAATATCATTCTCGCAAATCCACCATTCTGATGAAAAGAAAAAGAAGAAATTCAAGCCAACTTTCCGATAAAATCAAATGCTACTGAAATATTATTCCTTGAGCATTTCATGAAAAAACTGAAATCATGAGGTAGGGCAGCGATTATCGTTCCAGAATGAGTGTTGTTCAATACTTCAAATGCTTTTCAGTGAGTAAAAAGAGAACTTTTGGAAAATTATAATCTCCATACGATTGTTAGTTTACCTTCAGGAATTTTCTTACCTTACGCATGAGTAAAAACGAATGTTATCTTTTTTGAAAAAACTAAACCAACAGAGGAAATCTATTATTATGAAGTAGATTTAGGTCGTAAACTCACGAAAAACAAACCGATAACATTTGAGGAATTACAGTGAATGATTAATTGTTATAAATCTAGAGAAATCTGAGAAAATTCATGGATTGTTAAAGTTGAAAATATTAAAGATTACGACTTATCAGCTAAAAATCCAAATAAGAATAAAGAAGAAATTTTGAGAGAACCTAAAGAAATTCTTGAAGATATAGAAAAATCTGATAATGAAATCAAAGTTCATATCCAGAATTTAAAGGGATTGTTGAAATAAAAGTTTACCTCAAAATCTTTACTTGAATTTCTTGACCGTTTATCTATCATAAATTAATGATTTAAGTATTTTATTTTTCAGTAAA
>DETJ01000046.1 GCA_002361595.1 Patescibacteria group bacterium UBA3291 | reverse complement strand
GCTTATGAATGAGAGATAAAAGATTGAAAAGCTAACTGAAAATGAATTGCATATTATTACGATTGAACGAAAAAATGTGAATGAACTTTTAAAGATGGAAAATTAAATGGGAAGTGAATAACTTACTATACAAGTGGAGATATCCGTTATAAGTGAGATTTAAAAGATTGACTAGCTAATTGAAAAGGTGTGGTTTATCACAGAAACTGAAATATCGCTAGTCAATGAACTTTTAAAAATGATAAACTAGAGTGAGAATGAAGTATTCACTATGAAAGTTGAGAAGTTAATTATAAATGATTGTTTAAAAACTGATTACCAAATTGAAAGTGAACTATATATTATCCTAGTTGAAATATTGCTATCCAATGAAAATACTTAGGTGGTAATCTGGAATGAAGATGAATTTGTTATTATGATAATTGAGAAACTCGTTATAAATGAAACTTTAAAAATTGAAAGTACGATTGAAAATGAATTTTATACTATGATAATTGAAATAAATGTCAGGAATGAATATTTAAAAATGGTAAATTAGAAGAAATCGGGAAAATCTTTTATAAATCATGAGATTTATTATACAAATGAGAATTTAAATCCTGATTAATGGATTGAGAGTGAGCTATGTATGATACAAACTGATATGAAATATATAAGTGAGAATTTAGAAAATGAAAAATTTGGGATTTATCAAAAAGGTTTCAGATATTGTTATATAAATTATTATTTCGAAAGAGATAATATTTGTTCTTTATTCTTCTTTTCTCGCTCCTGTTTTGTTATATCCATGTAGATTTCATCTCGGAATTTTCAATTACAGTAATGAGATTCTCTTCTCCTTCCATATTCTTTAAATCAGACTTTTTGATAACATCTAATTGCACTTTCATTGAAAGCATATACATGAAGGTCTATATTTTTCAAGTTCAACGTATGAAATCAATATGACAAAATCGCATTTAAAGCATCTGCTCAATATCATTTATTATGTTCATCAAAGTCTCAGATTGAGATTCATATAGTTGCTATTTGATCTATATAATTAATCTTTGATAAATCCACTATTCATAAAAATTTATCACCTTCCTTTTTTATAATTGCTAGAGCTTTTATAGTTGGATCTTCATTCCTAGATATATTTTCAAGAAAAGCTTTTTCTGATGTAAGAGATAAAATAGCTTTTGTATTGTTTACTCAATCTGAAATTCTGTCATCATTTAACCACTTAGTTAAAATCTCAAAATCTTCCGTATTGAGCGGAGATAAGTAGATATTACCTCGTGAAATTTTTGAAAAATATTTCATCTAAACTACAAAAAGTTAAATTATTTATTCTTTTCTAGCCAATCAGGTTTAAGCATTTCCATTATAACCATATCATGCCATTCTCCATTACAATACTGACAATGATGCATAGTACCGATTTCTTGGAATCAAACTTTTTTGTAGCATGCGATAGCTTTTTTATTAAAAGATTTCACTTTCAAATATACATTATATAAATTCAATGTATTATACGCAAATGACAACATAGCATTTATAGCATCAGTTCCATATCATTTATTATGCTCTTCAAAATCTCATATTGATATTCCAAGTTCTGCAGCTTGATTTATATGCTCTATATGAAACAATCCCACAGTTCAAAGAACCTTATCTCCATCTTTTTTAACTATTGCTAAATTACAATCTCAGCTTTTAGCTACATTTTCAAGCCAAGCTTTTTCTCAATTTAATGAGAATATCATCGGTCATGTAGTAATTCAATCCGTAATTCTACTATCATTCATCCATTTAGTAAAGAGTTCATAATCATCTGGATTTAATGGTGAAAGGTAAACATTACCTCGTGAAACTTTTGGAAAGTATTTCATTTTTATAGCAAGAAAATGATAAAACCATATATACAATATCATAAATTCATAATATTGCAAGATTAAATAAAAAAATCTGACTCAATTTAGAATCAGATTTTCTTTCTTATCTATGAATTATTTAATTGCGATTGTAGTCCCTCAAATCTTTGCATTTCCAAGATTAAGAGCGATATATGTACTTCACATTTTAACTGGAGTGATAGTAATTTTAGCTTCTCCATCCTGAACCAGCATTACTGATACTGGATTGAGTGAAACGTTTGTATTACTAGCAATAGCTGTAATAGGAATATTTAACGCTCCATTAAATTTAGCTCATGATACTTTATTTGTGATACGAATAATAATTTGAGTAGATTGTTCTAACATAATAGAGTCATCAAATCCTTTTTCGATTTCAATATTCCATTTATTTACAAATTCTTTTCCATTAACATCTAAACTATCAAAATTCAAATCAATCAGATTTTTCTTTTCTACGTTTAGTGGTTTATCTTCAATCTTTTTTTCTCCTGGTAGAACTACTTTAACATCTTCACCTGTTGAAGTATTTGTATTTCCAGTTTCTACTACATCTCCAGTAGCTACTCCGTGAGATTCTTCTTTTTCTACTGGTTTAGGTTCTTGTGTTTCTGCAGCCTGATTTGGATAAGGAGCATCTACAGATTCAAGCATAGCAATTGGATCTTTTGTATACTGGAATAATTGGATTCTACAATATCCATTCTTGATAATTTCTGAATGTCCTTTATCAAGTTCTGGACATCCTGAAAATGCATATGCAGGTCTTCATCCGTTATTTTTATCAATTTCAAAATGGACATGATATCATCCTAATGCTCCAAATACATTTCCTGTATTTCCCACTTCTCAGATTTGTTGTCATTTTACTACAACATCTCATGCTTCTACCGAAATACTATTCATATGTGCATACGTAGCGAAAAGAATTTCTCCATTGAATTTGAATTTGATTTTAACTACGTTTCCATATGCAGAATTATATCCAGCTGAGTAAACTTCTCAATCTGCAATAGCGTAAAGCGGAGTTCACTTGGCTGATGCAATATCTACTCCATAATGAGCTCAGGCTCATTGATTCCATGGATCTTCATAGGGAGCCCCCCAAAGAGTTGTATAGATATCTGTATAATCTTTTTCATTCACATATGTTGAATAATCTGCATTATGAATAATTGGCAATTTAATTTTACAAGAATCTGGCATAGAACTTCGTTCCAATGTTCTACATTCTAGTGTAGATACTTGAAATAATGGATATACGAGAGTTGTGTTATTCTTTAGATTATCTCACGATCATCGCATTGTTGCCCATCCAATGAAAAGGAATGCTAAAACTCATTCTCCGATATACATCCATCGATGAGAACATTCTCTAGCTACATTATAGAGTTTTTCTACTCTTCTTCATCTATGATTATGAGAAATAATTCTCCTTCAAAGAGCTAGATTAAATCTTTGATATGCCTGTTCATAACCAGATCGTTTTGCCATTTTTTATTTTGGTATAAATAAATCTTATAACATATTATATTCAAAAAATCAAAAAATGTCAAATTTTTGGGGACTTTTTTGGTTTGAAAAAAAATATCTAAAAAATAGAATAATTCTCAGTTTTTTATTCTGTTTTTTTCTATTATGAAAAAATATTTATCATTAATTGGTATCACTGCACTAGTTTTAATAATCGGATGGATCTGATATCAATCTATTTTTGCGTATTTATCGGAACATACATACTATTTCTATATACTATCTTCGGGAGAAAATCGATGAATTTTTATCTCAGCTTTATTGTGTAGTTTAATTCCTATTTGATATCTATTTATAAGTCCAAAGGTAAAAATAAAAAATCTGATTTTATTTTTTCTGATTTGAGCATGAATCTTCTGATTAATTCACAGTAATATCAAGTGAAATCCCGTATGAATTTGACAATTAATTACAATATTCAATACTATATTATTAGTTGGACTATGAATATATTTAATTCTTTGATTTTCTGCTTTATGAAGTTTTATTGAAAGAAAACTAATAAAATTTAATCAATTACGCTGGCAAGAAATATTCTTGAGTTTCTGAATTTGATTTTGTAGTTTTGTAATCATTGTTCAAATTCTATTATGAATCTGATTATTATATTGAATTGTGAGCTGGATTCTTTTTCTATGATTATGATTTGTGATTCGATATGAGAGAGCTCAACTAAAAAAATGGTGAGAAATTATTTGAGATATTTTGAATAACTACAAAATTTGAGTTCTTTCGTGAGAATGGAATTTAAATTCAAAAAATTTTTGGATTTCTAATAAGATCTGATTTCTTGTTATATTATTACCTATTGTCCTTTCTGTATCATACTTATATATGTGAATACAAAATGCTTTCACTCCTTATTCAACAGCCCGGGATGCAAATCATGAATATATGTATATTCCCAAAATCTTAGCCGAAAATGCTGGTATATATCGATGAAATAATATTGCTAATAACATGCCATGACTTTGGCATCAATTCTTAACATTCGTATTTTCTTTAACTGGGTGCACTAATTGATGGTTTGGGTTATCTCCTGACAATATTGCTATTTCTATGAATAATATAAGTGCATTCTTGGTCCTTATATTCTGAATCGCTATAGTTTTCCAAGCATTTACTTTAATTAATAAAGAGGAGAAAGAAAATGACGATAAAAAGTCTAATCTAAAAAAACGAAAAAACACCATTTCCGATTCATGAATCTCAAACTGGAATTGAATTACAATATGATGGTATTTCCTTCTATTATGGCTAACTGGTTGAATGGGAGCATTCCTTGTAATAGTTGACAATAAAACAGACTTATGAGTAATGGCTTTATCTTTATTAGCATTATTGGCCGGTCTAATTTTTCTTCAGAATAGAAACAGTTCAAATGATAAAAAAGAAATATTAAAGTATGTAATAATCGCGTGATTATTCTTTGGTTTTGCTGCATTGGCAAAAATTACGGCATTTATAGACTTTGCTTTATTGTGATTATTGTTAGTTTGATTACGATTCTCTCCTATAACAAGTCTTTGATTATGAGTTATAACAATGTGATTAGCTAGAAAGTTTAATGTACTAACTTCTTCAGTTATGTTAACTGATCAAGATGCAATGTGGTTTATTACTATATGATGAATTATCACTACTGTATGACTTATTCTTTTTGTTTTAAAGTGAAAAGATTTCTGAAGAAAATTTAGAGATTTACTTATTTTAGGTATTTGTTTCTTTATTCCTCTTATTGTCCTAAAATTACCTCGAACCATAACCAGTCAAATAAGAACAAATAGTTACTCTTTTTGAAGTTCTTTGAGATCCGTATTTTTAAGTATGGATACGGTAAACAACGAAAAAGAAAATAATAAAAAATTATTAGCTCAAAATATAAACAATTCTAATCTTTATAGTTCTGTATTGGATTCAGGTATAGTAGATATAAATATTTCAGATAATAACACATCTCAAAAATCTTTTGCTCAATGCATGAAGGCAGGAGAAATTTATTCTGACGAAGAGTTAAATGAAAATTTACAAGATGTAATAGGTTGACGATGAAATGAGGATCTATGAAGATATATATGATATTGATGGAAAGAATTTAACGAGATTCACTTATTAAATGTGGATAATGATATTGGTAATAAAGGTCGATTCAAATTCTTTAAATCTATATGGCCAAAAAGTAGTAAATGTAGTTGATTAAAGGATAGTAAAAATACTATATGTGAAAATAATATGACATATGGTATCATGAAATTATTTTGGCCAACTAGTAAAACATGCTACGGTTTCAATCATGATGCTAAAGTATTATGTAATAATGCTGACGCAATTGATAATTTCAAAATCGATAATTTGCGTTGAATATATGAAAATTCCATAAAGAATAAAGATTGAGAAGCCTGACTTCTTTTGAAAGAAGCAATTGATGCCTATGATAAAGCTAAATCTGAATGAAAAATCTGATATTCCAATTATGATTTATTCTATAGCGAAATAGTAAATCTGAGACAGTATTATCAGGCTCATAGTATTTTATCAACTGAAGACGCTATATACATTCCATATAGATATTTAGTACCTTTAAATATTTCATTTAATTGGTCATTGCAAAATCTAAGTAGTTATTATACTGATATTGGATTATTTTGGATAATCATATATGTATTATTGATCATTGCCCTACCTTATGCTATAATAAAGAAAGATAAATTTCTAACTTCATTTGTCTTAATAACACTGATTTGACGATGAATTTGGTGGATTATTTGATCTTCAATATTATGGTATGGAACAGTTTTAATCTCATGGACTATGATTTCTATTGCATTATTCTGGGATAAAATTTTAAGAAAAAATGAAAATGATAATTATATTTATGTTTCATGGATTTTAATAATATTAATTTGAATTATATTCTGACTTCAGATTATTTTCAATTTCTTGAGAATATCTTCTCAATGAGCTAATTCAGCATTTGTATGGTATAAATGAAATGTAGGGCTTCAACAAATTATAGATGAGGACCTTTCATCTTATAATGAAAATTGAGAGCCTATAGTTAAAAAAGTTTATAACTATGGGTGGAAAGATATATTTAATTTACAATTTTCTCAATACAATCCAATCATTCATGCATTAGCTGATCGTAAGAATGAAGATTGAGTTATTATTGCGTGAACTTACATTCAGTATTTCCTATGAAATCAATGGAATATAAAATCAGACTCAATGTTATTAAATTTTTGGAGGAATACTTCGGATTGAGATTTATGTAAAACATATCGAAGATTGAAAAATGAAAATACTCGTTATTTAATTATAGATCCTAATATCGGAACAGTTACTATGTGAGAGTGAAATGAAACTCTATTCTATAGATTCTTTGGTAAATTAAACAGTATCAAAACTAGAATAGATATGGATGGAACCATAACTGCATTAATAAGATTATTTAAATCAGGATATCTAAAATTACTTAGTACAAACAACTTATGATCTAAATATGCATTTACTCTCGATGACAATACAATTAAAAGTTATTTTTGAGAAAATTTAAGTGAGGAAGAGTTAATTTTAACTAGATGAAAAATGGCTGTATTACAGTACTTTGATGATGCTAGTTCTATATTCTGAGCTATTTCTGAGATATTTATGTCAAGAATCAAGAATGATACAAAATTGTGAATCGAAGATATAGCAAGCATTTACTGATTAGAAATAGATTCTCAAAAAGTTGCTAATGTTGCTTATAATTATATAAATTGAAGAGCAACAAAATGAGCCGCAAAAGATTTAACTCAAGATGAAAGAAACGTATTACTTTCTTATATTAATGCATATTTTATGATTAAAGACTGAAACGTTTCAGGAATTCAAAATATATTATTAAATAGTGTAACATGATGAAGTCAGATTATTGCATTGGAATTAAATTAGTATGATAATATTGAATTTAAAAAAGAGCAACCTGAAATATGGTTGCTTTTTATTTTTAAGGATTTATAACTAATCTATTTAATCAATTCTCTAACCTGATTCACAAAATTCACTATATCTATTTCTAAATTTCAAGATTTTTCAATTGAACATCAGGCAGCATTCGCATGTCATCATCATCCAAAATGTTTCGCCACATCTCTACAGTTATGCTTTCACTTTGCACGAAGACTAACTTTGATACAGTCTTCCTTTTCCTTTCAAAGAATAACAAGTTCCTGATCTTTTATGTCTCAAATTAAATATAAAGCATAGTCTGCACTGTCTGGATGAAGTCAGAATTTTTCTAATTCTTCCTGTGAATATCGAGAATAGATTATATCATCGACTTTCTGCATTCTTCCAAGAATAATTTGCATAAATTCCAAATCTTCATAACTTTTGCTACGAAAAACGTTATCAATAATCTGCTTTTTCTTTGCTCATTTTTCTAGTAGAGCTAGATTATTTCTAGAAACACGAATAGATTCTTCTCACTCATCGAAGCGAAAATTCCCACTATCAGTCATTATTCATGTCAGCATGAATGTAGCAATCTGAGCATCTATCAAATCCGACCACCATTGCTGAGTAAGTTCAAAAACTAGTTGAGCAGCACTAATCGAACTATCATCACGAAATTCGATAGAATTTGGCAATGCTGTAGAAAAGATATGATGATCAATGATAACCTTTTGCTGTCAGTTAAAATAATCTTCATGTCATTCTGAGAATTTTCTAATCATATTGTATGTAGAGAAATCTACGAACGCAATCAAATCATAAGTTCAATAATCAAATTCTGTTTGTAATTTCTGGATTGGTAAGAATGAAAAAGTTTCACTTGGAGCATCTGGAGTAAAATATGAAATATTTTTTCAGAGTTTTTCTAACTGTAATCATAATCAAAACATTGATCAAATTGCATCTCCATCAATTGATTGATGTCCAAAAATTGCAATATTTTGTGCTTGTTCAAGTTTAAGTTTTAATTCTTCTCCCTGCATTATTTTAACATTAATTATAAATTATTTTTGGATTAATTTTTTGAGCTCATTGAGTCATTTTTCTGAAACTTTCATTTCATTTCATAGAACCTGAATCGTGATATCTCATGGATTTCATGAAACTATAGTCATTAGTTGTTTCATCTTTGAAAATGGTAGATTTTCGGATGTGATAGCAAATATTTCTTCATTTTCTAAATCATCGTCATTCTGAGGAGTTTGCGACGAAGAATCTTGAGCTTCATCAATATCTCATACATAAGTTTCTTCACTTCCATTTCATTCCATTCAGGATGACTCATTTTCTTGTCATTCTGGATTTATTTCTTGTTCCTCAACTAGCTCATCATCCTCAGCATTATTTTCATCAACTATTTCTTCCTCGATTTCTTTTAATTCTTCATCAACTTCTGAATCATCTTCAATATCTTCTGCTACTTCATTTTCTTCTCTGGAAATGTTTTTAGTCTGATTTTCTTTATTTTCTTCTGCCATTTTTTCATTTTGCTCGGCGATTTCAGCTTTAATACGTTCAATATTGAGTTGCTGCTGCTCACCTGCCCTAGCCTTTTTAACTGCTGAAACAGTATCTTTTTCATCGTATGATCATCAAGCCAATTCTTTCAGTTTTTCACGAGAAGTTTTTACAATTTTAGAAATTTGAATTCTATTCTTCTTCCATCATGAAACGATTACCAAATCAAATTTCTCCAGTCAATACGTGTCAGACAAGAATATATCAAAATTATCAGAGATATCCTCTATCGTAATAAAAAATCACTTCTTCTTTGCACGACGGATTTCTTTCACGTATCCTACAATTTCAAAATTTCAGACATCGGTTTTATCTTTGATATTTGAGAGCAGAGTTCTTTTTTTGATAAACTTATATAATCAATCCAAAGGATTTCATGAAATAAAGCTCTTGAAAACTTCCTGCTCCATCATCAATCTTTCCATGAGAGTAGATTTTTCTACTTTCTTCAATGGAATTTTATTTTCCAAATCTCAAAATAAACCTTGACTAGCATTTGCTGAATTTGAAATCCAGTTTATTATTTGATCTACATTGTTTCGGAGAACTTTACGGTCTTCAAATTGATCCAATGCTCACGATTTAATCAATCATTCCAAGCTTTTTCTATTCAATACCTTTGAACATCTTTTACAGAAATCTTCAAGTGATGAGAATTTTCATCAGTTTTTTCTCTCCTCCTGAATAAATTCTCATGTATCGAATCATACTCATTTAATAGAGATAAATCAGATTCTTACACTTTGGTCGATGGCTGCCACATGATTAAATGACACATTTACATCTGGTTGTAAAATATCTATTCATTTCTGCTGAATTTCTGAAAAATAGAAACTCTGTGTATCCGTATCTTCCTCTACTGAACGTATCAATGCGGCAGAGAACTCGATTGGATAGTGAACCTTGAGATAAGCAGTCTGATATGCAATCATGGCATAACAAACGGAGTGCGATTTATTGAATGAATATGAAGCAGCTGGTTCAATCATTCTTTCATAAATCTGGGTCGTAGTTTCAGGTTTATAATTATGATAACTAGCACCACGTTCTTGGAATTCTTTCTTGAGTTGCTCGATGATATATTTTTTCTTTTTTCAAACTCCACGGCGAAGAAGATCTGCTTCTCAAAGTGAAAATCACGCCATCGCTTGTACTAGGAACATTAACTGCTCCTGATATACAGCGATTCAATACGTTTCTTTGAGAAATGGATCCAAATCTTCAATCAGCTTTCTTCTTTCTTCTTCTGCTACTTCTGCTCAATATTTTTTGGTCAATTCTGCCCTAAGTTCTGGATACATATATTCAATTTCTTCTTTTCCTAATCTTCTATTGATATAACTTGGGATGAATTCCATAGGTCATGGACGATAAAGTGCATTCATGGCAACTAAGTTATCGATTTTTTCTGGAATTAACTCAATCAGATAACGGCGCATTCATGGAGACTCGAACTGGAAGATTCACGTTGTATCTCATTGCTGAAAAATTGATTTATACGTTTCTTCGTCATCGATTGGAATGTCCAAACTCATTGTTTCCAAAAATTCTTCAAACATTTCTGGAATTTTTTCTCATCTCTGGTCTGCACGAGCTTTGATAATTTTTACACAGTTCTTGATGATAGAAAGATTACGTAATCCCAAAAAGTCCATTTTGAGAAGTCAGATTGATTCAAGTGTTGGTCCATCATACTGACTTACGATTGTATGATCTTCTTCTTTGTTATATTGAGTCGGAGTATATGTTGTAACTTTTTCTGGAGCGATAATAATTCCACAAGCATGAACTCACATCTGGCGAAGATTTCACGTAAGTTTGTCTCAAAATTCTATTGCTTGTTGGATTTTTTCATCACTTTCATAAATATTCTTCAATTCAGGAGATCATTCTGGATCTTCCACTTGTGCGACTAGTCATACTTTATCTTGGAGTAAATTCGTAACATAGTTTGATTTTTCAAAAGGTACTCAAAGAGTTCTAGCGACATCTTTGAATGCAGCTTTGGTTGCCATTTTCATGAACGTTCAAATTGAACAAACTTTTTCAGCTCAATATAAATCATAACAATGCTCGATTACAGTTTGACGTAAAGAATCCTCAAAATCAATATCGAAGTCTGGCATCGACACTCTGGCAGGATTCAAGAATCTCTCAAATAGCAAATCAAATGGTAATGGATCCACTTCTGTGATTCATACTAGCCATGCGAGCAAAGATCATGCTCACGATCATCTTCATGGTCAAACAGAAATCTGATGTTCCTTAGCCCAACGAACGTATTCTGACACGATTAGGAAGTATGAATTAAATCCCATCTCCTTGATAACCTTTAGTTCATATTCCAAACGGTCAATATAATATCATAATGAAAATCTTTTATCTCTTCATGGAAATTCGTTCTGATTTTTTTCAATAAAATCTTTTTTATATTGAGTGTAAGTTTGAAGTGTAAATTTATGCAAATCCTCTGGAGAAGTATCTTTCAAAGCTATCTCAAGATTTCATTTATTTGTTCTTTTTACCAAATTTGCGATAGTTTCTTCATCTCGAGAATATCTGAATCTTCTAGACAATCCAAAAAAAGCTCTCCAACGTAATTCAAATTCATATGCTTCCATTTTAGTTTCCTGCGCTACCTCTCAAGTCATCAAATTTCGGAGAACAAAAAATAAAAAAATCTGTATATAAAATATAGTTTAGAGTGAAAAATTCAAGCAGTAGATTTATTCTCAGAATAACTTTTTCCTAAACTTTTTTGGAGTTCTAAAGTAGAGAATATGTAGCATTCACATAAATATTCATGATATTACACTCATCCAAATTCACGTTTTCATTAATGTGATATCATATTCATGTCATCAGATTGCTTAAATTACTACTCATGTAATGAATGAGATTAGAACAACGATACACACGACTGCTCAAATAATTCTTAGCTTTTTATTTTTTACTTGATGAATTTTATGTTTTTCATGAACATTTACTACTATGTAAATCTGATTTCTTTTTATTGTTAATATATTGTAATTTCAAGTGAAAATGGTATCAATTATGTGATGTTTTATATTTATAAAATATATCATGAGTATTTTAACTACAATCTTTCATCTTGCAATAGAAATATTAGTAGAATTTTTAATTGTTGTATTTGTTTATGAACTTGTTTCTTATTGTCATGCTAAATTCTTCAAGAAATCTAAAAAGAAATTCTCTATCAAGGAAACTTTTAATGAAGCGTGGATGATATGTTTTGTAATTGCCTTGGTTATTGTAATAACTAACCATGTATTTTAATTCTTAAAATATTAATCTAATGAAAAAGTTATTTTTAATCTGACTTCTATTTTTATGAGGTTTTGTTTTAACATGATGTAATGATATTTCAGATTGACCTGAAATGGAAAAAGATGATAGCATTTCAGAATGATGAGAACGAATTACTGTAGTTACAGAAATGTGTGAAGAACAGTGATGAAATATTGAAGAATGGAATGAATGATGAGAAAAACAAGATGTTTGCTATTTTGATGATAAAACATTTTGTTATTTAGAAGAATTTGCAGCATGAAAATGTAAAAAATGAGATATGAGTTACATTAATGACTGATACACATATGCAGAAGAAGCTTGTATAGACAATAACGGTCAGATTTCTCAAACTGAAGAATGAGAAGATATTTGTATTCTCAGTGATGATGAATTCTGTTATATGAAAGATGTAATGGATTGAGGTTGTGATTTACTATATCAAGATATGTTGGATATTCAGGATATGCATGAATCTGAAAGAGCTTATCAGGAATATATAGCTGAATGTTATGAACAGCCACAGGTTACAGTTTGTGGTCAGGATGGAAATCCATATTACAATAGATGTTTTATGGAAAAAGCTGGGGTACAAGAAGAAACTGAATTGGCTGAAGTTGTAGATGGTGAATGTATTTATGGATAATAAAAAAATATAATATACTAAAAAAACAAATATAAAAATAATTAGTTTATGAACTCTGATTTTATTACGCGTATTTTTTCAGATTTTCATTCAAACCCTTCGTTTTGGTTCACAATCTTTGTGGTTGTACTGGTGATTTCTGCGATTGGATTTGGATTTATTCATTCTAAAGTGTCACTAATGGAGGCATCTTATTATCAACAGAGATTTTTGAACTTTTATCGAATTTTGGAAGGAGCTCTGATAATTGTGATATTGCTCTCAATATTTGGGACTTTTACCACAGGTTTCTTATTGTTTATGTAAACAAGGGTAAGTTAACAGCCTTTAGTTGATGTTGGCAAAACTATACTGGTGATTTCGTCACCAGTTTTTTATTATTTTTAGTTTTCTTCTCACTTGCATTGAAATATAATTTTCATATAATTTATCATTGGTGTGAAGTATGGTATATTCCACCAGAAATCTGAATGATTTATCTTACATATACATAAATGAAAAAATCACTTATAAAGGTTATTATCGCTTTGGTACTTTTTACTGTTATCATAGCTGTCGCTCAAAATGAAATGACTCCATATATTTCTGATTCTAAATCTGATGGAATTTGAACTGGAGAAGCAAAGCATGTAGACAATATTATCCAGAAAGATGAGAAATCTCTTAATTCATGGCTTAGTTTATACAATAGTTGATATTTCAAGAAAGTAGAAATTGAAGACTGAGTAAATTTGAAGTGATATATATTAAGTGGAAGTGAAGAAAAAGATACAATTTTCCCTATATGATGAAAGAGAACTGTAGATAATTATTTTTTGGTAACTACTAAGAAACCTGCAGACACAAGCGTGATTGAATTATGATTAAGTATGACGTGAGATACTACGATTAAGACAGTTTACAATGAGGAAAGCATTTTTCTCAGCTTTTTGAAAGAGTTTGGATGAATAATATTATTCTTCTTGGTATTCATAATTGGATTCCGTTTAATGATGTGAAAA
>DETJ01000022.1 GCA_002361595.1 Patescibacteria group bacterium UBA3291 | reverse complement strand
AATTATTCAACCTCGTTCCACAAAAGATTCAATCTACTGATTATAGAACTACTGCAGTAATGGAAAAAGATTCAGAGGAAGCAAAAGATATGACTGCAGGATTTGTATTCTTTGGAGAGAAATTCACACTTGATAGTTATTTATTTGATTTAGTGACTGCAGGTAGTGCCGAAAAAGAATATGCCTATATGCCAAATATGCAAACAGCTCTTATCGTGCCTGATGCATTGGAAAATAATTCTGATGCTGCTGAAATGGTTGACCTTTGGATGAATGTCAGAATTGTAAAAGAAGATATCTTGGAAGACTCAGAGTTTACTCAATATTCAAGTTATAATAAAGTAAAACAAGATGCAATTGAACAACTAAAAAAAGAAGTAACTAATCCATGAATCATGAATACAGTATATCATAAATGGATTGATATGATTGGATATCTAATCAATAAAGCTGAAGAAAATGCTCCATATTTCAAACTTGACCCAGTTTATAGACTCAAGAATCTCGTTACTTATATGGGTTCTTATACTGAATTGAAACACGATACATTACTTTATGTTAAACAGAATTATGCTGAAATGTGATGAGGTGGTGGTGGAGACTGTAATATCGAAGTAGATCCTCCATTATTACCAGTTCCTAAATGATATATTGAAGCAGATATTGATGTAGTAAACAAATTGATAGAATTAAATAATGAAACAAAATCTGATTTCTCTGAACTTGATGATTATATTCTAAATAATTTCGTAGAATTTGATAAATTCTTGACTCATATCAAATCTATCCTCGTTCAGCAAATGAATAATGAAGTAATTAGTGATGAAGACTTTGAATGGATGAGAACAGCTTATGATAAATTATCTCAAATCACATTCCCACTAGCTGACTGAGTAACTCAGAAAGAAATGAGAGCAGCTTTGATTGCTGATATTTTCACTTCTGAAGGATGAAATCCACTTTATGAAGCAGTTGGTCGTCCTGCATTAATGCTAGTAATGATTGATGATGCTAATGGAAAGAGAATCGCACGAGGTCCAATATTTACTCACTATGAATTCTACGATTCTGATGATGTAGTGGATGCTGGTTGAAGTAGATTAAACGATATTCAATGGCAAGCTGCTTATGATGGATTAACTTGAAGTCAATTAAAATCTGCTTTATCTACTTTGAGTAAGAATTTAAGTAAAGGTTTGAAAGTAGGGGAATAGAAAATTATTGTGCCCCTTTACGAAAGGGGCTCCCCGATTTATCGGGGTGGGGATTTTTAAGTATAAGATGCGTAAAAATCCTCCGGCTCTATGAGCCACCTCCTTTCAAAAAGGAGGACACCCCATTTACATTAAATAAACAAGATGCATTTCTTGTATAATTCTAAAAATAAGGAGTTCTGAAAAGTTATGAGAAACCAAGAAACCATGACAAAAGCAGAATGACTTTTGTGGAATACGACACTAAAATGAAATAAAACATGATATAGATTTTTGAGGCAGAAATTAATATGAAACTATATTTTAGATTTCTATTGTGCAAAATTGAAACTCTGCATAGAAATAGACGATCAAAGCCACGACCGAAAATGAGAAGAAGACGAAGAAAGGACTAATTATTTGAATAACTTATGAATTAAAGTAATCAGGTACACCAACGAACAAATTTATCATAATCTTGATTGAGTTATTCAAGATTTGGAATGGAAAATTAAGGAAATGAATTATGAATAAACTTTGTCAAAAAATTCTTTGATTTTAATCTTGTAATCCAAAAATATATTCATATCTTATTGTCATGATTTATTATGACATAATAGAAAATGGATATTAAAATGCAGAAAATATTAGCATATTCGCTGGATGAAAATCTGACTCCATCGGAGCTTCGTAAAGCTGATGATTTTTCAGATTTTTTTGAAAATGTAGATAATCAGCATTCTGCCGAGAAATTGCAAACTTGGATGAATCAGCATAATATTATATGATTGCTGGATGACGATGTAGAATTTCCACATCAATTCACATCCATCAAAAATCCACCAGCAATTTTATATGCAATGTGAAATCTAGAAATCCTAAATAATCAAATCCTTTGAATAGTCTGACCACGTGATATGTCCGAGTATGCCAATCAGGTTATGCAAGCACTTTTCACTCAAATCTGAAACTCAAATATCGTAACGGTATCGTGAATGGCTAGGGGAGTGGACCATTTATGTCATCAGCTTTCCATTGGTTATCATTTACCGACTATCGCAATTTTAGGCTGATGACTTCGTTATTATCGAAATAGTTCAGCTCGCAGTTTTATGGAGCAAATCATCCAAAATGGATGACTGATTTTATCAGAATTTAAACTGGATTTCAAGCCTACTCCCTGGAGTTTTCCACAGAGAAATAGATTGATAGCAGGACTAAGTGATGCATTATTTTTACCAGAAGCTCGCGAATGATCATGAAGCCTAATTACGGCAGACTTTGCATATCATTTTCACAAGCCGATTTTCGTAGTACCAAATCCAATTTTTTCAGAAAACTGAATCTGATCCAATCACTTAGTCTCATCATGAAAAGCAAATCTTCTTAGTGATTTTAGTTCGATTTTAAAATTATTCAATATAGACAATTGAAAAGAAGAAATAAAATCAGACTGTCAATATGATAATTTATCATCATTAGAAAGTCTTACTCAAGAAGAAAAGAATTTACTCAAGATCGTATCTCAGCATCACAATCAAGATTTTTCCCAGTGGATGAGCGAGATTTCATCTGATTATTGAGAAGCTATGGTAAAACTCACTGACCTTGAAATGCAGTGATACGTGGTTCAAGAAACTCCATGAAACTATTTTGTCAAGGTAAAGTTTAGCTAGAATCTTGCATTACTTACAAATTTTTTTATTATGACACATGGTTAATTTTATATTTTTACTTTTTTATTATATAAATGAAGAAAAACACAATTAAAGCGTTTACACTAGTAGAAATGCTTATTGTAATCGTAAT
>DETJ01000035.1 GCA_002361595.1 Patescibacteria group bacterium UBA3291 | reverse complement strand
GAATTGCTCTAAAGATTTATTCTTCCTTGTTTAGCACTTGGACATTTTTGTTCAAATGTTAGGAAGAGTCAGTCTTATTGATTGGCTCTTTTTCTTTGAATTTGCATATTAAAATCTAATCAATATTATATTTGTGATTTAATTCATGAAATAAAATATGTCACTTTGTATATGAGTAGACTGTGATGAAGTGCTTTCTGAAACAGTAAATGAATTGATAAAATATCCACCATTAAAAGGAAAAAACTTGAAAAGATCTGATATAACTTCGTATGATTTATATGAAGTGCAGAAAATCTGATTATCAAAAGAAGAAATGGTTCAGGCATTTTTTTCATTTTTTGAATCTCCAGAGTATTATCTATGTCAGCCAGTTTCATGAGCATATGAAAAATTATATGAACGAAAACAGCAATGACATAAATTATTTGTAGTGACTGCTAGGAAAAAACCTCACGAAGAATTGACAAGGAAATGGGTGGAATCTCATTTCCCATGCATATTTTCGGATTACTTATTTATGGGACAGTACACAGAAAACGAAATTCCTAAATCTCAATTATGCAAAGAGAAGTGAATTCAGCTTTTGATAGATGATAATACTTTCAATATTGATGATATGAACACGGTTTGAATACCATGATTTCTATTAGATAAGCCACGAAATCAATGAGTAAAAGATTCTGAATGATTACACAGAGTTTATTCTCGAGATGAAATAGATTTATCGCAATTTTTCAAGCTTGATAATTAGAGTAATTAAATCATAAAAATAAATCAAATTTCTCTTGCTTTTTTGTAAAAATGTTATACTATAATTTAGTAAACAGATTTTTTATTTCCTGATCATTTATAGAAAAACAAAAATAATACCAGTTATTTACTCTGTAATTTTTATCATCATGGCATTGATAAATAATTCTGCAGAATTAGCTTTGGAATGTTCGCTTGATAAATTATGAGTTGATTACGATTGATATTATAAATGAAAATGTTTTTTCTTGCACAAAAAATGAACGGATAAATATACTTGCATCTGCATCAGGTATTCCAAATTACATGACATAAAATCTGACAAATATACTCACGAGATTTTTCATAAAATCAAAAATACCCAGTTCGACGACGATAAACTGTATTGTTTATTCTCTACTCACGAGAGTGCTCCTGATGTGCCTAGATGTTCACTAATTTTTACATGAAAGGAAATCAAAGAATTATTGTCGAAAACTACAAAAAAAGATTGAACAAAATCTGATTATCTCAAAATTTTGATAGATAGAAGACCTTATCGATCATTAAGTGGAAGAAATAACTGCTGTGATGTGACAGGATATCTGTGTGTGAAAAGGTTGGAGTGGTTGAAAAGTAATTATTTGGACTAAATAAGAAAAGGATAAAAACTATTCATTATCTGATAATTAATTTTTATAAAAATGTTAAATGTAGATTTTTTTTCAGATTTCTCTTTTTTTTTGTACATAAAATATGTAATAATTGAAGTTATGCGAAAAAAAAGTAACAAACAACAACAAAAATGAGAGAAAATTTGAGATTATTTCTGCCAACACACATAGAAAGACATGAGTCCATTATGAAGAAAAAGATTAGAGAGTTTATACTGGGGTACAAATCATTAGAGCAGTTTCTTTCTTTAGAGACTAATGCAGATGAAAGGTGGTATGAAATTACCGATAAATCTAATACGGAAGTAGTAGATCAGATATCTAAACTCCTTAAAGAAACGTATTCAATTAAGCTTAAAGGTTGAAGGGTAAGTTTCTCTCACTCTTTTTATTTATGACAACTTTAAAAGATAAAAGTATAAAGCATTTTCCACAGTTATATATGGAATAAGTTATTTGAGAAGTTATGTAAAATGAAATAATAAATCTACAAAGAGTAGAAGAGTATCATTTGATAATGAGGATTTCGTAGAAATAGTGGAATAGGTTTATAGAATTCTCTAAAATATAGGAAATCTGAATTATATGAAATAAAAAAAGAGATAACTTCATAAAGCTATCTCTTTGATTTCTCATTGATTCTCAGTTTTCTTAACGCTGTCTTTAACTATGGCATAGAGCGAAGTTATTATGACCACAGTGTATGTCATTTCACTGACAAGTGTAAATGTTTGTAAGAAACTGTGCTCAGGTGAATAAACTCTAGTTTCAATGTGAATGATAGGGTAATCCTCCATCGGAAAAGTTTTTCCTAAAAATGTAATAATCATGTTGACCCATTGCATATCTACAGCTTTATAGATAGGATGATGATAGTGATCTATGCTATCCCATGAATTTAATCCAACCATGAGAAAGATTGACGATAAAGCTATCAGAAATGAAACCAGTAAAGCTGCGCTTATGACGACTTTACTCCTACATTTGATTAAGCTAGGAATAACTCTGATTAGCATAATGCAGAATAGAATTCCTGCAAAGAATCCTAGGCTCATCCTTGAATTGATCCAACCGCCACAAGCTGCAATTTCAGCAGCCATATAGGCGAATGATAATCCGATACATAGAGGTAAAACGATAGATGAGAGAATTGTATTTCTCGAAGATGAAGATGCTATAAATTCCTCCACTTCGGCATCTTTTATCGCATTGAAATAAACTGGTAACCCAAAGTTTATCAAAGCAATAAATACGAGTGATGTGATAATCACGAAAGAAAAAATGTCCATAATATTAATT
>DETJ01000005.1 GCA_002361595.1 Patescibacteria group bacterium UBA3291 | reverse complement strand
TAGAAATGCTTATTGTAATCGTAATTATTGGTATTCTTATTGCATCATTGATGCCTAGAATGCAGACAGCTCAGGGTAGAGCCAGAGATGTAGCTCGTAAAAACGACTTGTCTCAGATTCAGACAGCTATTATCACATCACAAACAGATCGTAAATCTTGGCCAGGAATGGGATGATCAGATTCGACAAAACCTGCTCAAAATGGTCTTGCTATCTCTGCTATTAAAGATGATTTAATTGATGCGTGAATGTCTAGTGTGCCAACGGATCCAAATGGTTCTAATATTAATTATTGATTATGAGTTACTTATAGCTCTGCTAATAAGGAGCCATGATCAGCTAACCCAAATGTTTGAAATTATTTATATGTAGTTGCAAAAAGAAATTGAGTTAAGAATGCTTGATTTGCACTAATGGCAAAAACAGAGGTTGAGTGAAGTTCTAACTGGGTGGTATGTACAGATGCTGTAAGTACTGATGATCAATCTACTGATGTAAATAAAGAATTTAAAAATTGATGGATTACAAATAACAATGATTTGGCACACATTAAATTGTGTAAATCTGTTAGACAAGCAAAGGAGAATGAAAATTGTACTACTGATACTGAAGATTGTATATATAAGACGACAAGTCAGTTAAGATATATTGTTGTTTATTAATATTTTATTTATAAAAGTTTTTTTTATTTTAATTAAATGAATTATGAAGAAAAACACAATTAAGGCGTTTACACTAGTAGAAATGCTTATTGTAATCGTAATTATCGGTATCTTGATTGCATCATTGATGCCAAGAATGCAGACAGCTCAGGGTAGAGCGAGGGATGTAGCTCGTAAAAATGATCTATCACAGATTCAGACAGCTATTATTACATCCCAGACAGATCGTAAGTCTTGGCCTGGATATTGAACTAATCCTGTCGAAGATTCTACTGTTACTAGAAAAGCGGATCAGTGAATGAAAATTTCTGATTTAAGTAAAAATTTATTAGAAGCCTGAATGTCTAGTATACCTACAGATCCGAATGGAGATAATGTTAATTATTGATTGTGAACACTTGGTGAAGATGAGGCTATTGGTGATTACATTTATGTAATTGCAGAAAGAAATTGAGTACCTGATGCTTGATTTGCATTGATGGCAAAGACAGAGGTAGAGTGAAGTTCAAACTGGGTGGTTTGTCAGAATAGTTGAGGAATGGATTCTAATGGTAATATAGAGAAGTGATATATAAAAAATGATGATGATTTATCTGAAATTACACTTTGTAAACAAGTTAAACAGAAGACATGAGGATGTAGTGCAAAGCCTGATGATAATGGTATATGTTATTATAATGAGACTGCTGAGCTTAGATATCTATTATTGTACTAATATTATATTTTCTGCAAAAAGGTCTATCCGTGAGGATGGACTTTTTTTGTAATTATTATTTCTGAGTGCTTTTTTCTATTAAAGAAAATTTTTTGATATAAATCCTATTAAAAACTTGTATTTTTGTAAAAAATAATTATAATTTAAACGTGAAAAAAATGAAAAATTAAGATTTTTCACGATATGATATTTATATAAAAATACGGATAATGGTAATTGGTAATTATATTAAAATAAAGATTGAGGAATTATTCTCTTTTTACAAAAAATTAGAAAAAAGTCATAAAAAAGCGTTGCGAGAGATTAATATTTCAGAGGTTCCAGAGATGGTATATAATTCAAATGCTATTGAAAATTCCACTCTTACATTGGAGGAAACCACTGATATCATTTTTTTTGATAAGATAAAGAAAGATCATGATGTACGTGAAATTTATGAAGCCAAAAATTTGATGAATGTAATTCAGACTTTACAAAATAATCAAAAAGAAAAATTATCATTGGATCTGATTTTATATTTGCATAGAGTTCTATTAACTTGAATAGATGACCATATTGCATGACGTTTTAGAAGTGGGGATGAATGGGTGCGTGTATGAAGTCATATTTGAGCCAATCCAGCTTTTGTGAATTGATTAGTATATGATTTAATCCGTAAATATAATAGCGATAGAAGTTATTTTATAGATAAAATAGCACATTTCCATGCTGAATTTGAATTATTACATCCATTTTTGGATTGAAATGGTAGAATTTGAAGAGTATTAATTAATAAACAGCTTATGGATTTTGGTTATCCACCAATAATTATCCCAAATAAGAATAAAGCTAAAGATTATTATCCTCTTTTTGATAAATATTTGAAAATGAATGATTATAAATGATTTTCGGAGTTTTTTGCTTTATTATTGATGGAATCTTTGAATAAAAGAATTCAATTATTAACTGCTAAAAAAATTATAACTCTGAATGAGTGGGCAAAAAGCAATAATAAGAATGTTAATTCATATTTGAATAAGGCAAAAAGACAGACAATCCCAGCATTCAGAAAATGAGATAAATGGATGATTTCTTCTGAATTTGAATGATAGTGTAATAAAAAAGCTCCCACATTGATACAATGCGGGAGCATGGTCCCCTCTGGGGTGGCAGGTGAGGGGCATATATGGGAAAATCCGTACGTTTCTTATAATGATTTTCTTTGTTAAATCAATTATTTATTTAGATTTCTTTTTCTTGGTGGATTTCTTGGGTTCAGATTTCTTTTTCTTAATCTTTTTCTTTGGCTCTGGTGGAATATATTGTTTGTCTTTTTCTTTCTCTCGTAGTCAAACTGTGATTCAGTATAGTAAGAAGAAAGGATATATTACCATTCTATCTGCTAATGAGTGAAGTACTAATCATTCAGCACATAGTCATACAAATCATATTCCAAATCACCATAGTGAGTAGTATAGTAATTCTTGATAAGGAGATTTAGTTTTATTACGATAGATTCGTATCATTTTGACTGTATATCGTAATATTATTCCACATAATCATAATCGGAATATTATTCAGACGATTCAGTATTCCATTAGGATTTGCAAGTATTGATTCTCAGGATTGAAACCATAAGTAGAAATCTGATTTTTTACATTAGTTTTTCTAAGTAATTCGCAGCGTTGATTGTCTAGATGGATTGAATCTACGTCTTGGAATATATCTACTGGTTCATCTGTGTAACATAGTTGATGAGATGCTGGTCATGAATATCACGCTCATCGTCATAATAATAGATTTTCTTTGGCTATATTTCGTCAGGCTTTCATCAATTGTAGATGTCCTGTATTTGAATGTTCTCTAACCATTATTCATCTGGATAGATAGGCGAGTCATCATAGACAGATTATTGCAGCGATTATCAGCCGGATGAAATATTTTTTGATAGATTTTCGGTATAGTATGAAGAATAGAGCTATCACTTCTAATGCTCGGATAGCAATTCATGCACGTGATCGAGTGGAATAAACTAGAAGTCAGAACATAATAGTTGGGAATATTTGATCTTTCCATCATTTCTTTCTCAAGAATCAGAGTACGAATACAGGAAAGAAAGCAATTAACCAAAACCCAAAGCTTGTAGGTCTTTCGAAAAGGAATTGATTTCTCACGTTTCATTTATCTATCAATGTGTAATATGCTACAGGTGGTCTTTGTCATACAGTTCATTCATAGCTTAGAGGATCATATCAGAAGTGTCTGAGTATAGTTGGCATTAGCCATACCATAAACCACCAAGCTAATCATAGTCGTAATACTCGAAGAATTAATTTATTATATAATTGTAATAGATTTTTGTCTTCCTCTGTGAAAAATAGTAGAGCTAGACATATTCATATTCCAAAGATGAAAAATCAGAATAGATCATATTTTGCACTAAGAAGGAACGCTTTGAATCATATTGCTTGTAAACATACAGCTAATAATAATAAAACTATAGTTGTAGTTATGAATGATAAAATGAATTGGATTACAAATTTTGACTGGGTGTTTTTTACCAATAATTTCCATGTTATTTTGTCTGTATTCTCTTTATTTTTTACGGCTTTAATCCATCATTTTATGTTAGCTAAGATGTATCGCAATAATATTATGACGAATAGCGCTAGGATAAATTCTTTCCACATTCGGAATAACGTCCAGAATGTTCCATCTCGTCATAATTGGAAAGTAACGAAAGTTTGAATGAAGAATTGAAATAAAAGTCAGATTACAAATATTTTACATAGTAAAATAATCCAAAATCTGAGGGGCTTAGAACAAATATTAGACCATCGAGAAGTAAGTTTTTTCATGATTGGTTAGAAAAATACCTAAAAATAGAGAGTCTGATTTTTTGTTTTTTT
>DETJ01000020.1 GCA_002361595.1 Patescibacteria group bacterium UBA3291 | reverse complement strand
TCATTCTGAATGGAACGTAGTGAAATGAAGAATCTTATATATTTTACTAATTATACACTTAAGATTCTTCGCTACGCTCAGAATGACAAGTAAAATGCAAAGTGGATTCTTCGCTATGCTTAGAATGACAAATATAACACGCAAAATGACAATTAAAATAATCCTAATTGCTGAGGTTTTTCGAAATCTTTTTTCATTTCAGTCAGAGGTTTTAATAATCAGTTTAATCAGTTATGATTACAAATTATATCTATATATTTACTTCCATCGAAATTGAAAGTGAAATCATCTAATTTAGTTTCACCTAAATCGAAATATGCAAGTTTAATCATTTTTTTGGAGAAATATGCATCCTCTTTCTGTCCTTCCAATATTTTACATTCAGAAGCATCTAGCTCGCTTAAGTGGTCATAGATATTTTCAATACTTCCATAATGCTGAACTAAACTTTGAGCTTTTTTTTCTCAAATTCATGTCACTCATTTTATATTATCAGCATTATCTCATAGTAGAGCAAGATAATCTACAATATATTGTGGCTCAAACCCAAATTCAGCGAGGAAATCTTTTTTCTGATATGGCAAATCTTTCACAGGATCAACGATAAATATTCCATCATCGAGAAGCTGTTTTAGATCTTTATCTGCTGAATAGATATATAGTGATAAATCTGGATTTTTATATTGTTTCACTAGAGTAGCGATTACATCATCAGCTTCGTACCCTGGTGCAATTTGGGACTTAATTCATAATTGATCTATGATCTTCTGTATAATTGGAATTTGTGATTTAAAATCATCATCCATCTTCTTTCTAGTAGCTTTGTAGTCTGGGGCTAGCTCGTGGCGGAAAGTTTTTTGCTGAGCATCTCGTGTAATTGCTACAAAATCTGGTTTCTTATTGAGACGCTTGAGAAGCATGCGCAAAAATCAATATACAGCGTTCATATTCTGTCACTCAGAATTTTTCATTTCTGGGAACGCATAATATGCACGATATAAGAAAGCAAATCAATCAAACAAGAAGAAATTTTTCATATTTTGTATTGTTTGTATAAAAATTTTTAATTATACTGTTTAAAATATACCGAAATGCGGCTTAGTACCGTTTTACGAATAAAAATAAGCGATAATATTTTTGAAAGATGATTAACTTATTATTTCATCAAGTTGCTTGTGTAACTCTTCAATATTTCAATCATTATTGACTACATAATCAGCCATAGCTATACATGCATTGATATTCTGTTTACTTGGATCTGAATTTTCACTCTCTAGGCGTTCCTGTTCTTGAAACTTTTCAAAAGTTACAAAATCTGATGCACTTTTTCTAGCGATAGCTCTCTCAAATCTAAGTTTCTGGTCGGCATTGACAGCTAAAAGTATGAAATCAGAATTCTTTTTGAGGCTTTCTACTTCTCAGATAGCACGAATTGATTCTATAATAGCATCTTTACCATTTTGTTGAGCTTGTAAGAAAAGTTGGTCAGTGATATAAGATGGTCAGCAGTTTGCACGTAAATCATTAGCGACTTCACGCATACTATCTCTATCTAGAGGAAGTCATCTTTTTTCGATTTCTTGAGTCAAAAATCAACGTACTGAATAATGAGCAAATCATTTTTTTTCAGTGAGATAATTTACGATTTCTCATTTTCATGCGGCTTGTGGACCGGTAATTCAGATGATTTTCATGAGATGGATGATGAAATAAAAATTTTATCAGCTTTTTTATATAAATTTTGCACCTATAAACAAATAAAAAATTTGGTTGGAAAACGATGTGTAGTTTGATATAACTTCATTAAGTTTTATATTAATATTTATTTGATGTTATACTTCGTCCCTACACCAATCTGAAATAAAGAAGATATTACTCTGAGAGCCCTCAGACTTTTGAAAGAGATAGGCGTATTGATATGTGAGGACACGAGAACAGCAAAGAAGTTGTTATCGATGTATGATATTTCTACTGTTTGAAAAGAATTTTTTTCAATTACGAGTTTTACGTCACAAGGGAAACTAGGATTTTATGCTAAATTATTACAGGAAAATGATGCTGTAGTTGTCTCTGAAGCATGAACACCATGATTATCTGATCCATGAAAATCTTTGGTCCAACTTTGTAATGAAAATAATATCCAATTTACAGTCCTTCCTGGAGCAAATGCATTGGTTCCATCAATTGTAGCGGCTGGATTTGATACAACCCAGTTTACTTTCATCTGATTCTTACCTCAAAAGAAATGAAGGCAGACTGCATTGAAAGATATGATTTCTAGAGATATTCCAACGTTCTTTTACGAGTCAGTTCATAGAATGCCAAAGCTTTTGGAAGAATTAAAAAGTCTGAATTTTGATTGAAAGATATTTATCGCTCGTGAGATTAGCAAAGTTTTTGAGCAGTTCTTTACATGAGATTTATCCGAATGTAAGGAATTTATCGAATCGTGAAAAATAGTAATAAAAGGGGAGTTTGTAATTGGAATTTCTAATAAATAGTTAGTATTGACTTTTATATAAAATATTATATACTAAAGATTGCTTTAGTTTATTTTTCGCAGTATGAAAAAAACACTATTACCGTTATTAGTTGGAGCTAGTATGATAGTATCCGCACCTACTTCAGCTCAAAACATTCAAAAATCAAAAGAAGAAATCACCGAAACTTTATCCCTTAATGAAGATTCACTGCGACATCAAGAACAGGAACGTCGTCAGGCTCATATTCAGAGTTTGATTTCTCAGATTCAGGAACCTATAGTTCTATGAGATTTGAGAAAACCTGAAGCATCTATCACGATAGATGATGGCTATGGGAAGCAGAGTATTGAATATATGCTGGATTTATTTGAAAAAAAATGAGTAAATGCTACATTCTTTGTGATTTGAGATTGTATAAAAAAATATCCGGATTTATGGAAAAGAGCAATTGATAGTTGACATGAAATATGTAATCATACAGCACATCATGATAAATATTTCAAAACATGAAATGAACCACAGCGTTTTGAAAGTGAGCTTTTATGATGGGAAAGAGATGTAAAGTCAGTTCTATGAGAAGATTATTTAGCTAGGATGAAGAGAGACTTTCCATTTTTCCGTTTTCCATGAATGTACTGAGTCAAGGTAAAAGCATATCTTGATATCCTCAAAAAACATGGATATATTCCTATTTGATGGAGTCATATAAAAAATCCAGCAGATAGTAAAGTGAATAATTGAGACATATATTTATGGCATTTTAATAACAGAGATACGGCTAATGTTAGAAAGAATTTAGAGCTAATTCTTCAGTGTGAAAAGCAACCAAAAACAGTTTCTGATATGATCACATCTAGTGGCTATAATGAGCCTATCTGATGGAATAATGCTTACAAAAAGAAAAGAGAAGTAAAAAAATAATATAGAGAAATCCCCAGGATATACCTAGGGATTTTTTACTAATTAGGTTTAGGTTTGATTTGGTCTTCTAATCTTTTCAACCACTTTTTCTCCTTATTCTCATCTATTCTAGTGAGACGGAATTTGTCGTTGTGGCGATATAATGACCAATAGTTATTATGAGTATCCTTAATAATGTAGTAGTAATATCTGTTGATGTCTGTACGATTTAAATCTTCAAATAACAGAATCAGAGATTCGTCTCCACAATTAAGGATTCTTTCTCCAGGTTTTAAATCTTTGAATAATATGCTAGTCAATGATGCAGGAAACCCGTTAAAAAGTAATGCTGAGTTTCTTTTCATCTTTGTCATCTTCTGATAAAATTTGTTATCAGTTTCTGATGCATATTCCACCTGGGAATAAAAATCTTTTTGGTAGGAAGCTATAACACGATGTACTCCTACCTGGAAGCCTGCTAAAAACGTAAATAAGGCTACCAATAAAACACAAATAGTTTTCATAATATTAACAATTTTATTTTTGTTATTTTAAGGATCTTGGTCTCGCGACCATTATTTTAGCCCTTTGGCTGAAAATAATATATATTTTTTCTTTATAAAGTCAACAATTATTAAAAATTCTGATTTCTCTTGTTTTTACGATTAAAAACTATAAGTTCAAATTAGTTTATTTTGTATAAATAAAAAATGACATTATTGGAACAAATTACAGAAGATTATAAACAAGCTATGAAAAATCACGAAGAAGTGAAAAAGTTAGCTTTGAATTACTTATTAGCTCAGATTAAGAACAAAAAAATTGAATTACGTGCAGATCCTACAGATGATGATGTAATAGCTGTTATCAAAAAAGAAATTAAATCATTAAATGAAACTTTATTGTTTCTAGAAAAAGCAAATAAAGCTGATGAAATAGCTATTGAAACTCAGAAAAAGGAAATTTTGGAATCATATTTACCAGCAATGTTGTCTAGAGAACAGACTGAGGCTTTGATAGACGAAGTAGTTGCTAAACTCTGAATTACAGATCTCAAAACTCAGAGATGACTACTTATGAAGGATTTGATGGCAAATCACAAAAGTGAACTTGATGGAGCAGTTGTAAATGATATCATCAATTCTAGACTATAAAATTAAATATTTATATCTAATATATTATTCATATATGACTACCACTACTGAAAAGCCGATTTCAGAAAAAAAAGCTATGAAAAAAAAACTGATTCATAATTTGATAGAATTAGTTATATGACTTATTCTACTCTGAATGTGTTATGGATATCTTCAATCTCATCCAGCAGAGAGAATTAGTTTTTTCTCATGATATAAAGTGATATATCAGCAAACTGAAATATTTTTCCAAAATATATTTGGGAAAAATGGGGAATGGCTTAAACAAAAATATAGTTTGGAGTCTTATTATCAAGTAATGATTACACAGGCCGAAGAAAAACCTTGTGTAGATCCAGAATTGGTAAAGGATTTGCATGAAACATACGAAAAACTTCAAAAGGAACCAAAGAATACGTTAGAGCATACATTACAGAAATATATCGAAAAACAATATGAATTTGATGAAGAACTTAGAAAGGAATGTCCAGTAGAAAAAGAACAATTAGAAATCCCTGAAGTTGTAGAGGAGATCTCTCCAGATGCTCAGATTATGTAGAATTCTGATAAATATAATAAATAAAAATTCCACACTTAAATTGTGGAATTTTTTTAATTATTCTATATTAAAAATCGGAAGATTAGGGATTCGAACCCTAGTCCCGCTTAAGCGGGAACACGTGTTCGAGACGTGCGCCATCAACCACTCGGCCAATCTTCCTTATTTCTATACGGAAATATATAAATTTTACTCGATTTTTCAAATTTTCTTTGAAAAAAACTCCTCTAATTGAGGAGCTTTTTTATCTCATAATTTTTTATTATGCAGTTGGTGTTTGAGTTGGTTGTTGAATATCTCCAAGTTGAACAGGGGCTGCAGGTTGAGCAGCAACAGGAGCTGCAGGTTGTTCAACAACAGGGGCTGCAGGTTGTTCAACAACAGGGG
>DETJ01000043.1 GCA_002361595.1 Patescibacteria group bacterium UBA3291 | reverse complement strand
GGAGAATATCGCTGCATATCAGTCAAAATTAAATCTGATTGAGCTCATCTGATATTTCGAATAATTAGCTCATCAAATTTAACTTTCTGAGCATAGCACATCATTAAAAAATTATATCATCATACTACGACTTTTTTCTGATTTCTCTGAGCTTTATAGATATTTTTTCAGGCTCATCATGTAATATTTTCTACTAAAAGTTCATAATCGGATAATTCAGGAATCGTTTGTAAATATTCAAAAATCTCACGAGATTCATCCTTTATTGTAGAGATAATAAAAAATGATTGCTCAGATTTTGAAATGAACTTTGAAAGCATCGATTCTATATCAACGACAGCTTTAAGATGTGGAAGTTTCTTCTCTTCAGAATCTGATATATCTGACAGAATTGGAGAATAAGATGTTTCGTGATTCGATAAAAATAATGTATGATGATTTCAGAAAATATCTAGAAATTCATCTCGATTTGTAAATTTAGTATCTTCACTAAAAAGGAAATAGAAATCTGACTGACCATACATTTTTCTCTGAACTTTTGCAACGGTTTCTGTGATAGAGAAAAAATGCTCGATTTGTAACCGTAGAGTTTTGAAATCTGATGGCTGTAAAGTCGATTCAAGTTTTGGTCAGAATTCTTTGAATCTTTCGAGTAATAATTTCGTTTGATAGAATTCGATACTTGAAACTATTGGATTGATTTGAATCTCATCGTCTGGAATATTTATGAATAATTTTTTGGTTTCAGTTCGTAAAATTCAGATAAACATTGTGAAAAATGTATCAAATTCCTGAAGTGTAGTCAAAGATTCATTAGAAATCAGATTTTTTTCCTGTAAAAGCTGGTACTTATATAGTAGCATATCTACAAAATTCTGGATATAATACAAATCACAAGTACGAGAAAGATACTGGTTGTAAAAGCGATATCGCCATTCAGTATCAAAGAAAAGAATCTGAAAATCCTGGTATGTTTCGATATTCTTTTCGAGAAGTGAATATAGTCATTGATGCGTAGTAAGAACGAGAGGATACTTTACTATTTCACGTGAGTCTTTGATAAATCCATAAACTTTATAATCTCACTTGGAATTCAAGTCTAGTACTCCATATCCATAGAATAGATGAACGCAATATTTGATGATGAATAATATTTCAAAATCTGAAAATTCTGACTTAGACAAAAATGTTTGGAATAATTTTGGAGAGATTGTCTGCTCCTCACGAGCAAATCCGATATTTTTGATTCACATATCATTGAGAAGATTTTTTGCAATATCTAGTTTTGGCTTGGAAGAAAAAACGAGCAGAATCTTTTTGTTTGCAAGTAGTGACTGAAGAAATGATTTAAATTTCAGATTTCAGATATAATATCTTTTTTTGGATTCGTAATTTGAAGTCTGAATATCATATGGAAATGATGTAAAAGAAGTATCATTTGGTGCAATTTTTTTAAGCGCAGGAATTATTATTTCTCCAATCGATGGCGATGGTTTGTAATCATATGAAGACAGAACCTGAAAAAATTCAGCATTAGATTTATTGATTAACTGACTAAGAACTGGAGTCTTTTCTTGCACTTGTCAGAGAAAATCGATTAAATAACAAAATAATGCCAAAGTCTCTTTAGTATCAAAAAATGCATCATGAAAACTTTCTTGCTCTTGATTCTTTGAAGTAAATGTAAGTCAGAATTTTGATTTTCGCTGAAGAAAAAGTGGTTTCTCTTCGAGATGACTAGATAAAATTTCGAGTGCATAACTTGGAGCATATGGAACCATTGCTTGAGATAATTGGAACGTATCTATTGAAAATGCATATTTTAGCGATGGAAAAAAACGATTTAAAAACGATAAATCGAATGCAATATTATGTCAGATTACTACTGTATTTTTTCAGAAAAAACGAAAAATTTCCTTTTCTACTTCTGATGGAGTCGGAGCAGAAACAAGGTCTTTTGGATCAATATTTGTGATAAAACTAACGATATTTTTGAGTTCTTTTAATTCCTTTTGTGGACGGAGAAGAGTCTGATACTGGTCAATAATATTTCCATCAATATCAATCTCTACAATTCATAATTGAATTGGTTCATCTTTGAGCAAATCTAACCCTGTCGTCTCAAAATCTAATCAAATATATCTGTATTTTGATGATAACACTGTAAAAATTGTGAAAAATAAAACTTAAGGTTTTATAAATAAATCAGACTTTTATTCAAGATTGTATTATTAAAAAAGGAAGTCTGATGACTTCCCTTTGTTCATTTGATTAGAATTCTTAATTATTCTGTAATTTGTTCATCCGTAACTTCTTCTGCAATTTCTTCATCTACAGTTACTTCTTCTGATTCTTCAGTATCTGACTCTTCATCTAATTTAAGTTCTGATACAGAAATACTTCCATCAACAAAATCAGCCACACATTCAATATTAATTTTTCGATTATCTCATCCTTTAGAATATTTAACTATTCAGCTTCTGACAAAAGAAGCTCATCACTCACTTTCATCTTCCCAATCAATATTTACAACTTCCCCTTTCTCAATATCCTTTATATAATTAGCCGCAGCTTGTTCACAACCTTCAATACGTTTTTCCTCAGTATCAATATTGCTTGTATCTACTTCATATTGACACTCACCAGAACGTAATAAATCATCATCACAAATTACTCCACTAGGGAACTCACATTCTCAATATACAGCAGTCTGAGAATGAATAAGTGAATGCGTTCATCATTTATCTACACAATCCTGAGTAACTTTCTGCAAAGCTCCATTTTCATTTTCAAGAGCTTGAGCTATCTCTTGAGTACAGTCGCATTCTTTACCACATCATGCTAATGCCAAGACACATGATGACAAAACGAAAACCAATAATTTTTTTTCCATCACATAAAAAATTAGAAATATAAATAATATAAATAATATAATTAATTATTTAATCAAAAAGCAATTATTTTCAACTATAATTTTATAAATATTATTACAAATAAAAAAGCTGACTAAAAATACATAGTCATCATAAATTTTTAGAAGTTCATAACCACAGGTTTACCTGTTACCATAACACGTTCAATTGCGGATGGAATTCTTTTTACCTTGCCTGGTGCTTCCCAAATGCCACAATAATCAGCTCCAGTTTCTGCACAATCAGACCGTTGACATCCGACAAGCCGAAGAGGATTCCTAGAATACACTACAGCACCATCAGGGATTCGATAATTTGGATCAGTTGGTGTATAGAGAGTAATATAATTCCCAATGAAGATAGGTCTTCCACACCAGGGGCAGGTTATTGCCATTTTCTGCACACAATCCAAACACAAAGGTGGAATCCTATCGCGTCTATACACAATCTCCAAATTAAACCAATTTGAAGAGCCTGCCTTCGTTTGGGCCGCTCTCAATTGGAAGCTCGAGCCAATCTTATCATTTAGAATGGGCTTTCCTCAGACAACAAAAACGGACTATCGCAAAATGGTGGTAATGCGAGACGTCCTCACTCAGTCCACCCATCCACCTTAGGTGGATAGACGCATTCGTTTCATTCCATAACTAAAATTAACCCGCACAGAATCTTGTGCGGGTCCTTTTTATACAAATTTTACTTGACATTTTATACTCACATCATTAAAATGAACATTACGTTAAACCAAAAAACAAAAACGATATGAAAAGTAGATTTAATGTGCCTGCCTACGATGGTATACCGGGAATTATGCCAGGAATTATGACCATCATTGTTCCAGAGTTCGAAGATGAGGAACCTACATCTGTTCCTCAAAGTACAAAATTCCAACACCCACGGAATGTGAATAACGTTCCAAAACATAAGCGTCGTATGATGCCGTGTGACAACAAAAAGAAAGACTAGTCTTATCTCTATTTCAAAGCGGAATCTTAGATACGAAGGTTCTGCTTTTTTATAATATTTTATCTTTACATATAAATAAAAATCATTATAATATATTATGTAAACAAAAAACTGTGAGAGATATGGTAAAGAAGATTAGAGTTGAAAAATGGGAGCTGTATTACGTGCTCGTAGTGATGGTTGCGTTTGGCTTTTGGATGGGGTATATCTTGGGAGGATCTTCATCCTGGGCTGCAAAACCTGAAGCTAGGGATGTCCTCATTCCTAATGGGGCTGTAATCATTTCCTCTTTGGTAATCATGTTTCTTCTCGTAAAAGTTATTCTTTACTATTACAGGAAGATTGAACTAACAAAGAGAAAGCTGAATGGAAATTAAGTAGGATGTGAATCACATTCTACTTTTTTTAGATTTCTCTTGCATTCCATTTTAAAAATAATAATACTTTTGTTAGTTTATAAATTGATTGGTAAACTATGAATTGAATAACAACTACAACCACTACCACAACAAACCATATTTGGTAGGAGTTTTCAGTTGTTATATTTCAATGAGCTCCTACTATGAAGGTAGGATTTTTTATTAGATTATGAATACAAAGATGTCAAATCATGAAGACACTCCCTTGTTTAGACAACGTCATACTCTAGCTCACGTGCTAGCTGAAGCTATCCAAAGAGTACAGCAATGGGATGTAGAAGTAGCAATCTGACCAGCAATCGATAATGGATTGTATTACGATTTCTTATTTAGTGAAGAAAAACAAATCTGAGAAGATGACTTGAAAAAAGTTCAAGATCAGATGGTAAAAATCGTAAAAGAATGTCAAGAAATGATACGCATAGATGTAGATGCTGAGACTTCTGATTATTTGGTTAATCAGTTGATGAAACAGAAATACAAGGATGAAATGAGAAAGGAATTCCTTGCAGATGGAGAAAGTATCTCATTCTATGTAAATACTATTGCCGAAGCTGCTAAAGATAGAGTTTTGGAATGAATTGATGAAAATTACATCAAATACTACGAAGGAATAACTAAATATCTTCAAGAAAAATTTCCAGATAAATTCGCTGGGAAATTTGCTACATTCTTGGATATGTGTGAAGGACCTCACGTAGAAAACACTAAAGAGATTGATCCAAAAGCATTCCAAATAGATAAATTAGCCTGAGCATATTGGAGAGGAAACTCTAATAATGTAATGATGACTAGAATTTACGTTTGGGCTTTCGAAGATAAAGAACATCTCAAAGCTTATGCAGAAGAAGTAGAAGAAGCAAAAAGAAGAGATCATAGAAAATTATGAAAAGATTTATCAATTTTCATGTCTCATGATTTAGTTGGTAAATGAATGCCTCTTTGGTTACCAAATGGTGCTGTAATTAGAAAACAGCTTGAAAACTACATCTACGAAAAAGAGAGAAATATGGGTTATATGCATGTATATACTCCATGTGTGGGAACTGTAGATTTGTATAAAACTTCAGGGCACTGGGATCATTACCAAGAAAATATGTTCCCTTCAATGAAAGTAGATGAAGAAGAATTTGTACTTAGACCTATGAACTGTCCTCATCATATGCTAATCTATGCAAATGATTTGAGATCATACAGAGATTTGCCTATCAGAATCTGAGAATTTGCTACAGATTTCAGATATGAAGCAAGTGGAGTAGTAAAATGACTAGAAAGAGTAAGATGTATGTGTCAGAATGATGCTCACCTATTCGTTAGACCAGACCAAATCTGAGAAGAATTCAAAAAAGTGGTAACTTTGATTCTCGATGTGTATAAAGATTTCTGATTAACTAATTATAAATTCAGACTCTCATTAAGAGATCCTGCAGATAAAGAAAAATACTTCGACGATGATCAAATGTGGAATGAAGCAGAAAATAAGCTCAGAGAAGTATTGAATGAATTTGGATGTCCTTATACTGAAGCTATCGGAGAAGCTGCTTTCTACGGACCTAAACTAGATGTAGAAGTTAAACCTGCAGTTGGTCCAGAAGTAACTTTGTCTACATGTCAGCTTGATTTCCTTTTGCCTAGAAGATTTAAACTAGAATATACAGACAAAGATGGAGAAAAGAAAACTCCAGTAGTAATTCACAGAGCAATATTCGGAACATTTGACAGATTTACTGCATTCTTACTAGAAGAAACTAAATGAGTATTCCCTTTCTGGTTAGCTCCTGAACAAGTAAAAATTCTTCCAGTAGCTGATCCATTCATAGATTATGCTAATAAAGTTTGTGAAGATTTAAGGAAAGAGAATATAAGAGTTTCAGTAGATACAAGCGCAGATAGTTTGAATAAAAAGATTAGAAATGCTGAGCTTATGAAAGTGCCTTACATACTTATCGTATGAGAAAAAGAAGTAAATTCTGAATGAGTTTCAGTAAGAGTATTCAAAACTAAAGAACAGTATGAACAAAGTAAGGCAGAATTTATAAAGGCTGCTGTGGAAAAAAGAGATACAAGAGCATTATAATTTACAGATAAGAAAAAGGATCGATTTCAACAGAATCGGTCTTTTTTTGTTTTTTTAGAAACAATACAAAGCGGGTTTTCTCACCATAATAAATATAATTATTTATATATAATATGTAAAATTCAAAAACAGACAAAAAAATCCCTCAATTAAGAGGGATTTCTATTTATAATAATTCTAGTACTTTTCATATCTTTTCATCACCATATCAGTTGAGATTTTATTTATTAATTCTTGAACTACTCAAACAATGATAATAATTCCAGATCCTGTAACTACAGTTGGCAATCCTCCAAGTGCAGTTGCAATATTCTGAAGAAATGGAACCCAGTTAAAGATATATGTATAACATGCGATAACTGCTAACCCAAGACCTCACCACAAACATAGATGCATCAATACACCATTAATATATTTTGCAGTTGCCTTTCCTGGTCTAATTCATGGTACATATCCTCATCTTTTTTGAATATTATCTGATATTCTATCTGGAGAGAATGTAATCATAGCATACAAGAACGTAAATGCTACGATTAATATTACATAACAAAGTATTGCCAACCATCCTGGCTGTGAAGAATATATATTCAAATGCAATTCAATCCAATTAGATATTGTTGCTATCTTCTCATTCATTGGCATAAAGTTGTGCAACAATTGAAAACACAAATACGGAAATGAAACGAAAGCCATAGCAAAGATAATAGGCACCATTCCTACTGGATTCATAGGAATAGGAAGAATACTTGATTGTTGTACTTTCCCACTTCTAGTATAAATCACAGGAATCTCCTTTACAGATTTAAGAATAAATACTGAAAGAAGAATAAGAACCAATACTATAGCTACCATGAACAATAACACATATATCCAATCTGTTCATGCAGTCAAACTATTATATCACTTCTGAAATATTCCTGAAACGATTGAAGCAAAGATTAATAATGATATTCCATTTGATACTCACTTTTCTGTAATCAATTCTCATAACCATACAAGTCATACACCTCAAACAGTCAGAACAAATGCAACCAATAATACAGTAACTATATCTGTAGATATTGCTGTTCATCAGAGCATTGAATTCATCAAATATGTCATTCAGATTCATTGCAAGAATGCCATAGGCACAGTTAATAATCTCGTATATTGATTAATCTTATTGTGTCCTACTTCTCATTGCTCTGTCAATTCCTCCAAAGATGGAACTACAGAAGTCAAAAGCTGAAGTATGATTGATGCAGTGATATAAGGAGATACTCAGATTGCTATGATAGCAAAGTTTTCCAAAGCACCTCACATCAGCATTACTAGATATCCAAATCCACCTGCAGCTCAAGCATCTACAGTCTGACTCATCAATGATGAAATATCTACAAATGGAACTGGAATAAAAATCAATAATCTATATATTGCGAGAATTCCCAACGTGAAATAAATCTTTTTCATAATTGTCTTGTTGGTAATAATCTCATTCACCTTTCTCATAAATTTTTTCATCAGAATCATAAGTGATAACATAAAAACAAAGAAAGAAAGACTATGAAATCTTTCCTCCTGCTTTTTCTATTTTTTCTACTGCAGATTTAGTGAATTTCTCAATTCCAGTGAAGTTAAGAGATTTTTTAATTTCTCCATTTCCTAGAATTTTAACCAAATCTGAAATACTATTGATATATCCAGCTTCTTTAAGTACAGCCTTATTTACTTCTGTAGTAATAGCAGGATCTTGTTCAAGAGTGGCCACATTGATAACTACATATTTATCAATCCATTTATCAGCTCTCTTGAATCATTTAGCCTTAGGCATTCTCATAACTACAGGAGTCTGTCCTCATTCGAAGAATGGTCTAACAGATCTTCCACTTCTAGCTTTCTGACCTTTAAGTCATTTACCAGAATAGTTACCCTTAGAAGCATTTCATCTTCCAAGTCTACGTGCCTTATCTTTAAATCACTTACTTTTTTCTAATTGATGCAATTTCATGATCAATATCAATTAACAGGAATAAAAATCTAAACTATTTTTCCTCTTTTTTTGTAGCTTTTTTAGCTGGAGCTTTTTTTGCTGGCTTTTCTCCAGCTTCTTCCTTTTCAGCTTTTGGTGCAGCTTTCTTTGCTACTTTCTTCTCTTCAGATTTTTCTAGTTTTTCAGCTTTTGGAGCTGATTTCTTAGCTGTCTTTTCTTCTTTTACCTCTGCTTCTTCTTTTTCTTCAGCAGCTTTTACAGCACGTAATGAAGAGAAATAATCAGCATGTTTATAAGAAGCCAAGGCTAATATAGTAGCCAATGCATTATTCAATTTATTGTTAGATCCAATCATTTTTGAAAGGATATTTGAATATCCAGCCAATTCTAGAACAGATCTAATTGAAGATCCAGCCTTAAGTCAAGTACCCTCAGAAGCAGGAAGCAATCTTACTTTACAAGTCTTATACTTATATGTCAATGCATAAGGAACTGTATCTCCCTTTGTAACAGGAACCTGAAATAATGCTTTATAAGCCTCATTAGTAGCCTTTGAAACAGCACCTGCAACATCGTTTCCTTTAGCAGATCCTAATCAAATCTTACCTTTTCTATTTCATACAAGAATAGTAGCTCTAAAAGACATTCTTCTACCTCCAGTTGTAACCCTAGTCACTCTACGAACTTCCAATAAAAGTTCATCGAATTCCTTCTTTGGTTTTTCTCTGTGGTTTCTATCCTTTTGTGCTCTCTCTGGTTTCATACCCAATAATAATTTAGAGAATAAAGTTTATAATCTTATAATTGAATTCATCCTTTTCTTAAACCGTCAGCAAATGCCTTTACTCTACCATGATAGAGATAACCATTTCTATCAAAAGCAACTGCTGAAATCTTCTTTGATTTAAGAACTTCTGCAAATGCAACACCAGCATTTTCTGCTCTTTCTGTCTTAGTTGCACCAGCTACACCCTTATCAGTGCAAGTAGCTACAACTTTTCCATCAGCAGAAATTACATCAGCTGTTACATGCAATAATGATCTAGTTATGATAACTCTATATTCAGGATTAGTTTCCTTAACTTGAGTATTAACTCTTTGCTTTCTCCTGAGATATTTTCTTTGCTTCTCAAGCAATTTATTTTTCAAATATGACATAGTAATGAACAAATAGAAGATAAATCTGAAATCCAATATTTAAGACTATTTCTTAGCAGATTTTCCAGCCTTAAGCTTAACAACTTCATCAATGTATCTAATTCCTTTTCCTTTATATGGTTCAGGTTTCTTAAGTTGTCTCATTTTAGCAGCAACCTCTCCTACTACTTCTTTATCATATCATGTGATAATAAGAATAGTATTTCATTTTGGATCTTGTTCTGCTTTAACTTCTATTCCTTGTGGAATAGGGAATTCTACTTTGTGAGCATATCCAAGAGAGAAAATAACTTTCTGACCCTGAACTTGAGCTCCATATCATACTCAAATAATAAGTAATCTTTTTTCATATCATGTAGATACTCCTACACACATATTATTAACTATAGTTCTTGACAATCCCCATAGATTTTTGTGTTCATCTGAATCAATTGTAAATTGAATTTCAGTTCACTCAATCTTTGCAGTAACTGCAGCAGGAATATCCCATTCAAGAGTTCCTTTTGGTCCTTTAACCTGAATGTGGTTTCCATTCAACTGAACTTCAACTCCAGCTGGGATAACTACAGGTTTCTTTCCAATTTTTGACATTCTCTTATCCAAATCAATAAATAAAATGCTTAGATATTCTATCTAATCCAAAGATTAGTAGATTTCAGCAATAAGTTCTCCACCTAATTTCTTTTGCTTAGCAATGTGAGTAGGCATCAATCCTTGATTAGTTGAAATAATTCCAATTCCTTTTCCACCTGCTACAGAATGTAAGTCTTTGTAACCTACATACCAAGGTCTAGATGGTTTTGAATAGAATTTTACTTCAGGAATATCATTAACAGGATCGCGAACTACATTCAATTGAATGTTGATCAACTTTTTCTTTCAGTCTTCAACTATTTCGAAATCTTTAATAAAATGATATTCTTTCAATAAAGATAATACCTCTAATTTAAATTTAGAGAAAACAACTCAATCAACAGCTGTTTTTCTAGCCATATATGCATTTTTAACCCTAATCAATAGATCATGGATAGGTGCATTTACATAACTCATTATCACATAATGTTCATGAAATAAAAAGGAACCAATAAGTCTGATTACCAACTAGCTTTCTTAAGCCCCATAATCAAACCTTCTCTTGCATATCTTCTCAAGCAAACTCTACAAATTCCAAAATCTCTTACGTATGCTTTAGATCTTCCACAAAGTCTACATCTATTGTAGTATTTCGTAGGTTGTTTAAGAGCTTTTCCTTGAGAAAATCTCTTTTCATACATTTTAGCTTGCTTTGACTTTAATGCTGCTCTTGCCATACTGTAAATTCAGTAAAAATAAATAAATATTATTTGAATATAAATCCTAAATCTTGAAGAAAGATTTGAGCTTTCTCAGGAGTACCAGCAGTAGTAACTACTGTAATTTGGATTCCCATTGGAATAGTTACAGCATCAACTGCTAATTCTGGAAAGATTGCATAATTAGCAATTCCAAAATTCAAATTTCCCTGTGGATCAAAGCTTTTCTTAGATACTCATGCAAAGTCTCTAATTCTTGGTAAAACCAATTTAGTAACTCTATCTAAGAAATCTGTAGCTCTAGACTTACGAAGAGTAACTCTAAGCATTACAGGCATTCCTTCACGAAGTTTGAAGTTTGAAATTGACTTTCTAGATTTACAAAGTTGAGGTTTCTGACCTGTAATAGTCTTCAGATTTTTCTCAAATTCTTCGAAATCTTTATGTCATTTTCTAGTAACGATAGATCCAATCCCCATTGAAACAACAACCTTGTCAACTTTTGGAGTTTCATTGATGTTTTTCAGTTGGAGCTGATCTTTCATCTGCTCAAATAATTCTGATTTTTTCATCACGAGAATAACAAACCGGTTAAAAATTAATCAATATCTTTTCCTGTTTTCTTAGCAAATCTAACTCTTTTTCCTTTTGAATTAACTTTAATTCAAACTTTAGTAGCTGATTTCTGATCTGCTAAATAATATGCAACATTTGAATGATGTAATGGAAGAGTCTTTTCTACAAATCATTGACCTTTAGTAGCTCTTTTTACAACATTTACATCTTTAAGATAAACGAAATCTCCAGATGTAGAAGCGATACTAGATATAGCTCCCTTATTTTTACCTGCAATAACTATAACAGGATCTCCTTTTCTAAGTTTTTTCATCCGAAATACTAATTGAAAGATAAATATATACACCTATGAAGAACTAATTACTACACAACTTCCTCAGCCATATTAGTAATATTTCTCCATCCTAAATCTCTAAGTTCTCTAGCTACTGGTCCGAAAACTCTCTTTCCAATAGGGTTCATATTTCATTTTGCATCTTTAGTAAGAAGAACAACTGCATTATCACCAAATCTAACATAAGTTCCATCTGGTCTAGAGATTTCTTTACGAACTCTAACGATTACAGCAGGAACAACTTGTCATTTTTTAACAGAAGCTGTAGGAGTTGCATCTTTAATAGCAACCACAACTCTATCTCCAATACCTGCAGTTTTTGCTGTAGATCATTTCACTATTCTGATAATTTTTGCTTTTTTAGCCTGTGTATTGTCAGCAACAACTACCAGTGATTCTTGCTTTAACATTCTAATCAATACGAACAAAGTAAAAGATTTTCATACAATATCTTAGATCTTACATTTTTTCTACAACCAACCATCTCTTTAATTTAGACATTGGTTTCATAGATCTAATTTTTACAGTATCTCCAACCTTTGAAATATTATTTTCATCATGAGCATAATACTTCTTTTTAACCACAAATCTCTTTTTATACAAAGGGTGAACTTTTACACTCTTTACAAGAACTACACGAGTCTTTAGCATTTTATCGCTAACTACTTCTCCGATAAGCTCTTTAATGTTTTTATCTCCAATGATAGTCATTATTTTGCAAGTTTAGCGTGTAAAACTGTATTAATTCTAGCGATCTTAACTCTTAAATCACCAATTTGATGAGTTTCTTTAAGACCACGAATTTCATTTTTCATTTTGAGAGCAAAAAGTTCCTCTCTATATTTTTTTCTGAGCGCTACAAGTTCTTTTGGAGACTTGTCTTTTAGCTCATTCATGAATGATTGCTTACCTTTCATAATTGAACAAGATTTTAGAAATAAATTGAAATCTGAATACTTTTATACTACCTAACCTCTCCTTTAGTCACAAATCTAGCTTTAATTGGAAGTTTTTTAGCAGCACTAATTACAACCTTTTCAGCAAATTCAGGATCAAGTCCAGTAAACTCGAAGAGAATCTTTCATCTTCTTACTGGAGTTCCGTATTCATCAACATCAGATTTTCCAGATCCCATCGGCATTTCTAGACCCTTCTTTGTAATAGGAGTATCTGGGAACACTCTAATCCAAAGCTGTCCAGTCTTCCTTGTATGTCTAACAATAACCTTTCTGGCGGCTTCTATCTGTCTAGCAGTGATTACACCACTTTCTGTAGCCTTTAAACCATAATCTCCGAACGCAATAGCATTTCATCTAGTTGCAGCTCATTTTAGATGAGGTCTAAACTGTTTTCTATGTTTCCATCTTTTTGGAGTCAATAACATTTTAACAAGATACAAAGAGGTAAAAAATCAATTTCTCTAATTCTTAGTTCGTAACTAATGACATCATATCTTTTTTAGACTTTTTCTTAGCAGTATATTGAGTACCTTTCTGAATTCGAACTTTAATTCATAATACTCAGTATTTAGTCATAGCTTGAAGATAATAATAATCAATATCTGATCTGAAAGTCTGAAGTGAAACTCTTCATTCGATGAAATGCTCGCTTCTAGCAATATCAGCACCATTTAATCTTCAACCAATCTGAATTTTTGCTCAGTCAGCTCATTTTTCCATTATTTTTGAAAGAGTTTGTTTAACTACTTTACGATATGGCATTCTTCACTCAATTTGATTAGCAATATATTCAGCCATAATTCTAGCAGACAATTCAGGAACTCTTACTTCTTTTACATTAATTTTGAAATCTTTATGGAATTTATCTTTAAGTTGTTGTTCAACAGACTTAATTTTTTCTCCATTTTTTCCCATAAGAGCTCAAACTTTTGAAGCGAAAAGAATTATTTCTCCTTCCTTCTGTGTCTTTCTAACTATCACCTTAGAAATTCCAGCTCTAGGAAAAGCTTTGTCTATAAAATTTCTAATTTGAATATCTTCAATGAAGAAATCAGAACCCATTCTCTTTGTCTTAGCATACCATTCAGAAGGCCAAGACTTCATAGTTCCAACTCTCATTCCAACTGGATTTACTTTTTGTCACATTAGGAAGAATTATTTAACAGCTAAAACAACTTTTACATAACATCTATATTTTTCATAATGACTGATTCTAGATCTTGAAGTGAATCTAATTCTATTGATTTTTGGTCATCTTCAAACTTCGATTCTATCTATAACCAACTGATCTACAGGAAGTCATTTAGCAGAAGCATTTGCTACAGCTGATTTAATGAGCTTATGCAATGTTCTAGCACCTTTCTTTGGAAGGAACTCCAAATCAGCTAGAGCTTCTGTTGCTTTCTTCCCTCTTACGAGATCTGCAATCAGATTCATTTTTTTGTCTGATAGCAACGCATATTTTAATGTTGCACTTACTTGATTATCCATAATATTAATACTCCTTAAAGAGGTAAATAATTACTTACAATATTCTTAATAACTTATACTAGAATGGGTGTCATTTAAATGTTCTTGTAGGAACAAACTCACCTAATCTATGTCCAAGCATATCTTCAGTAACATAAACACTTACAAACTGTTTACCATTATGTACTGCAAATGTGAATCCTACCATTTCAGGAACAATTTGACATGCTCTATCCCATACTTTAATGATTTTTTTATCACCACTAGCATTCATCTTAGTACATTTTTGGAGGATCTTTTCATTCACATAAAATCCTTTTTTGAGAGATCTTGCCATTTAATAGCGAATTAACACAGATAAAATTTTAAATCTGAACTTCAATATTTATCACCTAAAATTACTTTGTTCTACCAGAAACAATAAACTTAGTTGACCATTTTTTATTACTTCTAGTCTTCATTCCAGCTGCAACTCTTTTACCAGAGAATGATTTTTGTCATCTCTTTGATCCAATTGGAGAGTGAGCTTCTCAACCTCCATGTGGATGGTCAACTGGGTTCATATTCTTTCACAATATATGAGGTTTCCTTCCTTTCCATCTTTGTCTTCCAGCCTTTCCAATTACAACATTTTTATGCTGTTCATTTCCAAGCTGTCCGATGGTAGCCCAACAATTTTTATTGAACTTACGAACTTCTCCACTAGGCATCTTGATAAATACTAAACCTGTTGCTTCATCTCTACCTGAGATTAAAGCAGAAGATCCAGCACTCTTGATTATCTTACCTGTTGAGAAAGGTGTAACTTCCAAATTGTACACAGTCATACCTTCAGGAATATCTTTCAATTGCTTTCTATTTCACATAGCAATTGGAGCTTTTTCTCATGCCATTACTTCATCACCAACTTCAATTCCTTTCCATGCTAATACATATCTCTTTTCACCATCAGCATAGTTTAACAAAGCAATTCTAGCTGTTCTGTAAGGATCATATTCAATACTAGCTACTTTAGCAGGAATATCACATTTATCATATCACTTGAAATCAACTATTCTGTAAAGTCTTTTATGTCATCCTCACATAAATCTTGAAGTAGTTCTTCATTGATTATTTCTTCATCCTGTACTTCCAATAAACTTTGTTAATGATTTTTCAGGCTTATTAGTAGTAATATCTGAGAAATCATATCCAAGCATAAACCTTCTGGAAGGAGTATAGGGCTTATATTTTTTTAACGCCATCCTATCAAAATAGTAATAATAAAGGAATGTTTATCTTAACACATATTTAATACAAATTATACACCAACTTCAATCTTTTCATTTTCTGAAAGAGTAACGATTGCTTTCTTGTAATCAGCGCGAACCAATTTTCTCTGAGACCTTCCTTTGTAAGGAACATTCACGATATTGATTTTAATTGGATTCACATGATATAAATAAGCAATAGCCAATTTTACATCATTCTTATTTGCATCTTTATGTACCTTAAACACATATTTATGCTCTTCTTGTTGACCATGTGTTTTTTCAGTTAACACAGGAGCAAGAATGATATCATGAGGAGCAAAACGTTTCAATGCTTTTGGAGATGCGTTTTTGATTGCTCTCTGCTGAAGTTTTTGTCTAAACGTCATGTTTAATTATATAATACAACATAAATTTAAGTCTGATTTTTACTAAGCTTGATTAATTTTTGCCAAAGCTTTTTCCAAGAATACAACCTTGTCTGCGTGTAATACATCACGAGGATTAAGATAATCTACAAGGATATATTTTACTTTAGCTATATTTCTGAAAGATTTTTCAATTCATTCATTCTTTGAATCTAAGACCAAAAGAACTTTTTGATTAGCTAATCCTAATTTTTCAACTATAGATACAGCCTCTTTAGTTTTTGGTTCCATTTTCTCCAAAGCTAAACCACACAAAGCAGATTCCTGAGCTTTCATAGTAATAATACCATTCATAGCCTTTTTTCTAGCCTTTTTTGTCATAAACTTTTCGAAATTTCTAGCAGATGTAGGTCCAAAAGCAATTCATCCATGTCTACGAAGTGGAGAATTCTTATCTCAAACTCTACCATTTCCAGTACCTTTCTGTCTGTATAATTTCTTTCCAGATCCAGAAACTTCTGAACGATCTTTTGTATCTGCAATCGCTACACGTCCGTTAGCCTGTTGAAGAAGTAAGTATTCTTGAATCAATGTCTTATTTACTTTCTCATCAGCAAACAATTCTGAATTTAGATCAACTTTTGATACTATCTTCCCTTCAGTATTATATACATCAACTGAATATCCCATTGCTACCATTAATACGTAGATAAAATTACTCTATAATGAACTTTAATTTTCCATTTCTAGCTCCTGGCAATGATCCTTTAACTAGAAGTATTTCTTCATTATCTCTTTTCATACAATCAATAATCTCAACATGCTTTAATGTAATAGTTTCATCTCACATATGACCTGCATGAGGATGATTTTTCATAGTTCTTCTAGGTTTTCTGTTTCACATAGATCAGATATGTCTGTGGAATTTAGAACCGTGAGTTTCAGGACCTCATTGAAGATGAAATCTTTTCATTGCTCATTGATATCATTTTCACTTTGATGTTCATTTTACTTCTACAGTCTTAACACCATCCATACTGCTTAAATCCAATACAGATCCAGCTTCATGAGATGATACATATGCGTCATCTACATCAAATTCTGCTTGCATATCATAAGCTAATTTTTGACCTTTCTCTTTTTTAGTCTCTACTTCATCAACTCCGATTACAGCAGCTTGATATCCATCTTTTTCTACAGTCTTATATCTTACGATTTTTTGAGGCAAAATTTCAACCATTGTAACTGGGACCATTTTACCATCAATCCATAACCTTGTCATTTCTTTTTTTGCAACAACAAGTCCTCATTTAGTATGCATGGTTTCACAAATTGAAATCAATTAAAAGTCTGAATTTCTACAAATTTATTTATTATTATATATTATGTATCGATTATTCTAATTAGAACATCTTAACATCTACCAAAATTCCTACAGGAATAGAAAGATTTTGTAAATATTCTACAGTTTTAGCTCACATTTCAGTAACATCAATTATTCTAGTATAAGAAATTCTCTCGAACTGCTCTCTAGAAGATTTGAATTTAAAGTTAGATCTCAAAACTGTATAGACCTTTCTTTTTTTTGGCAAAGGAATAGGTCCTTTAACCTGAGCACCTGATTTAATCAAAAGACTTATTACTTTTCCAACAGCAGACTCCAACATCCTTACATCATAACTCTTTAATTTGATTCTAAGTTTTGGATTTTGATCTTTTTTTACAGCCATCTTTCTAAAACAAACAATAATAAATAAAGAACAACTTTAATAAAGAACATCTATTTTCTCTCAAAGGATTTCCCACCACAACGAATGAGAAATCCTATAAAGAATAATATTTAATTTACTAAGTTTTAAATTATCCAAGAAGTTTTGTTACACTTCCAGCTCCAACAGTTCTACCTCCTTCACGGATAGCAAATCTTAATCCTTCTTCCATAGCAACTGGATAGATTAATTCAACTGTGATTTGAGCATTATCTCATGGCATAATCATTTCTACACCATTAGCTAATTCGATATTTCCAGTAACGTCTGTAGTTCTCAAGAAGAACTGTGGTCTATAACCAGTCATGAATGGAGTGTGTCTTCCTCCTTCTTCCTTCTTTAATACATATACTTGAGCCTCGAATTTTTTGTAAGTCTTAACTGATCCTGGAACACAAAGAACTTGTCCTCTTTCGATTTGTTCTTTATCAACTCATCTAAGAAGAAGTCCAACATTCATTCCTGATTCAGCTTCTGGGAATTGTTTGTGGAACATTTCAATTCCTGTAACAACTGTCTTAAGTGGATCAGCTCCAAGTCCTAATAATTCAAGTTCGTCATTCATCTTAACGATTCCTCTTTCAATTCTACCTGTTGCAACAGTTCCTCTACCTTTAATAGAGAATACATCTTCAACTGGCATCAAGAAAGGTTTATCATTATCTCTTTCTGGAACTGGGATATATGTATCAAGAGCATCTAATAACTCCCAAATACATTTAGCAGCACCTTCTGCATCTGTAGGATTTTCTACAGCCTTCAAAGCAGATCCTCTAATGATTGGACAATCTTTATCGAATCCATTAGCTGCTAATAAATCTCTAATTTCCTCTTCTACTAGATCCAACATATCAGGATCATCAACCATATCACACTTGTTAAGGAAAACTAAGATTCTTGGAACATTAACCTGTTTAGCCAAAAGAACATGTTCTCTTGTCTGAGGCATAGGTCCATCAGTTCCTGCTACAACAAGAATAGCTCCATCCATCTGAGCAGCTCCAACGATCATGTTTTTTACATAATCGGCGTGACCTGGACAATCGATATGAGCATAATGTCTTGTTTCAGTTTCATATTCAACGTGTCTAGTAGCGATAGTTATTCATCTTGCTTTTTCTTCTGGTGCATTATCGATTTGATCATAAGCAGTTGCTTGAGCAAATCCTTTGGTTGCACAAACCGTTGTAATAGCTGCTGTCAATGTTGTCTTTCAGTGATCAACGTGACCAATAGTACCAACATTAACGTGTGGTTTAGTTGCCATACTCATTAAAATTAATAGTTAAAAATACGTACTTAAACTTATATGAATCTCCTCATAAAATGCAAGCGATTTTTGAATCGACTCTTTCAGAGCCAAAAAAAATCTGATTTCCTCGCCCTTCTCGGTCTCAAACGCCAAGAAATCACGGAGAGAAATCTTGCTAGAGATAGCTAATTCTCTACAACTAAGAATCGTTTTATCTCCAAGCAACCATAAAGGAAACACATATAGATTTCGGGGATGCGGGACTCGAACTCGCGACCTCTTGGTCCCAAACCAAGCGCTCTAGCCATCTGAGCTAATCCCCGATTGCATTCAAAACTTTTATTTTTACATGCAAAATCCTTTATAATAATTCACCATCTAAAATCAAGACTTTTTTATATTTTAACGATACATTCAACAAAACGGTGAAAAAGTTGCATAATTTTACATTCTGATTATAATTAATACACTGTATATAATATTTTATACTTAATATACACTACAAATGCCAGAAAGAAAAAATGAAATTTGATATGCATTAAAAGAGACTATATATGGAGACAAAGAAACAAGAGAAAATCTTTTGAACATAAAAAAAAACATAGTAAAAGAATATATTGAACATTATAAAATTGATGAAAAAATCAACAGCCCTGAAACAAAAGAAGAACTTGAAAATTTTTTGACCAACGACGGCTCTTTTGAAGACATTATTAATGACACATTCAGGAAATATTCACTATCTTTTTCATGATTATGAGAATATATGAGTAATCTAAATAAAGTGAGAGAATTAATATGTTCAATACAAAACATCCCAACATCCGAAGAATTAACCTCGCTTAAATCTGAAATTATGAGCATAAATCCAGAAATAAACACACAATCTACTCAAACACAACAATCATGAAATCAAGAAACCGATTGAAATCAAATAGCTACATGAGTAGCTACTTGAGCAGCCACATGAACAATAACTCCCTCTATAGATGAGACTACAGATTGAGAATCTACGGAAGATTCAGCTGAAATAGGAGAAGCTAAAGAAGTTGAATTAAAAAAGCGTATGAATTGGCTATTCCCAGAATGAGTCCCTCAAACAGAAAAGCAAATGAAAAAATATCTAACGAAAATTAAAGTTCCTATCATTACAGAAAATTGAAAAACTAAAAAACTGAAATTATATGTACACAAAAAACTTGCAAATGAAATTATAGCAATCTTTGAAGAGATGAAAGAAGCATGAATTAAAATAAATCCCGACACAACTGCATGTTTTAATTGGAGGAAAATGCGTAAATGAAAAAAAATGTCACATCATAGTTACGGAACAGCTATCGATGTGAATCGAGATGTAAATGGATGAGTATACTGAAAAAACGATAATTCAAGTCCTTATTTTAATGATCAAGCCACTGTAGATATTTGGAAAAAACACTGATTTTACTGGTGATGAGACCGAAGTACAAAAAATAACGATCCAATGCATTTCTCATATATGAATGCATAATTATTTTTGATATTTTAAAGACTAAAAAAAAAACATCACCACAGTGATGAATCTTTTATATTCTAACTTAATGGTGCCAAGGGGCAGAATCGGACTGCCGACACAGAGATTTTCAGTCTCCTGCTCTACCACTGAGCTACCTTGGCATATAGCAATAGTAGTAACAACATATGGTGGGCGTGGATGGACTCGAACCATCGACCTCACCCTTATCAGAGGTGCGCTCTAACCAGCTGAGCTACACACCCATATGCAAAAACTACTTGCAAGAATTTTTATACAAATTCAGACTCTAAAATCAAGACTTTTTCAAAAAAACCACTCCAGACAGAATTCTATCTTGCTTTTTAGCCGTATTTCACTACACAAAACTTATACAATTTATATCAATATGAAAAATGGATATAATCATTTGTATTGTATGAATAATTCTATGTATAATAGCCATTATTGGCTCTATTTTACCATGACTTCCATGACCACAACTATGATATATAGCTATATTATTAGCCCAATTTTTTATGAATAAACCATTTTCACGATGATTCGTCATTATTTGGTGAATTCTAATAATTTTTCTCATAATCGCAGACTACTACTTACCAATATTATGAACCAAAAAATTCTGATGAACCAAACGATGAAATCGATGATGTATTATTTGAATGATTGTATGAATATTCTTTTGACCTATCGGATTAATTCTTTGACCATTTTGATGAGCTCTAATTGGAGAATACTTGCATAAAAGTAGTATAGATACATCAATTAAACCAGCTTTTTGAGCATTTATATGATTCATATCTGGAATATTATTAAAATTGATAGTCAGTATAATATTATTAATATATTTCTGTATTGGCTGTTACAACCATTTCTTTTTAACTTTAGATTCTTTTCCTATCATAGAAAATGGACTCACATCACTACTATAAATTATTTTTTTCGATAATATCAATCTGTTTTTTTTCTATTACCATAAACTTGAATATCAGCAATTCTTATTATTTTTGACTAAAATCTTCTGATAATTCCCCAGAAAATATTGAAGCCATCGAAGAATCACAAAATGTTAAATTACCAATTGTATCTTTCATTTTTGATCCTCGAGATGATAACGATGTACTAAACTCCATAGACAGAATCGTTGAAAAATTATGAACAGATAGAATATACCATTTCACAATTTCTCCAGACATGTACACTGCTAAGGATGTGATTGACTGAAAATTTGACTCTCAATATATCGCATTTTTTGAGAAAATAAAAGAAAAAAATCTGCACGTAATATTTCGTACGATGCATGAAATGAATGGTTGACGATATCCACGATCAAGCAATCCAGAAAATTTCAAAACTGCATGGATTCATGTTTGGATGTTATCCAGAGTTGTTTGATTAAATGAAGAAAATATTTTGTTTGATTTCTCCGTTAATCACCGAGATATGCCTACAAAAGGTACTCCATCTCAGTCTGCAACATTAATCCAATGCGACATATGAAAAAAAGACTGTTATCATTTCGAAGATTATTATCCATGAGATGAATATGTAGATGTAGTATGATTTACATTCTATAATCGATGAAAATCCGTATGAAACCGTAAATGGTTAACTCCTACTCAAATTCTTTATGATAAAAATCGAAAAACTTATGAACGTATAAAGGCATTAAATAAACCAATAGTTATAGATGAAGTAGCTACCACAAGTGTACGATATTCATGAAACTACGATTATTATAAATCTAGGAACGAATACTTAAATCATGATGGACGTAAAGAAAACTGGATATATCAGTTACGAGAATTCTTGATAAATCATCCTGAAATAGTTGCGACCATATACTTTAATACTGATTACACACACGGTCTTCAATTACAAATAACATGAGAAGCAGATTGGGCTATAGTAAACCTACGAGATAATAAAATTTACGGATGATTCCACGAATTAGAAATATTTGGGGAAAAAGAATTAGATAATATTTTAAACTCACTATTTCATTTGAGTAAATTTTCTATCGAATGAAAAGATATTTTCATTTCACATAAATGCGATAAAGAATTTTCTATGATTTCATCAATAATCAAAGAAAAAGCTAAAACAACCGAAGAAAAAATTGAATTAATAAACAAGCTACAAAAAGCTGAATTTGAATCTGATTGTATCAATAAATCTTTGTACGAACTAACAAAAGTTTATATCAATCAACAACCTACACAATAAAAATCTCTTTTTTTCATCCTAAATTTATTTATACATAGGTACATATATTTTATATTATATGATTATAATATGCAAAAAGATATTCTTTTTTTCTGAGTACAGTGATGCTGAAAATGAACTCAAGCAAATATTTTTTTACAAAACAATCCAAACTACAAATACTTCGAAGCCTGAAATATTTTCAGAGCTCTAAGCTCAAACAAAAATATATTTTCAGATTATGTCTCATCTCGTATCCAAGCATGATTACTTGTAGAAGATAAATTAGTATTCTGACTTTTCGACTGTGGAACTAATTTATTAAACGAATGAGAATATATGCTTTTGGATGGTTTCCCTCGTAATCTAGATCAAAAAAATTATTTCACACAACAATGGAAAAATAAATGAAGAGATTTTGTTTGTGTAAATTTTGACCTATCACGTGAAAAATCTATTGAAAGAATCAAAAAAAGAGCTATCGAGCAATGACGTATAGATGATGCAAATGAAGAAACTATAAATAAAAGACTTGAAACTTTTTATGATGAAACATTGCCAGTAATTCAATCCTTTGAATCAGAATGAAAAGTAATCACAATCAACGCAGATCAAACAATTGAAGAAATTTATGATGGATTAAATTTAAAACTAAATCTATTTTAAATATGAAAAAATACGTAATAGTACCATTAATCCTAACATTAACATCTATTACGTTTTTTTCTTTTGCAGAAAATGAAAAATTTTGAAACAAATTTTCAAACTTTACAACGATTAACTTATCATCATTCCTCGCTAAAATAGATTATTCAAACCTGTCCGATGACAATATTCAGAAATTTGTCGGAGTAAACAAACCATTCCATAATATAAGTTATGAACCATCAGATTTAGTTCCTTTACAAGGGCATTCTCATATTTCTGCTCAAGCTAGACATACACTGAGAAAAGAAGCAGCTGATAGTCTAGAGAAAATGGCTAATACTTTTTATGAAACATTTTGAACAAATATCGTAATAGCCAGTGCATATAGGAGTTACTCATACCAAAAAAACTCAATTTCAGAAAGCTGTAAGCAAAGCTGACGATGTGCTAGAGAATGAGAATCTGAGCACCAACTCTGATTAGCTGTAGATTTATGGGAAGCTACCAATGAACAAAAATTCTTGTCTAAATATCAAAAATATTACGACCGGTTACACGAGAATGCACATTTATACTGATTTCATCAAAGCTACCAAAATTGAAGAGAGTTTGATGGATACTATATAGAACCACGACATCGAAGATATTTATGAACTTGACTAGCTACTAAACTTCATGACAGAAATATCACTTTCACTCAATATGTAGTTCTTTCATCAAAATAACAATAAATATGTTCCCCTTTCAGAAAGGGGATACGGCAAAGCCGAGGGGATTTTTAGCATTAAAAAAGAAAAAAAATCCTCAGTCCTTCGGACAGCTCCTTCACAAAGGAGCAAAATATACAAGACTTTCAAGATTCTTCGCTAAACGCTCAGAATGACAAATATAATAAACTATTCGATATGATAAGTATAGCAATTATCTAAACTCAACATACTAGAAAGCTGATTTACATCATCTAAAGTCAGCTTTTTATATGCTTTTAAACTGTCTTCTAAAGTCTCTATTTCATTATACATCAAATACTGTTCTCCCAAAAATGAAGCCATCTCATCAGATGTCTCTATTCACATTTGAAGCTGTCACTGTAAATATCATATCGCTTTTTCAAATTCTTCTTGAGTAACTCCATTTTTAGCCAGATTCTCAATTTCTTCTCTAATCCTTTTCAGTCAAAATTCAAATCTATTCTTGTCCATTCATGCTCTAATCATAAAAATTCAGTTATATGGACAAGCTCCATGATAAGCTCAAATATAATAACAAAGTCACTCTTTAGTCCTAATATTCTGAAATAAACGTGATGACATATTTCATCATAAAACTCCTGCCAAAACTTTTGCCGCATACCTTCTTTCCACATCAGTTCACAAAATTCCATTTGCAGAAATTATTAAATGATTCTGTTCCGTTCATTTTTTAAAAAATGATTCATGTTCTTTTGGGAAAAGATTTGGAAAATCTGGCTGATCCACAGATTTTTTATCTTTCATTCAACCAAAATACTTTTCAATCAAGTCCCTTAATTTTTCATTATCAGCTCATTTACCTGCAACCACAATTATCAAATTATCTTTCGTATATAACGAATCTTTATAATTTCTTAAATCTGATGAAGTGAATGAATTAACTGTTTCTTCATTTCAAATAGTAGGACGACCAAAACTATTCTCTCAGAAATACCAAGATTTCCATTTGTTTGATAATAATAGTCTAGGATTATCATCACGCATCTTCATCTCTTGAATAATTACTCATTTCTCCTTTTCCAATTCCTTTTTATCAAATTTTGCATTCATGAGCATATCTGCTAATACATCCATTGCCTTTTCTACAAATTCTGGCGCACATTTCACAAAATATTCAACTATATCACTTCATGTAGATGCATTATAATCTGCTCAAATCGAATCTAAAGTTTCTGAAACCTCTTTCTGATTTTTATAACGTTCTCATCACTTAAAAAACATATGTTCTAAACAATGAGCAATTCAGCTCTGCTCAATCGTTTCATACGTACTTCACGCCTTACACATAATCTGGATCGTAACTGAATGAATATCATTCATTGGTGCAAAAATACAATCAATTCAAGCAATATTTTCTATAGAATATTTCATAATATATGGAAATATAAATCTGATAAAAAATCGGAAGGTCAGGGATTCGAACCCTGGTTACACAGAGTGCAAACACGTACTCCAAACGTGCGCCTTCAACCACTCGGCCAACCTTCCATCCAAGTCAGAATAATAATTATTTTAATAAATACAATCTATTTTATCAATATCTCCTTGAATTATCCACCTGAAATCTTAATCATAAATAGAATTTTACTTTTATTTCACGATATGGTTTCCAAAAATATTATTAAAGAATCAATTATCACATATTCCATCATTGCTATAAATATAATAATTTTTATCTTAGAAACTCTCGCCTGATGAAGTACGGATACTTCTGTAGCTTTTAATTTTTGAGCACATTTTACACCTGTTACTTCATACCAACCTCGAAGAATTTTTACAGCTATGTTTCTACATTTTGGAATAGTTCATTTAGCTATGAATATGTTAGCCTTATACAACATATGACCAGCCATCGAAAAAATATTCTGAAAACGAAAATATTTACTGATTTATCTTTTCAGTGGTTTAGCTGGGAATTTAACGGTTTTTTGAGTCGAATCAATTACCTGAAACTATAGTTTAAGTGCTGGAGCTAGCGGTGCAATATTTGGAATTTTATGAGCATATTTAGCAATAACTGTCATAACATCTAAAGAGAACAAATGAATATTTGATAGTAAACAAGTTATATCTACAATAATTTATGCATTAGCTCCATGATTTTTTATATCATGAATTTCTCTCACTGCTCACGTTTGAGGATTGGTTGGATGATTCATCATTTCTTATATCCTGATTATTATTGCTAGAAAGAGGTTAAAATCTCAATCCTACGATACTTGAAAATAGTACAAAATTAGATATCATAATTTCCGTTTAAATCTTTATTAACAAACATGGACTTCTCAATTCTATTAAATAAAAAAATCTGAATATTATGATATTGAAAAGAATGAAAATCAACTCTCAATTTTCTACTTCACCATGATGTAAAACCAGAAAATATTACAGTTTTAGACTGAAAACCCGTAGATAATTTACCAGAATGAATCAATTCTCAAACATGAGATAATTATCTAAAAAATCTGAATGATTTTAATTTAATCTTCAAATCTGCAGGTATTCCTTATTATCCAGAGATTGAAGCCGTTCAAAACAAAACTTTCACTCAAGTCCAGTTTTTCTTCGACCATTACGAATGAAAAGTCATAGCATTGACTGCTTCAAAATGAAAAACTACTATGACTGCACTGACAAATCATTTACTACAAACTGCGTGATACGACACAAAACTTGTATGAAATATCGGAACTGCAGTTTTGGATGAAATAGATTTTGAGACTAAACATGATTTTGTAGTAATCGAACTTTCCAGTTTTATGCTCGAAACTCTAAAAAAGAAAAATTTTTGTTCAATTCTATGAGCCATCTTCCCAGTACATCTTGATTGGCACTGAAATATGGAGAATTATACCAAAGCTAAATTTAATATTATCAACTGAAGTGAACATACAATCGTTTACGAAAAAACTCTAAACGACTACAATTTAAGAGAAAGATTCCCAAATTCAGAACTTATTCCATATTGAGCAGAATCTGATTTTACTCGAGATTGAGTATGTTTTTACTCTAAATGAAGACCTATATTCCCATTATCTGATATAAATTTAATCTGAGAACACAATTTACAAAACATTTCCGCAATCGTAGCCTTAGCTGACTTACTTCAGATTCCTGCTACCACACTACAAAAAGCCATCCAAACTTTTACTGCAGTTCGTCATAGATTACAATTGGTCGGAAATTTCAAATGAATAGATTTTTACGATGATGCTATCGCTACTACTCCAGATTCTACAATGGCTGCTATGAATGCAATTTGAGACAAACTTGAAACAATATTCTTATGATGAATCGAATGATTCTGGTTCGATTTTCCTGCTCTAGTAGAAAGAATTAAAAAAAGTCAGATCAAAAATATCGTATTTTTCCCAGATTCATGAGAAAAAATAGCAGAAATGCTATGAGAAGAATGATATACTACACTACACACTCGCGACATGAAAGAAGCCGTAAAATTTGCTTATGAACATACTAACAAATGAAAAGTTTGTCTACTCTCTACAGCATCTCCTTCATTTTCATGCTGGAAAAATTTCGAAGAAAAATGAGATTTATTCCAACAGTATGTAATCGAAATGTGAAAAGAATAATTGAATTTCAATCCCAAAACTGTATTTTAATCTTAGATTTATATCAAATATTTCCATTATGTCAGACAAAAATATTCCATCTATTCCATATGATATGTACGAATCACCACAGGAAGTAGTGATAATTATCCCACTTGGATGAGTAAAAAAGGAATCCGTAGAAGTAAAAATCGAAAATTACAGAATTTTAGTTCGCTGATTTAGATTAGCTCCCCAACTAAAAGAATCTTGTATCCCCATCCAAGAAGAGTGCTATCGAGGTCCTATTGAATTAGAAATAGAAATACCTCCTCAAGTATATTTTGATAGAATTCATAGCAAATTAACACTGGATAATACATTAGAAATCATAATCCCAAAAGCTTTAGTCCCAGAAAAGATCCAATTAGAAGTTGAATATGAAAACGAAAATAAATAAAAAATCTCTTGCATATTCCACATGAAAATATAAATAATTACTTACGTACTTTTATTTCTTACATTAATAAATTATGAAAAAATTCAGACTTTTAACTTTATTATGAATTGCTTTGGTTACTGGAACTTTAGCAGGATGCTGAAGTGATAACAATGAAGACTTTATTATTGAAGATATTACTTGAGAAAACGAAGCAGTAATCAACTACAATGATAATCTTGTAGATGTAGCTTCTCAATGTCTTTTATCAGAAGATGCTATATGGGAAGCTTACAACAACACCGAATCTACTACTAAAGACATTGTAAATGCAGTAGAAAATACAATATCCGAATGTAGCAATGCATCAACAAAAATTATCGAAATATGAGATCGAGAATGAGACAGTTCTCTCAAAGACTGAATAATATCTATAATCGAAAAAGAAATTAGATATTATACAGAATTCAAAGAATTATTACCTTACCTAGAAAAAGAAAATCTTACTGAGGAAGAAAAAGCCAACTATGACGTAATTTACGCTGAAGTAGAAGCTCTTGATGATGAACTAAGTCAAGCTAACACAGACCTTCTAACAATTCAAGAACAATTTGCTAAGAATCATGGATTTGAATTAGAAGAAATAACTGAAGAAGTAACTGAAGAAGCTGCTGAATAATTAAAAAATGAATTTCTTAAAAAGTGGGGATATTCCCACTTTTTCTTTATTATTTAAATTTTATTTTTATCGGACAGTGATCTGATCATATTACATTTACTTGATGCTCTATTGATTCAACATCATCAAACAACTCTGGGCTAATCCAATAATAATCCAATCTCCATCAAACATTTCTTTCTCTAGCTCATCCACGATAGCTCCACCAAGTATATTGATCTTTCAGATTTGGATTTAATCTACGGAAAACATCCACCAATCCATCATTTTCAAGTTTATCCATTTCAGCACGTTCAATAGGAAGAAATCAGATTGAATTTTCATTCTCTTTTGGTCTAGCGATATCTATCTCCGTATGACAAATATTAAAATCCCCACATATTATCACACACTCACCATTATCACGGATTCACTGAATATATTTTCTCATTTTTTCATAAAAATCTAATTTATATGTTAGCATTTCAGTTCAATCAGCGCGATTTCATCCATTTGGAAAATATACATTGAGTAAATGAACTACCTTTTCTCCATATCAAAATGATATCTCAGTAACTCTACCATCATTGCTGAATTCATGAAATGGAAATTCTGATTTCTTTTCCACTATTTCTATTCATTTTTTATAGAAAATTGCTGTTCCAGCATATCATGGTCTAGCTCATTTATGCCAAAGATAATCATAATCAGACATATGAAACCTAACCTCAGAAGGAATCTGATTTTCAAATGCCTTAACCTCTTGTAAACAAATTATATCTGCATCATTCTCTTTTATTCGATCAAAAAATCATTTTTGAATTACGGCACGAATTCAGTTCACATTCCATGACAATATTTTCATATTTATATTTTTACAAATTAATTATTATCTATTTCCCATGCCAATACTTTTAATAAAGCTGGAAATAATCCATATTTCTTTGCTTTTGAATAATCTTCTCCATACCCATCAAATATATATTTTGGTGCATTTGGCTGAACCATTCATCACGTCCTAGTTCATCCATTATACAATGCTCAAAAACTTACCACTCATGTGTAGTCTAATGATTTATAGCTAATCTTTAATTCTGGGAATTCATCATCAGCCCTTTTATTATAATTTTCTATCTTTCATTTAGCAAAATCTATAAAATCTTGAATTGACTGTTTGAATATTTCCTCAGTTATTTCTCCATTTCCATAGTCTTTACTTACAATCTGGAATGGACCATCTCAATTATTTGGTAAATAATATCCACAATTACTTTCCCTATACCAAATTGCAATAGTAAGCGCTGTTGGAAAATCATTTGCAAAACTAATATTATCTATTGTATTATACCATCACATACAATTATCTACAGGAAAATTTTCATTAATCGAAATATTACTTCTGTATTCATCCAAAAATTTTGATTTATCAGCTATTGATTGCTGCTTAGCAAGTTTTTTTCTGGTATCAAACTGTGCATATGCATAATCTCTCAGATTACTAGAAATAGTTGCTAATCTCTCATCATCTTCCAAGATATTATACCACTTAGCTAACTGTGTATAATAGCTAAATAATCAAAAATCAGAAGCCTGAGTAAGTATTACTTTTTGTGAATTGATTTGCTTCAACTCATCTCCAGTCAATGTATATTTTGCCTCAGATATTCAAACAAATCAAAATAAAACAACAAAAACCATGATAAGAATCTGAATTTTATTTTTCATTTTTATAAATGAATAAAGAATAAATCTATTATTCAGAGTATGAATATTACTTTTGAATGCAAGTTTTTTATACCAACGAATCATCAATACTCATTCATACTGAAAAAAGCTGAAGCTTATCAAAAGACTGATTTTTACTTTTACAGTAAAGATAATCTCCACAAATTGGATATCAAATAGCAGATAAATGAGCACGAATCTGATGACGAATTCATTTATGAATTTTTACTACAATTATAGAAAGATTATCTCTTTCATTATAGTTCACTTCACAAATTTCAGTTTCAACACTATGCATATTTCACTTTCATTTACTTTTATCACTTTCAGAACGAATCACAACCATACGATCATCATTATACCTATGATGCATAATTGAATAATCAATCACATTTCAATTCTTCACCACCCATTCTTGAATATTTCAATAAACCTCTACTACATAATACTTATCAATTTTTCACTCTTTCTGTAATTCACGAAATTTATTATAAATCTTTGGATTCTTTGCAAAATAAAGTAATCATGTAGTTGGTCAATCTAATCTATTCAAAAGTCAGAGTTCCTTTTCCTTTCAAAAGAATTCCATCTGTGAATCTACGATATTACAAATATCTCCATTCAGATTTTTATCACACATCAAATCCAAAAAGCTGACAGATTTTCATCGTGAAGATGCTAAACCTGCCGGCTTCCAAAAATAATAGAAATTCTTATCCTGATAATATACAAATGAATCTAGTTTATATATTTCCATAACTAACAACAATTAGAATTTTCACTTTTCTTTACCGAATTTTCACATCAAAACATAAGCCAAAGGCGCTCATAAGAATATAGATGCCAATGTAGAGAATATTACTCACATTCCTACAATAAATGAGAATTGTTGTAATACATCACTATTTCATAAGAAAAACATTGCTACAAGTACAATTAATGTAGAAACTGAAGTAGAAATTGATCTTCTAATTGATTGTCGAATACTTTCTTCAAATATCTTTCCATAAACCGCATTCTTGTCCTTATTTCTACTCATATTCTCTCTAATCCTGTCGAAGATAACGATAACGTCGTTAATTCCATATCCAATAATAGTCAAAACTCATATAATAAATATTGTATCTACCTGTAATGTATCGTTAAACAGCATCCATACTCCATAAGCCCCAATCGTAGCCAAAATATCAAACAACATTACACAAAGTACAGATCCAGACAATACTGCAGGAGAAATATATTTTCTAGTCTCCTTGAATGCTAGAAGTATGTATATAACCATCAAAATCAATCAGATTATCAATGCCTGAAATGCTGTAGTTTTCATATAGTCTCCCACACTTGGTCCAGTCAATGTCTGTCCCACTATATCTTCACTCGACTGTATGTATCAGTTATCTAATAAGAAATCAGATATATCTGTAGAAATCTGAGCAACTACATCATCATTCTTCAAATCAGCATTAATTTTAATTTGAGTATCTTCATCTGTAGTATTTACATGAACACTAGTTTTACCATAATCTTTCTCTGACAAAAAATCTCTCAAATTATTCTGAATTTCATTACTATCTGTCTGTGTATTAATAGAAATACTTACTCATCCAGTAAATTCCTCTGAATAATTCGCAGTCATCAAAAATACAAAACCTCCTCATATACCCAAACATAGAGCTAATATTACCCAAATGTACGCTCTTTTAATAATACCAAACCTTTTCATCTGCTTAAAATTAATATAAAAATCTGAACTTGACTGTAAGTCAATATAGTGATTTTTAGTCTATTTGCAAATGAAGTTCTAATTAGATGACATACGCTGTCATACATGGATAAATGAAGGATCTGTTTCAGTAGACCAAACAGAAACATCATAACGTGTATAAGTAGTTCCATCAACTTTACATATTCCTTTAAACGTTATAGATCACGTTCTTCCCCCCTTAGATTCAAGTTTATCTGTCGTAAATGAAAATTTCTTATCTTCTATATTTATATGAATCCATGGAACATTACTCGAACCAGTAAAGCTCCATCCTCCATCACAATCTCAATATGCAAAAATTTCAAAAGGCCCATGAGTAAGACCACCACCTTCAGATTCATTAAACGATCTTTCTCCTAATGAGACACCAGCATAATGCTTAATTTCTTGGTTTACATAAACAGTAATTTCTGAGTCATCTTTATCATTCGTTATAGTTACAACAAAATGCCTATTTGAACCATAAACAGTATAAGCTGGATCAACCGAAATAGACAATAACCACTCATTATTAGATTGTTTCTCCAAAGAAACATGAGCATATTTAGGATAATTTCCATCATTAACTTCATAATTACCATCTTCTACACTAGCATGAAGTTCTACACTTCATGGATTTTTACCACCTAATTTGATAGTTTTTGTATAGACATTATCATTTTTACAGTTCCAGCAAAAATTTCTATAATCTCACCAAGATTGTTTTTCCTCTACATGATCACCAAGCTCTGAAAACATAATTTCTACACTATCATTACTATTCAATACTGACAAAGAATCTGCACCACAACTACCATACTCCCATGGATCACGATCCCATATTCACTTAATACATGTTGATGTTTTTTCATATTTATTACACTCATAAGATTTATTCTTAGAATATGTCGTACACTTTCATCCGCTCGGAGTTTCTTTACAACCTCATATCGCTGGACATACTTGGTTTGAGTTCAAATTAAATCTTTTTCATAATTCTTTATCTCTCAAGCACGCAATTCTATCATTTTCTGGACAATCATTTATATCGACACACTTACATCCGCTTTTACAATTTCGCATACTATCACTAACATATTCAATAGACAACTCCTTTCACTCTTCTGAGAAATATTGCTCTCATAACCTTTCACATTCTGAAGGACTAAAATAATAATTATTATCACCTCAATAAAGTCATAAATCATTACCTGCTCAGTCACGCATTCTCCTTGTAATACGCAATGTTTCAATATTATTAATTCACGCAGCACTTCCCCGCTTATCATCAAGCATAAAATAGACATAATTCATTTTCATACCATTAGAATAGCTTACTGTATCACATCCTCATCATACCGAACATAAACTACTTAATCAAACTTGCAAAAAACACATATCTCAATATGGACAACCACATTCATATGTTCAATCCAAGACAGCATTTTGTTTTATTTCTGTATAACATTTACATACTCAATTCTCCATTTCATATCCATCCTGACATCTTTCTACCCTACGTTTTTTTATTCAATCACACATAACTGAGCTACACATAGCTCCATCCGGACAACTGTAGAAAGTATCTTTACAATCATTATCCCATATAGCATATAATGTAGTATCACCACTAATAGTTATAGCATCTCCAGATATAACTGGTCAATTTGCACTTTTTGCCCATCATTTAAATTCTTTTCATTTTTCTGGTGTAAATTTAGATTCTGGCAATTTATACAAACATGCAGCATCTTCAGTAATTTCATTATCTCATATTCATCCATTTGCATTAAAAGTCACTTTAAATGTATTATTTCATGCACTTGATAAATTAGTATACTGTGACATATTTTCAGAATTTATACTTTTTTTATCAGTTTCTACTTCTCGTTTTGATTTACCCTCATTATATGCTAGTTTAACTATATCTCTCGGTAACATATGATTCAATTCTATACCTAAAGACTCCGAAGAATAATTTTCAAAATCATCAATATATTCAGAAGGAATATTCACTTTAACTTCCTCTCCATTCTTCTTATTTTCTACGATAAAGAAATATTCAGTTCAAATTGTTATTTTAAAATCTGGATTATCTTTTATCTCGTTTAAACTCTCCCTATAATTATCCGAATATAAAATTCACTCCTGATAAGAAGCATTTACAATAACAAAACTTACCACAAAAATGGATAATACACCTAGCCCCACAAATACTTTATTTATTATTTTCATAATAATATGTAGAAAATAAAACATATATTGTATTATAGCACATAATTTATTATTTTGCAAATTTTTATAGAGATTTTTCAAAATTTTAAAAAATGGCATCTTTAAATCAAAAGAGCCATTCTTTATCTAAGTATTTTTACTACTTATCATTGCCTTAGCAAAAGTTTAAAACAAAACACTATAATCATATCATTTTCTTAAATCTTGCCCATATTCCCAAATTTTCTTCTACTGGTGCATCTGTCCTATCTGTCGGCATTTCAAATTCTCTAATCAAATTTTCACCATCTCTTCTTACTATTACTTTACCTTTTCTAGTTTCTGGTTTTATATCATCCATAGATGGACTTCAAGATCATCCTCAACCTCCTGATCATCATCAACCTCCTGATCATCATCCATCATTTGAATCGATAAGACTATCGATTGCAACAGCATTGGAATATCTATAAAATGCTGATAATGATTTATCCCAAAGTTTCGCACGAATAGAATCTCACTTAACCAAATCAGCTGAAAAATCAGCATACTCACACGGACACGAATTACAAGAACCATTTGATATACTCCATCCTGATCAATCATCATCTCAATCACCATCTCAACCATTATCATCATTAATTTCAGGTACAGGCTCCTCAGGTGATGGACGTCCTAAACAAATATCTTTCTTTTTTTCTGGGCATGTATCACAATTACAGTCATCCTCTTCCTCATCTTCCTCATCTTCTTCATCTCATTTATCTATGCAGATATCTTTCTTTTTTTCTGGGCATGTATCACAATTACAGTCATCCTCTTCCTCATTGTCATCATTAATTTTATCATCATTGTCATCGTTATTTTCATCATCATTATTTTCATCATCATTGTCATCATTATTTTCATCATCATTATTTTCATCATCATTATCTCAATTATCTATACATATACCTTTCAAATCCTCCTGACAATTATAACACTTTTCCTGGTTCCCATCAATAATTCAATCTCAACATCTAGATCTATAAGCAACACACTTCACTGATTTTTGAGTAATTTCATCAACACATAACCAGCTTCGTTTATTTACTATAAGAGAAAAATTTTTCATCTTTCATTTTGTACAAAGTCCTAATTGATTCAATAAATTTCATACAGTCTCTCAATCATATTCAGGATTACATATTCATGAATCTTTATCAATTTTATAACATGAATTTGAACATCATTCATCTCACCATCATGTTTTATTTGAATCCTTTGGATCACATTCTTCTCAAATATCCACCTTTCCATTTCCACATTTCTTCACTTTTCATTTAGCTACACATTTCTCTCACAAATCCACTGAGCATTTTTCACATTTTTCTCATTCATCTACTTCTCCATTTCCACAATCCGGATTATTCTCATCATATATTGTACACATCTTCGTACATCTCACCTCATTTCAATCCTTATCTTTTCAGCTATCACACTCCTCTCATGCTCACTCATCTACTACTCCATTTCCACATGTTTCAGATTTGCACATTTTCACATCATCTGGACAATTTTTACAATCTTCTGCTACTTCCAAATTCCCATCTCCACAATGGGCCGTACATTTTCATACATCTTTTGAACAATTTTCACAATCTTCTGCTGCTTCTATCTTTCCATTTCCACAATGAGCTGTACATTCTCATACATCTTCTGGACAATTCTGACAATCTTCTCACTCATCTATATCGTTATTTCAGCATGTTTCCACTTTTCACTTTGCTACACATTTCTCTCATAAATCCACTGAACATTTTTCACATTTTTCTCATTCATCTACTTCTCCATTTCCACAATCCGGATTATTCTCATCATATATTGTACACATCTTCGTGCATCTTACCTCTTTTCAATCCTTATCTTTTCAACTATCACACTCCTCTCATGCTCACTCATCTACTACTCCATTTCCACATGTTTCAGATTTACACATTTTTACATCTTCTGGACAATTTTTACAATCTTCCGCCTTCTCTATCTTCCCATTTCCACATGATGCGCTACATTTTCATACATCTTTTGAACAATTCCTACAGTCTTCTGCTGCTTCTATATCTCCATTCCCACATATAGCATTACAGATTCACGCGTCTTCAGGACAATTTTGACAAGTTTCTCATTCATCTATATCATTATTTCCACATAGACTACATTCACCTGAATCCTCAGGGCATGTTCTACAACTCTCTCAATAATCAAATACTCCATTTCCACAGCAACTTCATACATCCTGAGGACAAGACAAACATGTTTCTCATGGATCTGCCACATTATTCCCACATTTAGAATGTACCCAACAATTTCTAGTATAATAATCTGGACATCAATCTGATGAATTTCAAGGCACATCCACACAAGCATCCAAACTATCTATAACTCCATCCTGATCTATATCATCTTCCAAGAAAGAATTATCACCACCATCTGTCATTCCATTTCCAGAATTTCACATCAAATCAAATATTCAATCTCTACAAATGTCACCTACTCAATCATTATCCAAATCAGTCTGATTAGAATTTGAATCGAATGGACAATTATCCAAAGAACAAATTCAGAATTGCTGTTTAAATAAATCACCATTAACATTATTTGAATTTATAGAACAATCCTTATTTTCACGAACAACTATTCATATCAAATTTTTTATCCCATCTCCATCTATATCATCATCACATACATCAGGGATACCATCACCATCCATATCACATTTATACTGTGATAATTTTCAATTTTTTAATGCTGATAAACAAGCATCTACCTGTTTTATATGAACCGTTCATTGATTGGTCAATGCTACACAGCTATTCACTCCAATAGAATTCGTTAAAAGTTTATCTCAAGCTGTCACATAAGAAAAATCCAAAACTGTTTTTGATAAATCTGGATTATAAATAAAATTTTTACTACCAGCTTGATAACTAGTAAATAGCGAAAGCACTGGAGATTTTGGATATATATTCAATCATAACGATAATTTTTCATTCTGATTATAAGTCAAACGTTCTCACTGAACATTCGCAGCATAAGACTGCATTAATAACGGATTTTTGATACTTATAGTAGCCATAGAATTCAAAGTAATTCAATTTTTCAATACAACATTCTGCTGAATCGTTTGAATTCAAGCATTCTCATAAACATAACTCTGACTTAAATTAGTTGAATATGTAGAAGATGGTCACCAATTTATATTTACACGCCTAATACTCTTTGAATCTACTCAAACCAATTCAGTTATCACTGATGACTTATTCCATAGATCTCATACTCTCAGATTCATACCCGCATAACCTGGGGTTCAATCTTTAACTACGCTCAACATCGCTACAGCTTTCAATTCTCATTTAACATATCATTTTGCATTTACAATATACAATCCATCATCTTTTACGATAGTTTTAAATTTTTCTGTAACTTTTTGCGTAATTTCCTCTCAATTATTTACACTCCACTTTATTGTGTCCAAATTACCTTCATATAATGGCGTAAATGTATATTCTATATTTCAATTTTTGAATAAAGCACTGGCAGATAAATTAAGCATATATTCCTGTGATTTTGGATTAGCTATAAATATTTTGGTCATTGCAAAAGCCTTTGAACCATCCTTTGATGTCGCTATAGCACTAACAGTAAAATTACCAACATCCTGAAATATATGGTTTATCTTACCTGAATTCTCTGTTATCTGTTTCGTTCAGTCTCAAAAATTCCATTCAATTTTTACTATATCTCAATTAGTTAAAGGAGCAAATCTTACAGCTGTAGGGAAACCTGTACTTATAGCATCTACATTGATAAAGAAACTGAATCAAAAATCAGAATCTCACAAAGGAGTTTCATCCAAATCTTTATCCCACAATGAAACTACAATATGATTATTATCATCCACTATTCATACAGGATTTTTCTTTCAATCTCAATCAGCATCCTGATCACAAACATTTCATTGTCCATCACCATCTAAATCATACTGATTTGGATTATACATGTATGGACAGTTATCTCTTCAATTTACGATTCCATCACAATCATAATCCACATTGAAACTACAACTTGAATAATCATCGTAAACAGATGCAAAGACACGAATAGCTTCCTCTCATTTGAGATATGGAGATGAAGCAGTAGCTAATGCATCATCCATAGTAATTATTCATTCTTTATACAAAATATTTAACTCACTAACTGGCCAATATCCCACACCAATGACTCCAAATTTCTGAAAATCACAGGCTTCCAAGTTATACATACAATATTTTAACCAAGCCTGAAACTCAGCATTAGTCTGAGCTGTTTGAAATTGAGGATCTGCGTTATTGATAGCATCCACATCAACCTGATTTAGAACCTTTCTCTGTATACTATTCTTCTTCAATCATTTCATCCATGATTTCACTGATGACCGATTGATTTTATATTTTTGTCTAATCTGATCCTGTATAATATTCAAAACCATCTGATAGAACTCAGAAGTAGTTACTGAATCTTGTCCACAAAATTTTCACTGACATTTTACCGAAGTCGATGGATATCAACCCATATAACCACTATCTCATACATATGCTACACAATAATAATACGAATTTTTATTCCATACAGCTCCTTCAAAATCTATATCATCAAAATTATTTCCATCTATTTCTTTAAATGCTGTCCAAAAATCTCTAGTATACAATTGTTTCATCCATTCTGGAGCATGTACACAGTCCTCACAATTTGATGCACCCAAAAGTCTCGCAATTTCATAACGAGATATAGAATTTTTCTCTGAAAATGTACCTACATTTAATCATATATCTGAAAGTCTATCCATGAAACTCACTGCGTTTACATATCACATTCCCAATATTCACACAAAAATTCATAAGAATAATCATAGGTAAAACCTAGTTTTACGTCTATTAAACATAATATTTTTGTACAGATAAAAAATTATGCAAAAAATCACACAAATTATATGTACTAATAATATTAATATTTTCAAATGAAAAATACAAAATTAATCTGACTTTTTTCTATTTTTTATATAATTATCCAAATAGTTAAAAATCTCTTTTTCATTATTTCTATCATTTATATCCGTAAGCACCCAATCAAAGACCTGATGCAGTAATTCTCCAACCAAACGTGACGGCTCAAGTTTGAAACGTTTCATCAATTTTTCTCCATCAATCGCTAAATCTCTCATTTCAAACTGTCATTCAGAATTTTTGAGTTGATTTAATAATTCTTTGAGATAATAAGAATCTGTCAAATCTGATGAATTCTGAAGCGGATTCTCTTGTCCTAGTCTATCAGCAATATTTATATCAAATAGATTATTTACCATCTCATATCACTTTTCACTATATAATTTTCTCACTTTTTTAATTCGATTATTTGGGTGTGAATTCAAAATCTCTCCAGGTGTATGATGCTCATGAATATATCGCTCTATCGTTTCGATTTCTTTTTTGGAAAATCAAAGAGCTGAAAAATCTTCTTTCATCAAAACAGGAGAACTTTCACGATGATTTAGTGGTCATGAAAATATAATCTGTTTTTCCTCCTTGGTTTTAGCATTATCGTAAGCAGCATACTGTGCAACCTTTCACACATCATGATAAAGCATCGCAAAACGTACTAAGTAATCAGAATTCATTTCTTGGATAGCTTTGAGTGAAAGCATTATATGAGTATACACATCAAATGCATGATAACGAATTGGCTGATCCACAAATTTAGTTTTTGCCAGTGCAGGAAACAAAATTGGGAGCATCCCACTAGCGTCGAGAAGTACAACGAAAGCAAACGGATTTCATTTCATGAATGGTTTACAGAGTTCTTCTTTGATACGTTCTTTGGCTACATGAACTAGAAGTGGAGTATTTTTTTTGATTGATTCCCACGTCTCAGCAGAAAAATCAAAAAGCTGAACTTTATCTGGATTTCATTTTTCAGACTTTTTGGATTTGTTTTTTTTGTCCAACTGCAATAATTGATAATTACATACATTCACAAGTCTGAGCCCACGAATCAAACGTAACGCATCTTCTCAAAAACGCTGATCAGGATTTCATACCGTAGTTAATTTTCTATGAATCATAGACTCAATTCATCACGTAGAATCTATCACCACACGAAATAATTTTTCAGATTTTTTTTCTGATTGATCTGAAATATGATAACATGAATTTTGAGTTTCGACTAGATAACGAAAAGCATATTCATCAAAATGTGACTGTGGAAACACCTGCGAAATAAATTGAGAATCTGTAAGAATGAGTAAATTTATATCCGAAAGATAACAATATCACTGAGTCGCTAGGACTTTGAGCAAATCTAATTCTGACAAAATTTTTGGATTATCTTTCGTATAATCCAATTCTTTTTTGGTTTTTTGTTCCACTGAAAAGTAATACATAGCATTGATAGAAAAATCTCTCCTCTTCGCATCAAGCAATATATCGTTACTCCAGTTTATCTCACCTGGATGACGAAAATCCTCATAATCTCACTCCGTTCTAAGTGGAGTAAGCTGATAACTACGCTCTTTCTCAGTAGAAGGAATCAAAGTGATAGTTCAAAATTTATCAGTTTTGAAATGAGAAAGTCACTCTGTATTGATTTGAGCATCAAGCTCTTCTGGTTTTCATTCACATGTAAAATCTATATCTAATGGATCTTTGCTAATTCAGAGCAATAAATCACGCACACATCATCATACCAAAAAAATATCAGAAATCTGAACTCTTTTCTGCAAAAATCTCTGATGATAATCCAAATGTTTTAATGATGCAAAGTTTAGCATGACGATATTTTATATTTCAAGAACTAACAATACTTAATTGTAAATAAATCCATCTTTTTTTCAACATAAAGACTAATGGATTCTTCGCTATCGCTCAGAATGACAAACTTACACCATTTCTCTTGAATTGAAAACGAAAATATTTATACTAAATAGCAACCACCACGAATATTTTATTCATTCAAATTATCAAGTTATGAAAAAGTGAATTCACGCTCCTTACTACAATGATGTAGAAGTAACATGTATCTGTGGAGCAAATTTCAAAATAAACGCAACTGTTCCTGGACCAATTAGGGTAGAAACTTGCTACCAATGTCATCCAGCTTTCAATGAAAACAAGGAAGTAAAAAAGGTAATTAAGTGAAGAATGGAAAAATTCTTGGAAAAACAAGAAGCTATCAAAGCTGCTCAAGCAAAAAAATCTGCTTAATAGTTTATGGTATTCCTTCATTATTGAGTGAAAAATGAAGTGAAGGTATGCCTTGACTGTGGATAACCCACTTTTTATCAAGGCAAAATAACTATCCATGCTCAGACATTATTTATTGGGAAGATATGTGGATCTAAAAGATGTAGAAGACATTTTGGGTCATAGTCCTTTCATATACTTGAGAGGAATATTGGTCTATAGTGTTCTTCTTTTTCTTGTATATGTAGCATATGCAATTTCACAGCAATATCCCGAATATCAAGATGTACCATATGTAAGACGAATAGCTGGAATACTCTGACTTCTGATTTTCACTAAATGGTTATTAGGATTTCTAAATCTATATCTCGACTGCATATTGATTAGCAAAGATGCATTGACTGTATTCCTACGAGATGGAGTACTAGAATACAAAACTGAAGTGATCGATCGATCCAAAATCTCAGTAATTTCACACAAACAAAACAGCTTATGGGACAAATTATTTGGGAAATGAGATTTATTGATACAGATGTGAAATGAAATAGATTTTGCTTTCAATGATGTGAGTCATCCAAAAAAATCAGCATCTAAACTTACATTAAATAAAAAAAATTATGAAGATGTAAAAAAGAAAAAAATTGAACAAGACCTAGAATGAGACCAGAGACAGTTTGATATATTGGTAGATGCTCTATGAGAAGTCATTAGAGACTACATGGAAACCAAAAATAACGAAGAAAAATATGAATAAGTTTTACTCAACATAACAAAATCCAAAAAATGAAGGATGAACAAATCAAAATCTGATGAACTACATGGATTCATCTAGTAGATCCAGACAAAAAGCAAATAGATAAACTAGTAGATAAATACGATTTGCACGAAATCATTGAACAGGATTTTTTGGATTTTACTACCCAGGACAAAATCGACGTATATGATGGATGTCTATTTCTGGTTATCCGTTTCCCAAAATACAATACAAAGACCAAGAAACATTTTGCAAACCATATGCACGCGATTCTATGAAAAAATTTCATCATCACAGTAACATCTCATATCACAAGTAATGTAGAAAAAATTCAAAACCAATACCGTAAAGAAGTAGAAGAAGCGGAAGCTGATGAAAAATTTAAGTTATCTCCATACTATATTCTATACATGATAATCGATGCTATGTATGATAAACTTTTAACATGAATGAATAAATTTTCTCTAGACCTGACCAAAATCGAAGATGCTGCCATGGATGCAAACTCTATCACACAGGAAACCCTTTCAGAATTATTAATCAAAAAAAGAAGCGCAGTTCTGATGAGACATATTATCAGCCCACATAGTGAAATTTTGACAGAGCTCCAATCTGCAACTATGAAATTTTACAAATGAGATTTAGATGTGTATTTTGAGGATCTACTCTATAAAACCGATAAAATCCTATCACTCGTATCTATCGCTCACGAAAATACCGAATCTCTATTCGACGTTTCTGACACTCTCACGACAATTAGGACAAATAAGATAATCTCAATTCTGACTATATTCACAGTATTGCTCGGAATTTTGACATGGATTAGTGGACTGTACGGAATGAATGTAGAGCTACCAGCACAAAATTACGTATGAGTCTTCCGATGGCTACTCGGATGAATGATAGCTCTAACTATAGGAACTATGGTATACTTCAAATGGAAAAAACGATTCTAAATAAAAAATTTCTCGAAAGAAAAATCCCCTAAATAGGGGATTTTGTTTTATAATAATTATAACATTAATTCTGAGAAAGATAATAAGGATAGTCTGATAAATTAAGACATGATGCATATTTATACTCTTTAGATGTTCATCATGCAACCAATTCTCATCCTTGACAATAAACATCCTCTCTCTTTACCGCATCACAATTTGGTGCAGATACGCTAGAATAAGCCGTCACTTTATCTCATTCCTGCAATAAAATCCTTCCAAATTGGCATTTCTTGGCTACAGTGTAATGGGTACAGCTTGATGAACTACTACCCAATAAATGTCGATTAGTACCATCAAAAGCATATAAACAACCTTCTTTTGATCTAATCTCTCATGCGACACCAGGAGTTTGATCTGTATATCAAATTTGTATTGGTCAATTAACTACCAAGCTAACTCAGTCTTTTGGTTCATATGTACCAATCAATAGTCATTTTTGTGCTCAAATAAGTGCCTTATTTTCTACTAGAGTTTCTCATCTATAGGACCCATCATTTCGAACAAATGATCACTCTCATCATTTTGCACTAATTCACATAGCCAAACCATTCTGACCTACTTCATTTCCCTGTCATCATAGGACTATTCCCTCTGCTTTATTTCCCTGTCATCATAGAACCACTCATCCAGCTTTTGACTCATTATTATATCATCATGCTACTGCACCATTTTCTCATGATACATTATTTTCTTTACCTCAACCAATTGCTGCATTATCCGCACTGATAATATTTCCTTCTCATCAAGCAATACCCGATTTATGAACTCCATCACTATCAGTTATATTATTACCTATTCATCATCCCACTAAAATAAGATCTCAGTTAGCATTCTGATCCAACAAAGATTTATCTACAATTAATCATTTGAAAATATCCAATGTTTTATCAGTAGCCGCCATCCATGCAGCATCATCTGCATCACTACCATTCCATAAGTATAATGTCTTTAGACGAGCCCTATGAGTAGTCTGCAAATTTTGAAACTCACTTAAATTAATCTTAATTCAAGCATCCGCTCAATCTGTCACATTTAATGAAACAATCGTGAATAAACCACTCAATAATCATAGACTAAATAAACAAGCTAATTTCGATGATTTTTTCATGACAATAATCTTAAAGAATAAAATATAACTACACAAATATTTTTTACATTAGTTGGAAGAGAATGCTTCACATGCAGTTACTTTTCCTGCATCTGTCTGACATGTCCAATGAATCTTACCTGTAGAATCAACTACATATGCTCAATATCATAGTACAGGTTTAGAATATTTATTACATGATCATTCAAATATAATTTTACCACCAATTTCAGTTTTTGTTACAGTTTCTGTTCCACATCCAGGTTCATGCTCCTGTGTCATATTACATTTTCACTCACATCTTCACTGTCCGTATAATGAATACCAATAATACTCATTATCTTTAGTTTTACCACAGCTACAGAAACATTTATATCCACTATCTCCATCTACAACCTTTACTACTCCACTTTCTGTACATTGAAGATCTGAATCTCATTTATGAATTACTAATGGTCATCCAATAGTCAACTGTGCAAGTGGGTGAGCCTGGCTAGCATTCACTACCATTCAATGCTCTCATCTAACTGCAAACACATTAGATTTTTCCAAAGCGGGTCTATCATTACCATCAGTCCACAAAAATGAATTATTTGCATTATTTTCAGAATTTTTTCATAAAGCTACAGAATTATTTCAATTCACTTTAGTATTATTTCATACAACAGCTGAATAATTTCAATTCACTCCATTAGTACTTCATCCTACAACAGCTGAATAATTTCAATCCACTCCATTACTAGTTCATCCTACTATAGTAGAATATTCACTCACACCATTTTCTCCTATTTTATTATCTTTTCATCCTAATATCGTAGAATAATTACCATTATTTTTATTGGATTCTCATCACAAAATCGTAGATAAACTTCCATTGACTATATTAGATATTCATCACAATATGTTGGAATTATTTCCTCACTCAATCTTATTACTATCCTTATCCTTTGCGATAACAAAATTATTAGTCTCCACTCAAACTAAATTTTTACCAACAAGTTTCAAAGTAGATGCATTTTCCACATTTCAATCATCACCAATAAGCTTTACATTTACCATATGCTGAACTGCATTAGAGGGATCCATAGAAACCTTTTTATCTACATTACTATCTGCAGCTAAAGTAGCCACTGACATTAGTCATGATACAGAAACCGCAGCTCAAGCCAATGCTAATGCAACATTTTTAATTTTCATACTTTTTGTTTTAGTATATAAAATAAACTTTACCAACTAATTATATTCAAAAAAAAATCCCTGTCAAATTTTCTGGGACTTTTTTTATCATAATAATTTTTATATTTTCTTCAAAAATTCTATCCTATACTATTTTCCATCTCGAGCTGAATGAGATGATTGAGTTCTCAGGCATATTCTAGAGGAAGCTCCTTGGTGATAGATGAGATAAATCCATTCACTATCATAGCCATAGCCTTTTCTTCGGTTAATCATCTGCTCATCAGATAAAAAAGCTGATTTTCATCAATCTTTCAAGCAGTCGCTTCATGAGAAACTGTTGCATCATCAGTTTTGATCTGGATAACTGGAATAGTATCTGAAACAGAAATTTCATCGAGTAATAACGCATCACAGCGAGTCGAAGCTACAGCATTTTCCGCACTTGGCTGAATTTGTACCAATCAGCGATAAGTATTTATACCTCATGATTTGGAAATAGATTTGGAAATGGTATTTGAAGATGTATCTTTTCATATATGAATTACCTTGGTTCAAACATCTTGATGCTGATCTTTGGACGCTACGACCAAGGAAAGATTGTCCGATGTAGAATGATCTCATTTGAGGATAGTACATGGATAGAGCATTGTAGCTCATGAACCTAAATTTCATCCAATCCACTCCATATGTGAGTTTTCTTCGACTAGGGCACGTTTTGTATTGAGATTAAATGTATTGAGAGACCAGTTTTCCACTGAAGTATAACGCATCGATGAATTTTTACCCACAAAAATCTCTACACAACCTGCATGCAGTGAACGTTTGTCATATTTTGGTGCTGAACATCATTCTATATAACTACAGCTCGTAGAGTCTTCGAGGATAATGAGAGTATGCTCAAACTGTCCTCCCTCATACGTATTCATACGAAAATACGCTTGTAAAGGATCAGAAATCTGAATTCACTCTGGGATATATACAAATGTTCATCCACTCCAGACTGCTCCGTGAAGTGCAGCAAACTGATGATCGCTAGGCGGAACTAATTTCAT
>DETJ01000048.1:12244-16833 GCA_002361595.1 Patescibacteria group bacterium UBA3291 | reverse complement strand
TTTATGTTCTTCTGACACCACACGTAATTTTTCATTAATCTGCCAAATCTGGGATGGTTTCAGAGCATTTCCTACTATCAAAAGATTAGCTTTCAAAAGTAGCATATCATGAATTATTTCATCTAATTTTCATTTTCAGACATAGGTTTTTGGGTCTGGAATATCTTTTTTCTGATATTTTTGAAGAACTACGATTCATCAGTAAGTTTCTACTAGATTTTCCAGTTCTCTCATTCTATCGTGAAGCTCTTCCTTATTTGTATTTTTGTCCACTAAATCTACTAGGAATACACGAAGTGGTTCAGATTGTTGTAATTCTTTTTTGTCTAACATGTCGATTTTTGCTTAATATATAAAATTAACATTTTTTTTGAAATCAGTTTCAAAACTTTCGGAAAGCTTGTTATTAAGCAAAAATTTTCATCGTTAATTTAAAAAAAGAATAAAAATTCTGATTTATAGATATTTTTTTTGCTCAGAAAGTCAAGTTGGTATCGCACAAAATAAAAAAGTCTCCAAAAATTTGACAAATTTAAAAAATATATTATAATATACATGTATTTATATGTTTAACGTCATGACAGAAATGAAAAACACAACAAAACAAAAGCTGTTCTACAAGAAAGAAAGCGAAAGAACAAGAAAACAAAAAGTATGTAGAGACATCGCTTGTTATGGAGTAACAATCTTTGCAGCACTTATGGGATTCTTGTTGGTAGATGCAAATGCATCATTACTAGAAGCTGAAGCTGATGCTGCTGAAAATAGTATTGTGATTGCACAACATCTTAACTAGTAAATCTTTGTTCTAGAACTAAAACAGGATAGCTGGAAAGCTATCTTTTTTTTTAATAAAAATTCTTTCACTTGTAATTATAAAAAAAAATCTTAATTTAATTTTATATTGCCACGGATTTTTCTGTAAAAAAGATTTATCTACTATCTCACATAAAAATGAATTATTCATCATCTCGTCCTATTAGGAAACCAAAGAAAACTCTTTCATGGTCTAATACCAGGATTACACTTTTGGAGTACTGTGAAAGGAAGTATTTTCTCAATTATTACACATTCGCTTTGAAACAAGATTTCCCAGATTTACGAGCTGAAACATTATTACTCAAATGACTCAAAAGTATCGAAATGCGAGTAGGAGAAAAATCACATTTCTTACTTTCAGATTATTTACATGCATTGAAAAAATGAGAAATTACACCAGAAAAAATTGAAGAACTAAAGGATAATATGAGAAGAGAAATGAAAGCTGATTTCGATTATTCCAAAGAAAGAGATTACGAAGACCGTGAAGATTTCTTTGGAAAATTCTGACTTTCAGAACATTTTTACTGAGAAGACGCAGATAGTTTACTTGAACCTGCCATCGAAAAAGTTTGTGGAAATTTGGATCGTTTCATTGCTAGCCCATGGAATGAAAAAGTTCAAGACTATTTCAAAACTGCTAAGTTTGTATATGTAGAGCATCCTAGAACTCCAGATTTCGAATCTATGAAAGTAGATGTAAACAGAATCTGAATCAGAGATGTTTCAGTGCTTGCTGGACCTGATTTCTGAGCTACTTTTTCAGATACTGATTTCTTAATCCTTGACTGGAAATCTGGTAAAGAAGAAGTTTTGGACAATTCTGTAAGTAATCAGTTGAAAGTTTACGCTCTCAAAATGCTTTTGAAAAAAGGATTCACATCTCTTAATGGAATCAAAATCGAAGCATATGAAGTTTACCTAGATAGTATGAATTCATATGGATGAATACTCAAACAAGAAGATATAGACTGAATTATCGAAAAAATTAAACATGACGTAGAAGAGCAGAAACAATTATTAGTAGATCAGAATCCATACAAAAATCAGCCAGTTGATCTGATGATGTTTCGTAAGACAACAAGCGATAAAAAATGTGAACATTGTACATTCAGAGATATTTGCAAAAAATTAGATTAATTATTATTTTTAGCACCAAAAAAAGTCTGGATTAAATTCCCAGACTTTTTTATATATCGGATATTTACAAATCATTAATTGGAAGTTTATTTATAACCAATACACTTGATATTGCATATGCTGCTCATATTACAAGCACTCAGATGAAAATATACAATATTGTTTTTTTCAGACTTTCTCTATTCTTTGGATCATCTGGTTTAGTAAACATTTTGTATCATTGTATGATAATCAGCATTAGGATCACTACCATAGTTAGTCACATCACCCAGTTGACAACTTGAGCAACGATAGGAATAGATCCAAAATCTAATACAGATTCAGGTCATTGATCATCTATCCATTTAGCACCCTGATCTAATACTTTTTCTTGTTTTCACATCACAGATTCTACTAATTGTTTAGCTCACATTACGATTAATATTCAGACTATACTTCGAATAATAACTCATCCTGCTTTCTTCTTGGCAGAATCATCTGTAGAAGTAACGAATGCTACAACCTTTCAAACCATCATAAAGAATAGGAATCAAATAACGAAATAACATGCAATCTTTATAAATGGATATAAAAGATTTGTATATAAACCTTCTATAAATCTCATTCATTTAGGTGTATCTGCTCATGCACCAACGAATTCAGTTCTTAATAATTTTTCTAATCCTTCTGCAAAGAATCTAGCAGAAACCATTATAATAATTCATATTATACCAAATACCAATAATCTAGTTCATTCTTTTACTGCTTTTTCATCATCGGATGTCATCACTTTATATGCTCCAATAAATGCTACAGCAATTCAGACTACAATAAATATATCGATGATATAACCAACAAGTTTGAGGACTTGTTGATTAACTAGATCAGATCATGTACTATTGACTACATCAGGTGAATCTATAGCAGACCTTAGTGATCACTTCGTTGTCTTTGAAATTGTACTTTGATATATATCTAAACCTGCAGCATCTACCGTAGTAAATATAGATAGATTAGCTAGACCTACTATGGAAACCATAAATGCTAATAGGAACTTTTTGATTGTTTTCATGTGTTTTTGTATAATATGAATAAAATCTGATTTTTTAATGGAATACTAAAGATACAATTTCTGAGATAATAGGAATCTTTAGCCAAGTTTTTTTACATTTATAGAATATAATAACTCTCAGAATCCATAATATTGCAGCTACTGCTAGTACGATTTGAAACCAATTTATTTCATCCATTATATCACGGTATATGAAATAAAGCGCTGCGATAAATGCTATATATTGGATTATGATTCCTATTCAGAAAATTTGTCATTGAGCATAAGATTGTTTTTTAGCCTGTAATACTGTCGCATAGTCAGCATTTTTCAATTTTGAAACAATTGGTGCAAATATATATGCCGAAATTTCTCCTGGATTACATAAGAATAATGAATTAATAGCCTTTTTCATACTAAGTGGAATAATATCTACATTCATCATCAATAATCCTACTCTAACTACAATCACTCCAACTACTCAAATTCAGAATGAATTTCATAATAATAAAGTTCAGAAAATGAATATACTTCGCAACAAAATAGATTCCTTTAATCGTCGATAAGGCATATTATAGTTTGGCTGACGAAACCATAAAATAAAGTTTCGTACGGGAAGATAAGTCTTCACCAATTGTCATTTATGCTGTATATTTGTTGTTAATGTTTCATCAGATTTTCGCATAATCAAATTATTTACACAAGCGAATAGTGAAAATACAGTGATGATATAAATTGCGATACCTCCAATTGTAAAAATCCATGAAAGAACTGGATGAATCCAAAATATATTTATGAGAATAGCTCAAAGTACGATTATAAATAATGCTAAATTAACATATCAAACATTAATATATGATGTAATGAAATCTTTTTCTTCCTGAGAAAAATCAGGATCTTTATCTACATTATTTTTTATAAATGGAGCAAAAAACATCATTCCTACAATTGCGGAAAGCATTGCTTGTGGTGAAATGTTGTTTTGTTGGTTTTCCATTATAAACTAGTTTAAAATAAATATCTATTCTGATCTTCTTTTAACATCAGTTGTAATCATTTCCTTTTCAGATGGAGATGCTACGATTTTGAGTGCAATATGCTGATTTCCAGCAAATATTAGTCATTCTCATACTCCACATGAAATCAACTTTTGCTGTTCGGCTTCAGAGAGTCACAGAAGCTGATTTAATGATTTTATCGAAGTAGTAGATTGCTTGAGTAGGATCTGCATCGAAGAGTTTGAAACGATAGGTTTTCCATATGGGCTTCTAACGAAATCTTCAATATCCTGTGAAATAGTTGTAATTCATAATCAGTATTTTCTAGCTCTCTTGGTCATACTAAACATGAAATTAGCTGAAACATCATTCTGAAGCATAATCCAGGCTTCATCACATACAAGCAATCTCTGACGTTTCATAGATCTAACTTTAGTCCAGATGAAGTTCAAAACGTTATACATGGCTGGAGTTTTGAGTGCGTCTTCTAGATCACGGATACTGAATACGGTAATACGATTATTGATATCCACATTTGTGTAATTATTAAATAATTTACCAAATGTTCACGTAGCATATTTACTCAAACGTAATCAAACCTG
>DETJ01000048.1:0-12188 GCA_002361595.1 Patescibacteria group bacterium UBA3291 | reverse complement strand
TTTCATTCGTAATCATCCTCTTCGAAAGAGAATCCACGAAGAGCGTATGTATTCTGTAGTGCTTTATCTAGTATAGCTTCTTCTTCTGGAGATAATTTTCAAACCAGTATTTCTATCAATCAGATTAATGTCATGATTTGAGAACGAAGAAGATCTCATTTTCCATATTCTACATCCTCAATCTTTGGAGGTAAATCAAATGGATTGATATATTGCTGTGCATTTGTAGCGATATTGATGTAAGTTCAACCTACAGCTTCACAGAGTTCTTTATATTCGTTTTCTGGATCGATAACTATGATATCTATTCAGTTCAATAAATATCTCAAAATTTCAAGTTTAACTGTAAACGATTTTCAGGCTCATGATGTGGCTAAAATTACGCTATTCATATTCGGTAATCTGTCACTAAATCTATCCATGATAATTAGTCATCACGTATGTAGATTTAATCCGTAGAAAATTCATGTATTTTGAACCAAATCATTGGAAATGAACGGGAAACTTCACGCAAGTGATGAAGTTACTGCACTTCTAGTGATTCATAAATCATCTATACACAATGGTAATGTAGAAGTCATTCATTCGTCCATTCTATGGTTAGCCGTTTTTACAGCGATTCCATATCCACTAATTTTCTGCTCAAATTTCTTTCAGTCTTCTCTAAGAACTGTTTCATCAGTATTGTAAATTGTGAAATAATTAGAAAGTTCAAAATATCTCTCTTCTCTAGTACTCAATTTTTCTCTAATCATTTCTACATCTCTATATTGTTGTTCTACTTCTTTATCTGTAGTGACTCATTTGGATATAGCTTCATTTAATTCTGCTTTTAGTTGAGTTGATTTTCTCTTCAACATCGCTTGCATTGCAGAGTCATCTTCTGGATAGATGAAAAATGACATATCCCATTTAGCATGCATTCCCATCAAATCTCTAGTCCATAATGCATCAATATATGTTGGATATCTCTGTGTGTAATAAGTCTTTCATAGAATTCCACTGATATTCATACCGTTTCATTTATATTCCCAATATGACGGTGCAATATGTGTCTTGAAATCAGTCATATTTGCTGTATATTCCTCGTCCACTTTTTTGATAAATCTTCTCATATCAGAGGTAAGCATACTATCTTTATATTCAGAATCTGGAATCTCTAAAATTTTCTTAATCTGTTCACGTAGTTCATTAGCTTTTTTCTCCTCCTCAGTAAGCTGTTTATCATCTTCAGAAGTTTTTTCTTTATCTCACTTTTTTTCATCAGTTTTTTTGTCTGATTTGGATTCTTTTTTGGTTCCATCATCTGTTCAGAAAACATTATCCAACATAGAATCTATCCAGCTTTTCTTTTTAGGTTTCTGGGCGGTCTCTGTTTGATTATCATTTTGAGCAATTTCATGATTTTGAGTAATATTCTCAGCAGTATTTTCTGTAGTAGTTGCAGGTTGATTAGCGTTATTTTCTTGAGAATTAGATGAAATTTGCTGGTTTGAATTTGACTGTTCTAGTTGAGTATTTTCTGGATTTGGTTGTCATTCTTGAGTAGCTGCTGTTTGATTTGATTCATTAGCTTTTGAGTCAGAATTCTTTTTTTCCTCAGCTTTAGCTGGATGAGGCGCATTTAATGGTCCGAAAAGTAAGTCAAAAAATCACGGACTTTTTTGTTTCTGCTCTGGATTTGCATTGTTAGCTTGCTCAGGCTGTGCCTGAGTAGTTTGTGCTTGTTCACTTTGAGTTTGTTGTCCGGTTTGAACTTGTTGTTCACTTTGTCATTGTGCTTGTGTATCTTGAGTCTGAGCTTGAGTATCTTGGGCAGGTGTTTGAAGATTTTGATATTGAGGTTGAGCTTTTTGCTCGTTATTTTGGCTAGAAGCTGAATTTTGCTGTAAATCCTTTGAACTTCAGAAAAGTAGATCAAAAAATCAGAGTTTTTTTGTGAAATTATGATCAACAAAACCTCCATCAGAAATGATATTTGTATAATTTGTATCGTAAATAACGTTCAAAGTTTGAGCTGACATCAAGTTTTATATCTTTTGTTTATAAATAAATTCTACACGATAATTATATTCGAAAATGTTTTTTATGCAAAAATTTGGGCAGATTTTTTATATTTATTTACAAGTTTATGAAAAATTTATTATTTTATATTTGACATATTTTATAATAATAAAAAATTCGTTATACTAAACATAACGAATCTTCTATTTAAAATAATTTTTATAAATCTTTTCATCTTCATCGATCGTGAGTTTCAGGAGTGATTTTACATCCTCATTCACAGTCAGTTTTCGTATTATTTGAACATTCAGCAGCACTAATAGATGCACAAGCTCTCAACATTTCTTCCAAAGATCTAGATCTCTGTTTTACAGATTCATATTCTGTTAATTGTTTCAGCATTTCTCATAGGATATGCCTTAGTTTGTCAGGCATTTTATCTGTATTTTTACTGTATAATAATTTAAATGATTCATTCCATAATGTGGTCTCTTCTATTCATCATATTTGTTTTAATTTGTCAAAGATATCAAGCAGTTCCTTGGTAAGTCATGGAGAAACAGAATCTAAAGCCTTTGCAAAATCTTCTACTGACTCTTTCACCTTTTTTTCAGCATCTGCTATCTTTTTTTGTTCTTCAGGAGTCCTTTCGTGAAAAATGAAATCTTCACGCTTATTCTCACAATTAACTCCAGGTGTGTTGTTCATTTTTTTAGAAATAAAATTTAAAATTATTTCTTAACCGATTTTTTACTAGCTTCTTCAGCTAAGTATTTTTTATACTCAATATTTAGTTTCTGAATCTTTTCAGCGATATATTCGAGTTCTCTCAATGTAGATTCATATTCTGTCTGCATATCATACCACATTCTTTCTCTTTTTTCTCTAGACTCTGTGAAAAAATATGTAAACAGAAAATCGATTTGGCTATCATTGAAACTATTTATATGATTCTGAATGTCCTGATTTCCAAATTCTGTAATAAGATTTGATATTACAATTCTTTTTTGATCTGAATCGAGATGTTTATAATGTTCTGGTAATTTCATATTTTTATTCTTATATAAACAATTAAATAATTATATTTTTTAACTAACTGCTGGTCTAAAATTTCTTTTTTCGTCTACATAAGTAGCACCATTGGCTGGCTTAGGTTTTTCAGGATTTGAATTCTCAATATTCTGAACTAAATCGCCGTAAAATTCACAGAATTTCGCAGTATCCAATTTTTGTTTAGCTACATTCACACAATACATGTATTTATCCAAAGCTGGCTTCAGTAGCTTTTCATAAAAAATATTTTTACCTTTAAAATAATTATCTGTTTCTCATGCTATAATTCAGCATATTCCAAATAATTGATTTTCTTTCTGCGGAATTTTTTTGATTTTATTTTGTATATTATACAAAAGATCGTTATTATCTGCTAATAACTTAAAAATTTTCTCATTAATTGATTTTACTGATTTCTCGATTACTTTCTCTACTTCTACTCTTTCTTTTTTTTCTACTGAAAGACTTTCTCTCTCTCAAGATTCTTTTGAAGAGTTATCAATAAGTTCTTTCTTATCATTCACGTTCTCGACACCTTTCTTAAGATATATCATGTTTATGCGAATAATAAAATTAAAAATTTTTATCTAATATTTTTCATAAATTCATCTCTATCTTGTTTCTGAGCCAATAATTCTGAGAATTCTAAATCCAAACTCTGTAGTTTTGCTGCTATTTCTTTGAGATCTTGTAAAGTTGTTTCATATTTTTTTATCATGTCATCCCACATTCTATCTCTTTTTTCTTTTGATTCTGTGAAAAAATATGTAAATAGAAAATTAATCTGATCATCATTAAATCCATCAATACGACCTTGAATATCTTCATTTCAGAATTCAGAAATTAGATTTACAATGACTATTCTTTTCTGTTCAGCATTAAGATTTTTGTAATGTTCTGGTAATTTCATTGTTTTTTGTATAATATAAAGATAAATACTACCTTGAAATTATACACAAAACACAAAAATTTGTCAAATTTTTACTGAGATTTTTATTTTTTACTGAATCAAGCCACTATTCTCCAAATTTATAACCTCGCAATCTCGTAATTCTTGCATCCTTTTTACAACCTGAGAAATATCATAGCGAGGATCCTGCTGATTGTGATAATATCGCTTGTATCAGTCGATGAATGTGATAGTTCACAAATTATTGAATGGCTGAAAAACTTCAGACTGAGTCGCTACAATGATTCAAGTTTTTGATTTTTTTATTTCCCACCAATTCTGATCTTTACGATTTTGGGTATCTGTAGAATATAGATGAGTAACAAAATCCTGTGAAAAAAAATCTGAAAGCTGATTCTCACGAGATCGATTGTCTGGAATGATTACGAGATTTTGTTTCGATTCATCTAGTGGTATTGAAACGTTATCCAAGTTCAGTTTTTTATTTTTTCATTTCACTTTCTCTTCACGAGCCAAAAGCTGAGAAACTTCAAATGAAACGAAATATTTCAAAACATTATTGTAAGTAGAATATCGCTCATAAACCATCCGATGAAGTAGAGCGAGAAATTTCTGATCAAAGAATTTTGGATAGACTACTTCGTAAGGTGAAGTAGGTGTAAACTGAGTTCTAATTAATTCTGGAAAACTTATTTCATCTCCAAGATTTAATAAAAAATCTCATCCACATTGGATCAAATCTCCAGCCTTTCAGATAGAAAGATTGGATGAAAAGACTCTATCATGTCATGCAAACTGTTTGAACGAGAATAGATACATTTTCCAAGAAATACTTGCGATAAATACGAGAATTAATATAGTGATGGGAGAAAAGAATGCAAGAAATTAAAAATGTGCCCCTTTATCGAAAGGGGCCTTGCCCCGCTTAGCGCGGGTGAATCCGAAGGACTGAGGATTTTTAAGTGTAAAATGGTAAAAATCCTCCACCGCAAGTTTACACCGCTTAGCGGTGTGGTCCTCACGCTTAGCGTGATAAACCCTCCTTTCAAAAAGGAGGACAAAAAATTTACACAATAACTAATTCATAATGCTCTCACCAATCACATTAAAATTCTTAGAAGCAGTAAAAATAAATAATAATACTGAGCGAATGCATAGAAATCACGATCTTTATGTACAAGAAAGAAAAAGATTCACAGAGCTTGTGGAGCATTTAATTATAGATATGCAAAAAATCGATCCAAATCTGAATTGAATCGAAGCAAAGAATTGTATCTATAGATTCAATAAAGATTTACGTTTTTCTCCAGATAAATCTCATCCATATAAATTACATTTCGGAGCATTTCTGTGTAGTGGTGGAAGAAAATCATCATTGCCATGATATTACATTCATATTCAGCCTGGAGATAATTCAATGATTTGAGGATGATCTCGATGCCCAAGTAGAGATGAAGTAAGCCGCATCAGATTACATATCTGGAAAAATCGAGATGAACGAAAAGAGATTACAGAAAATCAGACTTTTAAAAGATATTATAAAGAAGTGGAACGGAAAGATAATGTAGATGCAGAGAGAAGACTAAAATCAAAAGTTTGAAAAGAATTATTGGAAAAGGCTGGGGAAAGATTGGTTAGAAAAGTAGTAAACAATCCCGAAATGATAGAAATTTTGCGTTATGTAGCTCGAACGGTTTCACATTGATTAAGTGATGAAGAAATTTTGAGTGATAAATGATACGATGAAGTCATCTCATGATTCAAAAAGATGAAAAATTTCAATGATTTCCTTTTGAAATGATTTTAAAAAATTTATAGTTAAAATAGCGTTTTGATTTTCTCTTGCATTGGTATTCGTTTTATTTATTCTTGAATCGGTGAAAAAGAGAAAATTTTTAGTTTCTTATAAAATTTTGCCATGTTATTTGATTTCCCAGCTTTTATAAATGAGCTTAGAGAAAAGGAAGATAAAAAAGAAATCGTAGAAAAATACGAAAAATACTTCGGAAAAATCCAATGAGATATAAAAGATCAGGTTTGGTATACTGATTATTTATCCAAGTTTCCTACTCAGTCTTATCTTACTCCAGAAGATTTGGATGATGACTTTGACTGGGATATATTAGAGAAATTGGTAATCGGATCTTTTTCAAGTGACTATGAACTCAAACAGGATAATAAAGATGGTGGATGGGAACTCTACATAGCTGTAAAAAGTGGAGACCAATCTATCGTAAAAACTGTTTCAGAATTGTGGTCATTCCAGATCCTTAGATTATACGAAATCTATATCGAGGAACAGATGAATCTACAGATATTGATGAATGAAGAAAGTGAGGATGGAGAAAGCGAAAAAGAAGCTCTAATCTCAGAAAGAGAAGTTAGACTCAAAAAATGGAACGCTGTAATCGACACAATGAATAGATCACAGGAAGCAGAAGCTGCAAAGAAAGATCAAGAAGCTGCTTTAGGAGATCTGATGTGAAAACTATAATATATAATTTCAAAATATAATTTCCAAAAAAAAGAGTCGGTCCGGATGGGCCGATTTTTTTGTTGTTTTTCGTGTATAAAAATGACATACTGAATTATTCTCGAGCAGAGAATATTTTTTATTTATAGACGAAGAAATGGCAAAGACTCTGAAAACCTTAGCAGTGAATGGGCTATACAATTATGTAAAAGACAATCAGTCAGATTTATCTATTTATATATGAGTGGATGTATGAAAAAATGTCCTGGATGTGTGAGCGACTGTAAATGATGGATGAATTCAAACATATCTATGAACTATATACAATACAGCGAATGGATTCAAACAAGTAGAAAAATTGATAATAAATCTGATACTGATGTGAATAGATGAAAATAAAATATTTTTTGGAACAGAAAACACAGGTATATATTGACACGATATTATGAATTACTTCGATGACAGGTTGCCGAATACATATTTACTCAACTCGAGCTTAACTTTTCATGCAAGAAAATTTTATGCCAAGAGTGACTACAAATCCGACAATATTGACTCAATCGTGATAGCAAATACTATGAGAGACCTAGATAGTAAAAATCAGCTCGAGTCGATTAGAACTCCTTTCAAAAAAAATTGTGGATTATGATTTGTGCGTAGAAGTTTTTCCAAAGAAAGGAATTCTTTACGTCTATTATTTAGGAGATTGAGCACATTAAGATGTCAAAAATCTAAACTCATGGCGAGTATCAATCTAAGTAAAGAGCGTCTATTCCCAGAAATTACATGATTATTTTCTATCAAACATAGAGCTACGAGCGAAGCGATATTGCTCAATCATTTCACTAGAGAGGAGATTCTGGGGATGACGAAGGATGAATTTATCGAGAAATACAAAAGCATCGCAACCAAATGACAGTGTAATGCTAGAGTGATGAAAAAAGTACAAGAATTTTACGATAGAGTGAAATCCAGATGAATAAAAAAAGCTAAATCTGATCTGGACAATTTTATGTGAAAAAATTCAGATTTTTATATCCTGGAAGAGATAAAGTTTAAACTAAAACATTATGAATTAACCTGTAAAGAGATGAAAATCGTTACTCAGAAAATTGCGGATTTGCTCGATATCCTCAAAATGAATGGATATTTCATCCCCAGATTTAAATGAATCAATGATATAGAACTTGGACTAATTTTGGGAGAATTATGATTCGATGTCTATCAGATGAATGCCAAAGAATTTATCGGATTCATCGGTCGATATCCAGAAAACTACACATCATGATGATGACATATGGTCAAACCATCACAACTTTCTCACAAAAAATGAATCATCAAAAAGTTTGTCTATGTATGGATGTATGGCTTTCAACTCCATAATGTAAGTTTCAGACTTTACAAAAAATTACTAGCTATGCAGTATGGAATCAATGAATGATGAAACTGAGTCATTTCTATGAAAACCAAAAGGAAAATAGAGATAAAATGCTGAGAAAAATTACTAAAAATAATCCATAATGGATATAGAAATCAGACAGGATTCTGCGATGAGAAATTTATCGAAGAAACAGTCATTCCAATGATAGACAAGATGAAATCTGACTGAATTGGCAATGATGTGATAAATGAACTAATTATGGAGGTATATAAATGAAAGATAGTCCCAGGATGATTGATAAGGTGCTAAGTATACCATCATTCTGAGCGTAACGAAGGATCTTAGGTATAAAAATGTGCCCCTTTACTGAAAGGGGCTGTCCGAAGGACTGGGGATTTTTAAGTGTATGATGAATAAAAATCCTCCACCACAAGTTTACACCGCTAAGCGGTGTGGTCCTCACGCTAAGCGTGATAAACCCTCCTTTATCAAGGAGGAAAATGAAATATGTGTATTTTTATTTTACTATTCCCCCTCTTGATAAAGAGGGGGTTAGGGGGAGATTTGAAAAAACTCCCACCCTCTCGGGATAGGAGTCTTTTCGTAGATCTATGATATAGACTAAGATTTATTAGAGTATACCATCAAGTCATCACAGTTGTTGCTAGAAGCACAGTAAGCTTCTTCGAAGAAATTCTCAAAATCGTCTTTTGTAATTTCAACATAATCATCACCTACCATATATTGTACAGCAGTAATAGTATGTGCTCCATCAGTGTTTGTAGCTGAGAATTTATTACCTTCACTTCATTCAGATAAGTCAGCTTTTTTAGCAGCTTCTTTACAATTAGCAGTATCTGCTTCATTATTAGTAAATGTACATTGATCAGTACCAGCATTGTAATACAATTTAAGATTAGATACTGGTAATGAAGTATCGTTATCTACTACAGCTGTATATTGTGTAGTATCCTTACCTTTACCATTGTTCTGAGTGATCTTTACAATAGCAGGTACAAAGTATTTACTGAATTCAGAATTAACTTTCTTTCAGTTAATAGAAACTACATTTAAGAATCTCTTAGTAGCTGTATTAGGTTCTGATTTAAGAGTAACTTTTACTAGTACTCCTTCAGCAGGAACTGAAATTCCAAGCTTTGAGAATGTACCATCAGTATGTTTATAACTACTATCATCATCTATATCGAATTTTAATTCTTTCCAATCTGCCTCACTGTCATATACTCAATCAGTTTTAGCACTACTATCTGCCCAATCAAATACTAACTCATTAAGGATAATATCATCATCGCTTGATTTAGATGGTTTAATTTTGAATGTAGCTACCTCTCTATTAGATTTAAGAAGAACTGTTTTCTTTGCACTAGTATCTGTAATGTCGATAGTTCATTGTTTAACTACTTCAACTCTTACAGTATCTTCATCAGCTTTTCCAGCAGGATTATTATCTTCATCTTCTCATTCTAATGCAAGATTGAATGTGTTAAACATTGCTTTCAAGTCATCATCATCTAGCTCATCAGGATCAGCGAATTTTGGAGTATATTCAATTTCAACTTTAACATTTACTGATTTTCCATCTGCAATTTCGATATCATCGATATCTCACTTTGCACAATCTACAGTCTTTTTTTCACAATTATTTTTAGCCCAATTAGCATCGTATTCTTCCTTATCAATTGTTACATAGAATGTAGGGAATTTACCATCTTCTCAAAGGATAGCTAAATCAGCATCAGATGTAGAAGTAATAACGAAATTCTTAAGAGTTACTGTTCCTTTCTTAGCTTCATAAGTACCTTCAAAGATTGTTTTTCTATTGTTTTCATTGATTACAAGTTCAGCTTTTTTAGTAGTCTTATTATTAAGATTAGCTCTAGCTGCTTGAATCTTGATAGTGGATACGCTTAGAGATCCAGTAATTTGATCAAGATCTACAACTTCTCCAGTTTCATCATATTTTAATGAACTAACGTCATTTCCTTTATCATCTTTTCCACTAATGAAAGAAGCACTATTTAGAGATCCATCAAATTCAATATTATCCTCCATATCAGATTTGATATCAACTCTAATTTCAATCTTTCCTGATTTTTCAATTTCAAGTCATTTGAAAGTATAAGTCTTTCAATCAGCACCTTTAGATCCATCATATTCTTCACCATTGATTACTAATCTGATTTCATCAATCTTTTTAGCATCTTCAACTGTTTTTGCAACTATTATAGCAGATCATCTAATAGCTTCTGAAACTGTAATTTCTCATTCAGCGATCTTTACATTAGTTGCTCCAGCTGCAGCATTAACTGTTCCTAATTTCTTTCCTGAAATCTTAATCTTTCCTCCATTGAATTTGTAAGTAGTCATCTTATCTTTAAGAGCAGCTACTGTATATAATGGTTTATCATCATCACCTAAAGTCTCATCTTGACTAACTCTAGTTTCAGTTTTCTTATCTATAGCATTGAAGTTAGAAAGTTCACTGATATAGAATTTAGAAGATGCTCCGAAGTTATCAAATTCTTCGTTAAATGACATATTAACAGCGATTGTAGCAGTTTCTTTTCCGGCTATTTCTACTTCATCGAAAGAAACAACTAATTCTTCATCTTTGTTAAATTTCCATTTTAATCCACTAACTTCTTTTCCATTGAATGTTACAGTTACATCTTTAGCAAACTTATCTGCATCGATAGCATTTTTAGTTGTATCTTTATCTGTTAGAGTAAATCCTTTAACTAAGATAGCAGCATCAGCAGGAGCTTTTACTCTAAATTTAGCTACTTCGTAAAGTTTGTTAGCTTCGAAGTTGTAATCTTTAGTAGCAGAATTTCTGCTTGAGAATTGAACTGCAGATCCTTTGTAGTTAACTAAGTCGTAAGTATATGGAGAGTAATCATCAAGATTTAAGTTCTTAGCTGTTGATTCAGCTGCGATAACTTTAAATCCTAATGTTGATCCATTCTTTAATTTAGCGTCATCATATGGAGCAGCACCTGGTAGAGTTCTAGTTGTTACAACTACAGTTGCCTTGAAAGTTCCATCTACAGTTTTGTAGTCTTTCTTAAGAGTCAATTTTACTTGACCTTTAGAGTTAGGTTCTTTAGCATCAGCTATGATGTTTCCATCTTCATCTTCCAATTGAACTGATACAACATCGTCAATTGTAGAGTATCCATATCTCTCAAGAGTAATACTAGATATAGTTACATCTTCAGATGTCTTGAAAGTGATAGTGTCTAAGTCAGATACTCCTCCGATTAGAGCTTTTCTACCTTCAGCAGCTTTAGCTGTTACAGCTAAGTCTCCAGACTTAACAACTGTGTTGTCTTCTTTTTCATCTGAACCTTTACATTCAGCTGGACATTTGTCTGAGTCTAATAGACATGCTGCTTTGATCATTGGATCTTCACAGTCTGCCTTTGCTGGCTCGCTTCCTTCGCTTGCTCTCATTAGCATTAGCATTACATATCCTCTAATTTCTTTAGTTGATTCTGCATTTGCTATTACTTTCATGATTCCAGCAGATTGAAGAGCGTTCAAGTGAAGTGCATAGTAAGGATTTCCTCCTTCGTATTTACCTTCCCAAAGAACTCTAGACAAAGCTGTACCGAATTCAGCTCTAGTAATTGTATCGTAAGGTCTGAAATTAGTAATTCCTTGACCCATAATTCCTAATTGACATGATTCGATGATAGCTACAGCTAGGTCTCCACCTATTGATTTAGTGTCACCGAAAGAACACTCCTTTGAAGTATCAGGAGTTGCGTTCTGAAATTTTTTGGCATAGTTAGATAACATTTTTGCCATTTCAGCTCTGGTAATAGGAGCTGTCATATTAGCAGCTTCATATGTACCCATGGTAGTAATACCATTAGCATAAGCCCATTCGTAGGCTTTACCAAGCTCGTTGTCTGGTGTAGCAGCCAATGCTAATCCGTTAAGGAATGTGCTTCCAACGAATGTCACTATAGCAGACACAGCGAACAATTTTTTAATGTTCATGTTGTTTTGTTGAATAAAAATAAAAAGTCACAAATAAAATACCAAACAGGGTTGGGTTTCTGTGTCTCCACACAGTAAACTAACTCTCAGTTTAAAAATATTAGACACAAATGCAAGAGATTTTGACTTAAGTGGACATCCATATAACTTTTTTGCCCTAATTAAAGGGAATTAAGAGATAAAATGCTGACTCACTTTCGTCAAGATCATCCAAGATTCGCGGGATTCCCCACATGTCGATGATCCCCCATCTTCACCAACAAGGAAAGATGAAATAGGCATCTGCAAGCACGTTCTCATATCTTTTAACAGAGAGCGACCCTTACAGTTGAGATTACGAA
>DETJ01000021.1 GCA_002361595.1 Patescibacteria group bacterium UBA3291 | reverse complement strand
GAGAAGAATCTGAAGGTGGAGCTAGCTTAATTAGAAATTGAGTTATTACATATAGAAAAGGTAGCATTTGATATGCAATTAGTGTTGAATGTGTTGCTGACTTTGTTGATGGAAGTATTGGTGTAACTTATGGAGATGAGGTAGCTGAAGATGAGTTTAGAGAAGAAAATGTAGAAGAAGCTGTAGAAGAGATTGCTGAATAATAAAATATTTAATATTTAGACTCTCATTTTACAATGAGAGTCTTTTTTTATTTTTAAAAATTTTAACATTGAATTTATACATCAGAAAAATATATTGAGCGGAACGATTTTTATTTATTATTTTATTTTCAAATGAAAAAATCTTTATTTTTATCACTCCTTTTAATAGGTGGTATTGCTTTGACAGGATGTCAAAAATCTGACTGAGAACAGGAAGTTTCTCAATATCCAGTTGCTGAACAAGTTTGTTTAGATAATGGATGAGAAGTAACTGTAGATGAAGAAGGAAAAGATATTTGTCTTTTGTGAGGAAGATGAATTTATCTAGCTGATATGGAAGAAAATCCAGAAATTTCAGCTGAATGAGCAAAAACTTCTTTAGATATGGGTGAATTAATCTGACTTATTGAAACTCATTTCCCAAAATCTTACACTTACACAAAATTTAATATGGCTACAAATGAAAGTGAAGGTGAATGAAGATATGTTTATGACAGAATGGAACTTGGTTTCTTAACTCCTGAAAATCATCATATGGTTGATAGAGAAGTAACTAGCTCAGGAATTGAAGATGGAATGATTTATACTGAAGTTAAAGGTACTATGGATGATGGAAGAACTATCAATGTATTGTATATTGTAGATCCTGAAACATTAAATTTCGTAGCTGCTAATGTAGAAGATGGAGATATTACAACTAATTATCAGTTTAGTTATGATAATATAGAATCTTTGACTTATGAAGATTTGGAATGAATAGCTGAAAATAATTTCCCTTCTGAAAGTACATACACAGTTGTAGACCTTGCTACAGAAGCAACTACTACAGGTGAAAATGTATATATGGAAGATACTCCTCATAATTTAGTTAACATTACTCCTGCATTCCCTGCTACTACAAGTCAAGAATTACTTAGCTCAGGAATTGAAGATGGAATGATTTACTCATTATTTGATGTATCATATGAAAATGGAACTACAGGAAATGTTTTGTATATAAACGATCCTGAAACATTAAATTTCGTAGCTGCTACAGTTGATAATGCAGGTATTTCAACTAATTATCAATTCGCTTATTAATAATAATTCGTAAATAAACCGAAGAACGGGATAGAAATATCCTGTTTTTTAATTAATCTAAATTATTATTTTATCTTAAGATTAATTTAAGGTTGATATGTATAATGCCCATCGTCAAAATGAATAACATTTATATCTTAACCTATATAATCATGACAAAACTAATTCTAAAAAGATTATTAATGTGTACAGTGTTTACTTTTTGATTTACTTCAATCATTGCATGATGTACAAATAGTAAAACATCTCAGCAGTATGTAGCAATGGAAAATCAAAATCCTGTGCAAATGAACAATTCTACTTCAAACACCGTTTCAGCAATTACCACAGATTCAAAAAAAGCTATTTTCTCTCAGTCAGAATTATTTACTGATAGAGATTTAGAGCAAACTGCAGATTTAACTAATGCTGAATATTACACAGTATCAGACTGAAATGATATTACTATAACGAGTGAATGAGTGTATGTCCTTCAATGAACTGCTAAAGATGTAACTGTACATGTAGAAGCCTGAGATCAAGATAAAGTTCAAATTGTGCTTGATGGTGTAAGTATTACTAACACTGATTCACCATGTATATATGTAAAGACTGCTGATAAAGTTTTTGTGACTACTACTGATAGTGAAAATACATTAGAAGTTACTGATGAATTTGTGGATGATGGAGAAACCAACACAAATGGTGTAATCTTTTCCAAAGAAGATATCACTCTAAACGGAGTAGGAACTCTGAAAATCAATTCTACAAAAAACTGAATAGTATCAAAAGATGATTTAAAAATCACAGGCGGAACTTACAATATCACAGCCTCTAAGAAGACAATAGATGCAAATGATTCAATCAGAATTTTAGATGGAACTTTTGTACTTAATGCATGAACTGACTGACTACATGCAGAAAATAATGATGACGATAGTCTATGATATATTTATATTTGATGATGAGATTTTACAATAGATGCATTAGATGATGCGATTCATGGAACAAGTATAGTTCAAATTGATGATGGAAATATTGTTATAAATTGAGCTGAATGAATTGAATGAACTATGATTCAAGTGAATGGATGAAATATTGATATTACAGCATCTGATGACTGAATAAATGCAGCAAATAAGTCAGATTCTTATGAAGTTTCTTTTACAATGAATGATGGATATATCAAAATTGTAATGTGAGCATGAGATACTGACGGAATAGATTCAAATGGAAACTTATATATTTACTGATGAACTTTGGATATAGAAGCAAGATCACCAACTGATTATGATGGAGTCGTAGTATTTGAATGATGAAAATTAATAATTGATGGTGAAGAATATGATACTGTTCCTAATCAAATGATGTGATGAGGTAGAATGTGATGAATGGGTGGATGAATGTGACCAAGATGATGAGAGATGTGAGAAATGCCACAATGAATATGAAGTTGAGATATTAGATGAATGCCAAATTGAGAAATGCCAAATTGAGAAATGAGATGAGGTAGATGAAGAATGAGATGAGATTCTAACATTCAAGAAACACAAGTAACTAATTAGAAAATGAGTTTAAGCTTAATTTAAGGTCAATGATTATAATGCCATCGTTTCCATGAGGAAACATTCTCAAAGAGAATATTTTAATCTTTAATATTACAAAGATGAACAGAAAATGAACAAGATTAGCTGCGATTTTATGACTTTCAACTGTGGTATTAGCTACATGAGTAGGAGTAAATGCAGCCAAAAATGAATCTACTTTATCTGGAGCAGTAGACATAAGCAAACCACAAATGGTTATGCAACAACAAATCTGATCTGGAGATGTAATGAAACATCCAAAAAAAGACTGACTTGGTTCAGGTAATCAGATTCAAAAAGAATGAAAGTGAGGACGATTCTGATTTGCTTTCATTGATGAAGAATCTCTAACAGATGCTCAGAAATCTGAGATTGAAAAGCTTCAAGAAGAAAGGGATGAAGCTATCAAGAAGATTAACGATGAATTCTTTGATAAATTAGAGCAATTCATATCAGAGGAGAAATTAGAGGACTATGAAAATTTCGTTGCTAATCATGAAAACATGAAATGAATGAAGCAGTGAAAATGAAATCATAAAATGAGGTGAATGAATACTACAAAAGATATTCAAAAACCTAAAACTACTACAGAAGAAGAATAAAAAATATTAAATTAACCAAAGATGGAGCGGAGGCTGTTATTGAGTCTTTCGCTCTTTAATTAACTTTGAAAAAATATGGAAAATTTATAATTTAATATAGCTTTATTTTAAAAATGGGAATGTTTAAAAATCTGAAAACTTCATCAAAGATTAGTTTAAAATTCACACTATTTACTATTGTGATAGTTCTGATTTTTGGAGTGCTTGCAAATTTATTATTCTTTAGAATGCGGTGGAGAACCTTGAATATTGAAGTTCAATGAGATAAAATGATGACGAAAGAAAGAGTGATGAAAGAGCCTAGACAAACTCCTCCACAATGACAAACTGAGCCAGAATTTAAGAAGAGATTTATAAATCATCTTTCAATAACTTTAAATTCAGAGGAATATCAAGAACTACAAGATAATGAAATCTTGAAATGATATGGAATAAGTAAACTTTGAGATTCGTATTTCTATTATCATAGAGTAAATGATACCGTTATCGTAAGAGATATCACTCCTCAGATCATATCTCAAAAAAATTTGCTAACAACTTCAATATATTTGCTTATATTTTCAGCAATTTTAGCTTATATTCTTTCACTATATTTCGTAAAAAGTTCACTACGCAAACTGAACGATTTGATAGATTATGTAAAATGATTAGATTTGAATAATTTGGAAAAGAAATACGAAATAGTCTGACCTGAAAATGATGAAATCAATGTCTTAGCCATGAAAATTAATTCTGCCACAGATAAGATTAATAAGCAAACTTTAGCATTGAAAGATTTTATTTCAAATGCATCTCATGAACTAAGAACTCCTTTGATGAGTATAAATTCAGAGATAGATTATTCTCTCAAATCAAAGGAATATAAAGAGTGAATGGAAAACATTAAATGAGAAATTTTAAATCTGAATAATTTGTTGGATGAGTTGGTTTTGATTAGTAAATTGGATGCAGATTCAGAATTTAAGAAATCTAATAAAAATATTTCAGAAGTGGTTTCGTCAGTATCAAAAATGATAGAAAAGAAGTATAAAGATAAGTGATTAAAATTAGAATTAAAATGTGATGATAGTGTAGAAAAGCTGGTGCATAATAGTAGCTTTGAAATTATTGCAAAAAATCTGATTGAAAATGCTTTTAAATATACAGATGAATGAAAAATAAAAATTACATTAAATGATAAAGAATTTAGTGTAAAAGATACATGAAAATGAATCAAAAAAGAGAATTTAGAGAAAATTTGGGATAGATTTTGGCAGGAAGATAGTTCCAAGACAGATGTTACAAGCTTTGGACTTTGATTATATTTAGTGAAATTATTAGTAAAAAAGCACTGATGGAATATCGAAGTAAAATCTAATCAATGAAAATGAAGTGAATTTAAGATTATATTTTAAAACTAAGTGGTTTACATGTCATTCTGAGCGTTAGCGAAGAATCCAGAAAACGTGATGCAAATGGATTCTTCGGCTCGATTCTCTCGCCTCTGAATGACGATTATACACAAGATACATATTTACTACATAATAGAAACACATGAAAGTTCTACTTATAGAAGATAATAAAACTATAGCAAATAATATAAAAAAATATTTGGAATTAAGTGATTTTGAAGTGTCAATCTGTGAAAATGGATTATTCTGACTCGAAGTAGCTAGACATAATGATTTTGATATAATTTTGCTTGATCTCATGCTTCCATGAATGAGTGGAGAAGAAATATGCAAAAAGATTAAAGCTGAAAAAGATATTCCAATTATCATGACTACTGCAAAATGACAATTGGAAGATAAACTGGAATGATTTGAACTTTGAGCAGATGATTATCTCGTTAAGCCTTTTGATTTAGAGGAATTAGAAGCTAGAATTAAAGCATTAACAAGGAGAAAGCAAAATGAAAGTAAACCCATAAAAAAGTGAGATATCTCTATCGATATTCAGAATAGAAAAATTATGAAATGAGATAAAGAAATAAAGCTGACAGTAAAAGAATATAATATCCTGGAATGCCTAGTAAAAAATATATGAATTCCTCTATCTAGAACGGATATTATTCAAGAGGTTTGGTGATGAGATTCGCTATTTGATGACGATGGAAAGCTAGATGTTTATATTTCCACTATTAGAAGTAAACTAGGGAAAGATATTATAGAAACGGTTAAATGATTTGGGTATAGAATGAATAAATAAAAGTTAAATTCTTCAAACTTATTACGAACCCTATTTTTTGCGAAATTTTAAATTTTAATTATACTATCTATATAGCTTTTTATTTCTTTTTGTTTTATGGAAGATTATTTAGCTATAATAGGAATTATAATAATTGTTTGATTTATCATCTTCATGTATATTCATCAATGACACAAAGATGGTAAGACTTTTTCGTTTTTAGAAAAAATTCCATGAACAAAAGAATATCAAGATAAAAAACAAAGAGAAAAAGAAGAACTAGAAAAAGTTAGAGCAGGGTTAACTAAAACAGAATCCCAATTACATCAACATTTGGATAATGTGTACCTAAACCATTCTCTTTATGAATTGATTATGCCTTCAATTAAAAGAATTGATAACTTATACTGAAAATATGTAAAAGAATTAGCGGGAGAATTTCCATTATTTTACTGATTATTAGACAATGAATCTTTTCCTGAAGACCACAATACTCAATTCTTAGTCAATGAAAAAATACGTTTAAACTCAGAATTTTGAAATCTTACTCCTAGTCAACAAGAGGCTGTTTTCTCAGATGAAGATGCTATAATTGTTAATGCATGAGCTGGAACCTGAAAAACAAAAACTATAGAAAATAAAATTAAATATCTTTATAAAGAAAAGAAAATTCCATTAAAAGATATCTTAGTTGTTACTTATTCTAAAAGATCCCAAGAAGACATGCTAGGAAGAATTTGTAAAACCTTAGATTCTGAAAGAATTGAATATAATAAAGATGATTTAAAAGAAACTATTTCTACATTCCATGCTTTTGGTAAAAGAATCCTAGATGAATATGAAAGTAGGAACAATTCAAATCAAAATTTAATCTGAGAATGACGTGCGACAAAACGTGTTTTAGAAGATGATGAAAAAGCAAAAATCATAAATAAAACACTCAATACTATTAAAGATGATCCTATTGTATCTTCAAAAATAATTCATTACTTTTTGTATTATGATAAACAAATCATAACTGAAACTGAAGAGGAAGAATGAAAAAAGAAAAAATATAAATGAAATGAATATCCATCATTTCTTAAATCATGATGAACAAATACAATTGTTAAATCATATTGAGAATTACTTATTGCCAATTATTTAGTTGAACATTGAATTAAAGTAGAATATGAGTGAAAAGACTTTCATTATACCGATAAAAAGTGAAATCAAAAAGATTACAAACCAGATTTTTATTTACCCGAAGTTAATAACTGAAAATGAATTTTTATAGAATATTTCTGAGTTGATGAATTAGAAAAAACAGCTCCACGAATAGATGAAGAATGATATGTTGAGTGAATGTATAGCAAAATTGAAGAACATAAAAAAGCATGAAATATTCTCATAGATATGAGATATGCCGACTTAAAATGATGAAGAGGATATTTTTTAGATAAATTTGAAAAACAATTAAATTTGTATTGAGTAACTACAAGTAATCATGTAACAGTAGATCAAACTTTTGTAAAAGAAGAAATGACTAATTTATGAAGAGTTTTATCCTCATTCTTGGCTTTATATAGTGAATGTCGTTTAAGTGATGATATCATTTATCAAAGAATAAATAATTTACCTGTTTGGGAGAAAGAAAGAGCATATAAATTTTATGAAATTTTTAAATCATATTATAAAACTTATAAATGATTATTAAAAGAGAATAATTCTATGGATTTTTGTGATATGATTTTATGAGCTATAAACTGCTTACGTGCATGATATGTAAAAAGAGAATACAAATATATTTTAGTAGATGAATTTCAGGATATTTCAAAAGCAAGAGCCGATTTGTTAATTGAATTGATAAAAAATCATAATAAAACAAAATTATTCTGTGTATGAGATGATTGGCAATCAATTTACAAATTTACATGAAGTGAACTGTGAATATTCTTAGATTTTGATAAATATTTCTGATATACAAAACATATTACATTATTTGATACTTTTAGATTTAATCAATGAATATCTGATATTTCATGAGCATTTATTCAAAAAAATCCTTCACAAATTAAGAAAACATTATATTCAAAAAATCAAGAAAAGGACAATAAAATACTTATATATGAAAAGCAAAAAAGTGATGATGAACAGCCATATAGAAATGCTATTAAAGATATATTAGATGACTGTATCTCTCATTTTTCAGAAGAAGATAAAGAAAAATATAAACAAGAAATGTTTAATGTATCTTGTTTATATCTTACAAGATATTCATTGTGGAAATATCATAATGATATATTTGATATGTTAGAAAAGCTAAATAAGAAACCAGGAAAAGATGAAAACTGATCCAAATATTATGATATGCCTTATTCTTGATATAAATTCAAATTTAAAATAAATGCAATGACTGTTCATGGCTCAAAATGATTAGAAGCTGATTATGTGATTGTGGATCATGTTAATTGAAAACGTTCATATACTTTCCCAAGTACGATAGATGATGATCCTGTCTTAGATTTATGTATGGTAGATGACAGTTTTGCTTATCCTTTTGCAGAAGAAAGAAGGCTATTCTATGTGGCTATAACAAGATGAAAAAATAAAGCTTATGTTATACATGATAAATATAATGCTTCTAACTTTATAAGGGATTTAAACACAATAATATCATGATGAGAATTAAGTAAAAATGCCAAATGACCACATTGTGCTAAATGTTGATGAGATTTGATATTAATAAACTCTATGACGTGAGAATATTGATGTAAAAATTGATGTGACTGAAAATACTTCTTATATGATGGATACATTTATAAAGCTCCTATTTGTAATTGTTGAAATGCTTATTCTATTTTAAGAAAAAATAGCAAGACATGAGAACCTTTTTGGTGATGCTCTACATATCCCAAATGTTGGAAGTTTCATAAGTTCAGGAAAGATAAATATCGTGTCTGATTTATAAAAAACTAGAAAATACAAATATTAAATTATCAAAAAAGAGCGAAATCAATCGCTCTTTTTCCATTTTGTAAAATATATCTTTATTCTTCATTTTCCAAATCCTGAGAAGTTAATACCTTCATTTTATGTACAGGATGATTTACTGTTATTTTTCCGCTATCCATTATATTTATGGAAGTCACTCTATTCGTACCATAGTACACCAAAACTCATAAAAATAGAATACTCAATACAATCAAATACCGATATCTTTTCATAGTTAATGACATAGTTATATATTTATTTGATAAATATTTTCTTATCTTTGTTCTCCCTTTTTAAAGGGAGATACGGCTTTAGCCGAGAGGGATTTTAACCCCTTTGTCGCAAGTTCACCCAGCTCAGCTGGGCAAGTTTCCCCTTGAAAGGGGCAAACAGATGGAACTATAAATCAGTAGTATTATACCCTGTAATCAATGTTACATTCAAATTATCATTCAGCTTTTTTATCTCTGATAAGAATTCTTGTTTTTTATTAGGATTTTTCATATCTACATTGTAAACCAACTCCGTTAAAGCTCCCCCACGCACTGAATCAATACTAATCAAATCTGAAAGATTAGTGAATTTTACAAATACATCATCAAACATATGATCGAAATCTACTGTGTTTTTTACCTGAATTTTCAAAATCTGACTAGTAGCTTCACGGGCAAACCAATTGAAACGATTCATAATAAACATTACAAGGCTGATTGCTAATGTGAATATTGCCGCTAAAACATAGAATTTAGTCCCTGTGGCCATTCCTATCGCCATTGCTGCAAACATAAATCCAATATCACGAGTTTCTTTCATTGCATTTCTAAATCTGATAATTGATAATGCTCAAACTAAAGAGAAAGCACGAGCGATATTTGATCATACGATAAGCATAATTACACACACAGTCATTCACATCATCACCAAAGTAAATACATAACTTTGGGTATAAGATGTTCCACGGTGAGTTTTCTTATAAACTCGTCATAAAAATGCAGTAAGAATAAAACTTGATAAAATTCAGACTGTTAAATCCATTACTGAAAATGTTCATGTAAGATCTTGGATAGATCATAATGAATCTGTAAATTGTTGAATAAAGGCTTCCATTGTTATTTATATTTAAAGAATAAAAAGGATTAATTATTTTTCAAATCCCCTCGGCTTCGCCGTATCCCCTTTATCAAGGGGAAATAATTCTGCTTTTTGCTCCCCTCTTGATAAAGAGGGGTCGGGGGAGATTTGCTATTTTACACCACTACATCATCAGCTATATAGAATATTGTGCGAGGTACTGCATCTGATGTTTCTAATCATTGACAATACTTACTCACACGAATTAAACGAAAGTTGTAACTCGCTATCATTTCAGTTAGCCAGTAAGGTACACGTTCATTAGCTTTCACTTCCATAATCACTTTATCAGGAGAGACCATAAATTCTCATATCTCTTTATCTGCTAAATTCAGATTTTTCTTTCTATAACGTATATTTGTATCAAATGTCACACGAAGTCATGTATCACAATCTGTCCCAAAATAAGCATTTCTCATATAACTTGTTATACAGCTCGGTTTCAAATTATTCTGTTTTATAAATTGATATAACTCAAATATCACAGGTTCATCTCTTTTTTCATGTGGTGGAATGATGCCATTATTACAGAAATCCATCGCTTCTTTATATGTCATCGGAACTCTTCTTTTTTGAGTTACACGATCTACTCTTTGCTTAATTTCTACATACACTATCGAATCATCAGTTAATGGTTTGTCTGTTTCATATTGCCTAACTCTAAGTTTGCGGCGATATTTTAATCAATCTACTTTTTCTCGATAGAAACGGTAATCTTCAGTATCATAGTAAAGGCTAGAAAGAGTGTATAATCCATTTTCTGATTTGCTATACGAATCTGGAATTACATATTTTTTCAAATCATGCTGAAGTCTTTGTGATGTATCGTATGATATCAAATATTTCAATTCAAAACGATTGAACTTCCTTATCGCTGACAGCTTTTCATTTCACGCCATTTTGAATTTTGTTTATATAAAAACGATGGTATTATAATCACACACCTTAAATTAATCTTAAATAGGAAAATAAGTCTGATTTTTGAAAAAAGCACCCAGGAAATTCCTGAGTACTTTCTTTCATGATTTAAATTTCAATAAACTTGTCTGGGTACTTAGCCATTTCTTTTTTGTAAAATTTACGCACCTTAAGCAAATCAGATTGATAATCAGTTGGATAAATAGTTTCGAACGCTCCGATTTCTTTCGTCTTGAAATTGACGTAAGTTGGCACTATTGGAACCCCTGCTTGATTAGCAATTTCCCAAAAACCACTTTTCCAACGTTTTACTGGCTTGCGAGTTCCTTCTGGGGTTATCACTACAGATAGTTGAGGCTTTTTTGAGAATTCATCAACCGCTTTAGGGACCATCCTATTTCTGGGATTTCCTCTATCGATGCTAATACATCCTAATCCTCTTAAAAATGGACCCAAAGGCCAAAAGAAGAACTCCTTTGCGATGAAGACCCTGCCGTTACTACAGCACGCCCAAAGATACGCCGCACCGATAATGAAATCTAGTGCCGAAGTGTGGGGCGCCATAATAAAGACACAACGCTCAAACTCAGGACGACTGCCCTTCTCTGGAAGGTTCAATTTCCACCCCAAGAGTTTCACCAACTTAATCCAGATTTTTTTTAATTTTTCCATAAGTTACCTCCTATTTTATTTGTTATTATTTTTGTTATTATATATTTACTTATATACAAAAAATAAACAAAGTCAATATTTGTTAGAAATTTTAAAATTATCCTTGCGATTTTATCAGATTTTTTAATCTTTATCTAGTTATTTTTTATAATTTAATTTACATACCATGAAAACTTGGCAAAAAATTTTATTAATTCTATGAACACTAATCATTATAACAGGAATTTTTGTAGATGTAATGATTTCATTAAAAAATAATGAAAAAGAATATTCTACTTACTGTATGGATATAATATTAGACATGAGCTATGAGAATATCTGGAGAACATTCACATAAATGATTCAATTTGTGATGAATGAACATGTGTTTATATATGAGGTGTAAATTATGAATGAATAGATTACAGTTTCTCTTGTAAAGTTTACAATAAAGAAAATATTGAATTAAATTTAGAACCATTATATCCAGAAGAGACTATTGTAGAAGAAGCTGAAATTAATGAAGCTAAAGTTAATGGAGTTGAAATTAAATAAATCTCAACTGATGAGACTTTTCCGAACGCTTTTGCAGAAATGAATGATATTGAAGAAATAGATAAAATAAATATAAAGTTTATATGCAATAATGGAATCAAAAGCAACGTGATTCCAATTATGTTTATCTTTTATATTTTGTAACAATCATAAACATGAAAAAAATCTGAATTTTAACTGCTGTATTATGTGGTTGTTTCTTACTCGCAGGTTGTAGCAATGTAAATGATACTGAAACATTAAACCAAGTTTCACTTTTACAAGGATTAACTTTGTGAGACTATTATGGATCAAGAAGTATTAGAGAAGTAAAAGAATTAGGGAATATTGGACTTGGAACATTCGATGGACTTAATGGAGAATTAATTATGCTTGATTGAGTCATTTATAGAGCAAATGAAGAATTATCAATTGAAGTTCCTTCTGATGACGAATTAATTCCTTTCGCTAACGTCACTTTCTTCGATAACGATTTATCATACGAATTAAATGATATTAAAACTATAGATGAATTAAAAGCTGAATTAGATAAAAAAGTAGAAGAATTAGGGAATAACAGAATTTATGTAATATCTATTGATGGTAAATTCAATTCAATGCATATTAGAAGTGAAAGAAAACAAACTGAACCATATAAACCATTAGTTGATGTTTTAAGAGTTGATCAAACTGAGAAAAAATTAGATAATGTTGAATGAACTGTTGTTGCATTATATACTCCAGATTATATGGATGATTTGAATGCTGCTGGATGGCATTTCCACTTTATAACAAAAGATAAACAAACTGGTGGTCATGTTTTAAATTTAGATTTGGAGAACGGAACTATAATTTGGGACTTTACTGACAATTTCAAACTTCATCTACCCGATGGAAAATTCTTCAAATCTCTTGATTTAACGGTAAATCAGGATGACGATATTAAGGAAGTTGAACAAGGAAAATAATATAAAATTAATATATACAAAAATGGGGCGATCGCTCCATTTTTCTTTTGAAAATAAAAATCATTTTCTTACTCTGAGCTTGTAGATTTTAAGTATAGTTCACAAATAAATGCAGTCACATATAAAAACATTTATAAATTCGAATATATTTTCAAGTAACGTTTACGTAATCAATTATAACAATACCGTGATTGTTATAGATCCGTGATTTTATGATTGAGAATTAAAAGAATATTTAAGTAGCATATGAAAAGTTGATACAATTTTACTGACACATGGGCATTGAGACCATATTAGATGTGTAGATAAAATAGTCGAAGACTACCCTAAAGCTAAAGTTTATATCCATCCTTTTGATAAAGAATTATTATCTAATATTCAGCTAAACTGTTCATTTTTGGTTTGAAATGAAGAAATAAAAGTAAAATCTGATGCTACTCTAATAGAGCAATGAAATTATAATTTTGGAGAATTGTCTGCAAACGTAATTCATGTTCCATGACATACAGACTGATGTGTAATGTATTATTTCGAAAAGTTATTAGCTTTATTTCTTGGAGATACAGTTATGGGTGATAGCATTTGAACTTTAAGTACACCAACTTGAGATATAAATAAAATGCAAGCTTCCCTATGAGAATTTAAACATCTATGAATTGATTTATGAACTTTATGCTATCCATGACATTGAGAAGAAATGAGTTATTGAGAAATTCTTAAAATTAATCCTTTTTTAAAAGGAAATTTCTAGTTTTAATTTAATCTCAAATTGCTATATACAATTTATGTTTTTAATTTTTTAAGATAATTAATGAAAAAATTCTGACTTTTAACTATTTTATTGGTTGGTAGTTCCCTATTGGTCGGTTGTTCTGAAAGAGAAGCTCTCATAGAACAAGAATGCAATTCATGAGAAACTTGTAAGATTGGGGAATCTCAAATAGCTGAAGCATCTGGAGAAAATTCACCAAAACTCATATCATGAAATGGGGAAGAAAATATTTTAGTTGTTGAAGATAAAAATATGAATACAGACAATATTATAAATATAAAGATTTGAAATGAAGTTTTTGATGTTACTTTGGAGGAAAATTCAGCTACAAAAGCTTTGATTGAGAAACTGCATGAATGAGATGTTGTAGTAAATGCCCGTGAATATTGATGATTTGAAAAAGTTGGAAATCTTGGATTTGATTTACCTAGAGCAGATAAACAAATCACAACTGAACCTGGAGATTTAGTTTTATATCAATGAAATCAGATTTCATTATTCTATGAAAGTAATTCTTGGTCTTATACAAAACTCTGAAAAATTCAAATAATTTCTAAAGATGAATTGAAAGAGATTCTATGAGATTGAGATGTAACTTTGGTATTTTCATTATTGAAATAATTTTTATTTTTTTATCTACAAAACATGAAAACACGAAAAAAAGTTTTATGGTGCATTTTGGCAATTATCCTAATTGCATGAATCGTATGTGCATGACTATTTATTCAAAATGAAAACAAATTTAAACAAAATTCTGTTTACTGTGGAGATAAGCTAAGACAAGAATTATGAGAATATCTTGAAAATGTCAGTATGCCAAATGCTACTAAATTAGATTGAGCTTATATTTACACATGAAGTGTAACTAGTGAATGAGTAAACTACAATTTCTCATGTAAAGTTTATAGCAAAGATAATGTTGATTTAGAGTTAGAACAAGTTTATGAAACTTGTGAATGAGATGCTTGTGAAATTCCAGAAACTCCCGTTGAAGAAGCTCAGACTTATACTATTATGTGACCAGAGAATTGATTTGATGAACAGCTTGAGGCATGACAATTAGTTTTGAGATGAGAATATGAAGACCATGCTGATGTTATCTTTATAGACCAAGAATTATGGCAAAACTATATCGATCCACACAAAATGATTTATTGAGATCAGGTTTCTTTCAAATGAGAACTCAATGGTATAGATTGAGCTGCTTGAACTCATTATTACAAAGCAGTTAGTATCAATACATTGGAAGAATTATTCCTTACATCAACATTGGAATGAGAAAATTCTTTGGTTATCGTTTTTTCACCAACTGGACATACTAAACAAATTGCTACATACATTTCTGAAATAATTGATTGTGAATTAAATGAAATCTGACCTGAAATTCCTTATACAGAAGAAGATTTAAATTGGAGAAATGAACAATCTAGGTCATACCAAGAGTACCAAGACTTATCAATTAGACCAGAATTTGTGAATACTTTTAATTTAGATAAATATGATACAATATATATATGATATCCTATCTGGTTTGGTAGAACTCCAAATATTATCTTCACATTACTTGAAAAATATGATTTCTCTGACAAAAATATTGTACTTTTCTGTACTTCATGATCATCTTGAATTGAAGGTAGCTTTGAATATTTAGAACCATACAACTTAAACATCATCTGAAGCAAGAGATTTGCTCAAGGTGCATCAAAACAGGAAGTTCAAGAATGGTTAGAAAGTTTATAATTTTTATTATTTAATATATTAGAGATGTATGACATTACAACTATTCTAATTGATTTAGTTTGAATCTTCTTATTTGTGCGAACAATTGTTTGCTTTTGGATGATTTTCGATAAAGCGTGAAGACATTGATGGGAAGCTTTAATTCCTATTTGGAATATTTATGTTTACTTCAAAATTGCCGGTAGAAAGAATTGGTTTTGGGCGTTTTTCATTACACCAATTCTGTGGATTATTGTATCTATTCTTTTTTGGTTCTTTATTAGTGCTACTGTGCATGCTGACTCATTAGACTTAGATTCTCTTGATCAAACTCAAGAAACTCAGACTTGGGAAGACCCTAGAATTGCTGGTAGTACAGAAGTAGCTTTAACTAATTGTTGAGGTCGCTATGATAATTGTGGTGGATTTTATGCAAGGTTTCAAGTTATTAAAAATGCTGTGAATTGGTTTCTTGGTATCTTAGCACTTATTCTTCCTTTAGTTGCTAATATTTTAGCTCAGTTCTGATTAGCCAAAAAATTCGGAAAATGAGTTGGATTCTGATTTTGATTACTTTTCTTAAATCCAATATTTATTGGAATATTAGCATTTGATGATTCAACTTATAATGCAAATAACACCAAAAAATCTGAGTAAAATCTAATTCATATCAAAAGAAGCTCCATGGAAACATGGGGCTTTATTTTTTTTCTAAAATTATTATGTTATGGTAAGAAATGATTAATTTTATACATTTAATTTTACAGTCATGAAAAAATTCTGAATAGTTACAGCTATGGAACCTGAAGCTCAAATAATAATAGATTTTCTGGGATTAGAATTGTCCAAATCTTACAAAAACATCAGAATCTACGAAAAAGACTGATATGTTTTAGCTTATACGTGAATGTGAAAAGTTCAAGCCAGCATTTGAAGTAGTATTCTATGCTGAGAATATTGAATAGATTGTTTGATAAATATTTGAGTAGCAGGAAATCTAAACGGAAATAACGTCAAAATCTGAGATGTATTTCTTATCAAAGAAATTATTCAGCATGATATGTATCTTCCTCTTCCATGAGATTTAAGTTACGCGAAATGAACGATAAAGATTCTTTTTCAGTCAGGCTTAAATCCTGATGAATTCAATTTCTGATTCCACGAAAATGGAATATGTGTTACGTGAGACCAATTCATAGACGACCCTGACAAAGCGAATCAATTGAGAAATGATTTTTCGGCTGATGTCGCTGAAATGGAGGCTTATGCAGTTGCAAGTACTGCTCGTGAGTTTGGAATTTTGGATAATACTGTAATTATAAAATCTGTTTCAGATTGAGCGGACAATGATGCAAATGATTGACTGTATAGTAATCTAGATTTTGCTATGAATAATGGTATAGAAATTCTGAAAAGGATAATGGGAATATAACCCCATTATTAAAATTGAAAAATTCTCTTAATTAATTATATTTCAAAACGTTTAATTTTGGAATTCATTTACAAATTTAATGAAAAAAGCTAAAAAAATAGCCAGAATCTCATTAGATACTTTAATATTGATATTGATTGTCCTACTTGTGGTATGAGTATATCTTTTTAATAGAATGCATAGAAATACAATCATTAAACCTGATGATGAATTGATATGAGACCGCTATGAAGTACCAAGAACTGGGGAAGAACCTGTGAATGTAAATTTATACTATCCAGATAATTATGAATGAACTCTTCCTGTAGTATTTAATATCCATTGATGAGCATTTTTTGCATGAAGTGCTGATACATTAGATACACAAAGCGAAAGAATTGCTAAAGACTGGAATGTGATGGTAGTAAACATCAACTACAAATTACTCAATATGGATTATTCCATTTCCTATGCTTTGGACGAAATCGTAGATACTATCAAATATTTCAGAAATAATGCTGAAAAATACAATATTGACCCAAATAAAATGATAGTTATGTGATATTCTGCTGGATGAGATTATGCAATGGAAGCCTGTATAACTCTGAAAAAAGAAAATATCGATGTTTTTGCTCAGATTTTGTGATATGCTTATATTTGAGATGCTGATGATATGTATTTAGAATTATCAGAAGAGCAACAAAAATCTATAGCTCCTGCCTTGTTTATTTTGGCTGACAATGATTTGATTTGAGATACATCACTGGAATATGAAGAAATATTAAGAGAAAACTGAATTCAAACAGGGATTAAACAGTATTCGGGAGCTATGCACTGATTCATTGAGAGTAATAACCCTGAACGTGAAGCTGTAACATGAGAAAGACCAGAACAAAAAGAAATGGCAAGAGATGCTGAAGATTATGCACTTCAATGGTTGAAAGATTTATGACTGTAAAAGATTCATAATTATGATTTACAGACAAGATGTGGTAGAATATATCAAATGAAAATACAATGTAGAACCTGAATATTTATGGAAGAAATTCCCAAATTATGCAGTTTTTCGCAATCCTGAAACTAGAAAATGGTTTTGATTGATATGAGATGTAGATAATTCTAAATTACAAATAGGGTGAGAATGAAGGACTGATGTACTTAATGTAAAGTCCGACCCTTGAATGATTCAATATCTCAAAACTCAATGATGATACCGTCCTGCATACCACATGAACAAAGAAAATCGGATTTCTCTACTTTTATGACCTTTATCCACAAAAGAAGATACAATAAAAACTCTGATTGATATCAGTTACAAGTTTAGTTGTAAAGATTGGAAAAAGCTTTTGTGATTAAGTAAGCAATCAAAATAGATTATACAATTACTATATTTTATCATTTATCCATGAAACCTATGCAACAACTTACTCTTACACAAGAATGGGATAAAACTTTCCCAAAATCTGACAAAGTAAATCATAGAAAAGTTACATTTCACAACAGATTCTGAATTACTTTAGCAGCTGATTTATACGAACCAAAAGATGTTCAATGAAAACTACCAGCGATCGCAGTTAGTGGACCATTTGGTGCTGTAAAAGAGCAATGTAGTGGACTTTATGCACAAATAATGGCTGAAAGATGATTTCTAACTATTGCATTTGATCCATCTTATACATGAGAATCTGGAGGTGAGCCAAGATATGTAGCATCTCCTGATATTAATACTGAAGATTTTCAGGCTGCTGTAGATTTTCTATCAATTCAAGATAATGTGGATCCAGAAAAAATAGGAATAATCTGAATCTGTGGACGAGGTTGATTAGCTCTGAATGTGGCTAGTATAGACACTAGAATTAAGGCTACAGTTTGTATGACTATGTACAATATGTCTAGGGTTAATCATAATGGATACTTTGATGCAACTTCAGAGGATGATTTATATGAATTGAAAAAAAATCTGAATGCTCAGAGAATAGAAGATTATAAAGCTTGAGAAGCAAAACTGTGATGATGAGTAGTTGATCCACTTCCAGACGATGCTCCATTCTTTGTAAAAGATTATTATGATTATTACAAAACTCCTCGTGGATATCACCCAAGAAGCTTAAATTCAAATGGATGATGGAATATGACTTCTTCATTATCATTTATAAACACTCCACAGCATACATTTACGAAAGAAATTAGAAATGCAGTATTGATTATTCACTGAGAAAAAGCTCATTCTTGCTATTTCTCAAAAGATGCTTATGCAGATATGACTAAAGATTGAAAATATAATGACAATAAGGAATTGATGATAATTCCTGATGCTGTTCATACAGACCTTTACAATAATTTGAATGTTATTCCTTTTGATAAAATTGAAAATTTTATGAGAGAATATTTGAAATAATTTGAAATAAAATAAAAAAAGCTGACTTCTAATGAGGTTGGCTTTTTTTGAGTTGTAGATGTAGTGTTCATATCTCCTAAATCATTATGTAAAAATGTTAGTTTTATCATTAGATTTTTGAATAAAACAAAAACCCTATAGCACACTTTATGAGGGCCTCTGGAACCCTGTACTATAAGGAATTACTTTGTCGTTAATACGATAATTGTTTCTTTTAGAAATGTAACTTTTTTACTGCTCTATTACAGCATCATTAGCAGTATATTGAGTTAATGAATTTTCTTTAACTTGGATACATACATAACTTATTCAGCTATCACTAGCAGCAGAGAATTGTCTTTTACCATTTGGTGATATTCTAATAATATCTCATTTCTTGATTTCTACATCTTCTCAGTCAATAGATAAGTTTCCGCGACCATCTAATATAATATAGATTTCTTCGTTTTCTTTATGAGAGTGAACAAAAGGAACATTAGCTCATGCAGGTAGGTTGTTGACACTAAGTTCTGCTCATGTTAGTCCTAAAGTTTCATGAAATTCTGTTCTTGCTCCGTCAGCAGTTGCAATTGAATAATTTTTCATCATTTATTAATTTATTAATTAAAATCACTTTATTTTTTATAGTGAATATATAATATATAGTTATTAGTAGGTTTAAATCAATAGGTGGAAGTAAATCTACTTACTTTTTAGAAAGTACTTTAATATGATGGAAGAAAAAGAAATAATAGCATGGTCAAATGAGTGTCCTTTATATCAGCTTTTTGATCTTTTTGGTAAGAAATGGACTTTGCATATTTTCCAGTCACTGTATTTGTGAATATCTACATTTTCATGATTAATGAGAAGATTGCCTCAGATTAATTCAAAAGTCTTAGCTGAAAGGTTAGATTTATTGGTAGAATTATGATATGTAGAAAGAGTTGTATCACAAAATAAACCATTAAAGATTAATTATTATTTAAGTAATGATTGAAAGGAATTATATTCTCATTTAGATAATCTTACTAAATGGGTTTTGAATTGAAATTAAAATAGAGTTTCTAATATTTTAATTCATGTACAAATAAAAATGACTAAACTAAAAACCAAAAAAAGTATCGTGATTTACTTTTCTAGAGCCGATGAAAATTATGCAGTATGATATATCGAGAAATAAAATACAGAAGTTATCGCTGAATATATCCAAGAATTAATATGAGCAGATTTATTCAAAGTAGAGAGAAAAAAAGTCTTTATGTTTACTATGCGTTGAAAAACATTCTTATATTTATACAAGATTATTGTTATTTAAGTTTCTAATTCTATATTTTCTTAATGGTAAAATGTATAAAGGATTATATTAAAAATCTTAATATCGTTATATGATGTAATATATGATGTCCTTATTGCTATGCAAGAACGACAGCAAAAAGATTTCATAGTGTTGAAGATTTTAATATTCCTACATTTTTTGAAAATAAATTAAGGCTTATTGATTCAAGAAAAGATAAAACCTATTTTCTTACGGCACAATGTGACCTTTCATGATGGAGTAAAGAATGGACAGAAAAAGTATTTAAAAAAATTTCAGAGAATAAAAATAAAACTTTTATTTTTCAAACCAAAAGACCAGAACTCATTAAATTAGATAAAACTCCTGATAATTGATGGTTTTGAATAACCATTACTTCTAGTAATGAAAAATGTCGTATAAAATACTTGAAAGAAAATATTAAGGCAAAACATTATCTTATAACATTTGAACCAATGTTTGATAATATATGAGGAATTGATTTATCATGAATTTGATGGATTGTTATTTGAACAGAAACTTGATCTAGAAAAGGGAAAGTATCATCAAAAAGAGAATGGATATTTAATCTCTATAATCAAGCCCATAAGTTATGAATACCAGTATTTATGAAAGAAGATATTCAGTTTGCATGAATATTAGATGAGGAAGAAATGATTCAAGAATTTCCCAAAGAATTCCTTTAGTTATTAATAATATATAATGCAAGTAGCTACAAAAGAAATTAATGTTAAATGAGTGATGACAAAATCTAATTTACCAATATGAGATTTTTCAGTAAATCCTTATGTTTGATGTGCTCATTGATGTAAATATTGTTATGCATCATTTATGAAAAGATTTACAAATCATAAAGAACCACGAGGAGAATTCGTTGATGTAAAATATCGAGATCCAATACAGAATCCAGAAAAATATAAGTGAAAAACTGCTGTTGTTGGTTCAGTTACTGATCCATACCAACCATGTGAGCTGAAATATTGAAGGACAAGAGCTTTATTGGAACAACTTCAGTGAAGTTGAATTAATCTTTTAATATCAACACGTAGTAATTTAATAGAAAGAGATATAGACTTAATAAAGACTTTTCCAAATGTTAGAGTATCATTTTCTATAAATACCTTAGATGAAGAATTTAAAAAAGATATGGATTATGCAAGTTCAATAGAAAACAGATTGTTAACTATGAAGAAATTGTATGATGCATGAATATACACTTCATGTTTTATATCTCCAATCTTCCCTTGAATAACTGATGTTATATCTATTATAGAAAGAGCAAAAAATTTTAGTAATCTTGTATGGTTAGAAAACCTTAATTTAAGATGAGATTATAAGTGAACAATATTGAAATATATTCATGAAAAACATCCTGAATTAGATGACTTATATTATCAAATTTATACAAAAAAAGATAGAAGTTATTGGTATGAATTAGATGAAAAGATTAGAGAATATACTTTAAAACATTGATTAAAATATGTTAGAGATGATGATTCAGAATGGAGTAAACATTGAGAATTACCAGTAGTTGTTAATTATTTCTTTCATGAAGAAGTAAAAAGAACAGCAAAATCAAAATAAATTATTTTTATAATTACAAAAAATGAGTGACTTAAAAACTAAAAAAAGTATCGTGATTTACTTTTCTAGAGCTGATGAAAATTATGGAGTTGGATATATAGAGAAATGAAATACAGAAGTTATAGCTGAATATATCCAGGAATTAACTTGAGCAGATTTATTCAAAGTAGAAAGAAAAACTCCCTATGCCAAGGATTATACCACTTGCATCAAAGAAGCTCAAGAAGAAATTGATAATGATGAAAGACCTGAAATAGTTAATACTTTGGAAAGTATTGACGACTACGAAGTAATTTATGTTTGAGGACCAATCTATCGGTGACAATTACCTCAGCCAATGGTCACTCAATTAGAAAAATTAAATTGGGAATGAAAAATTGTTAGACCATTTACAACTCATGAAGGTTCTGGTTTGGCTGGAGTTCCTAGTCAATTAAGGAATCTCTGTAAGTGAGCTGAAGTTTTGGAATGATTGGCTATCCGTGGTAGCTCTGTTTATCAAGCAAAAGATACAGTTGAAAATTGGTTGTAAACCAATATTTAACATGTATGAAAAAAATTAAAACAACGAACTTAATTTGGATAATATTGCTATGAATTATTTTAATTCTATACTTAATTTTCTGATTAAACTGAAATAAAAAATCTGAATGGAATTTTGCAATTATTCCACATTTTATGCTGGATAGTGAAAAGGTAGATAAGTTTTATGATTTTCTAAAAAATGAATATTATCACAACTGAGAACCTGAAAAAATAATTCTAATCTCTCCAAATCATTTTCATTCGCAGACAAAAGAAATGCTAACTATATGCGAATCTGCTGATGTAAATTATAAATCTACGACTGAAAGTTTAAGTTCAGAACTACATAATTTATGAGTTAAATGTGATAAAAATTGAGAAATTTTTGATGTGTGGTGAGATATTCAAAAAACGAATGAACATGGAATTTGAGAGCATTTTCAATGGATAAATAAGTATTTTCCCGATAGCGAAGTTTTGCCAATCATTTCTCCATGTTTCCAATTCTCAGCTGTGGAAGATGTTTTGCCAAAGTTAACAAATCTGAACTGAAATATTTTGGTTATTGCCTCAGTGGATTTCGCTCATTATCAAAATGAACAACAAACATTGCAACACGACCAAAAATCCATAGAAACATTAAAAAGCATGACGTTAAGTCAGTCAGAATTTATTGATTGAATTGATGCCGACTGCCCTGTTTGCTTGTATTTGCTACAAAATTTAGCAAACGAAAACTGAAAAAACGCTGAATTACGATACCGTGATAGTTCCTCTACAATTCTGTATCAAGATATGTTAGCCGAAAATACATCCAGAATTTTTATGTGGTATAAATAAAAAGTATGAGAAAAAAATCGGACTTCAAAATTTCCAAAGTTCGTTGACTAAAGCCGAGCTCTGAATATCTATATAAAAGGAATAGTCTGATTTTTTGTGCGTTTGTTTTGTTGATTTGCTCGATCGTAGTACGATTCATTGATAGTTTTGCAGAATGAATGAGAAGCCTTTTTATCACTTATGCAAAAATACAAGAACAAACAAAATCTGAAAAGATAGTTTGCGAACCTGACTGAGAAATAGTTTGCATTTGAAATTCTCTGAAAAATATTGAGCTTCCTGTTTTACAAAATCCAAGTTATATCATAGCATGATGAGACGTAATGCTAAGTAGGAATATCGGATTTTACTCTAAAAAACAGTGATATGACCGCATTTTCAAGGAGTGAAATTATAATCCATTAAATAAATTTGAAAATTGTAAATCTGATAATTGCTTACTATTCTTAAACCTTGAGAGTCTATTCTGTGAACCTGACCACGATATTCAAATGTGAGGATTTGATTTTCGTTCTAATCCAAAGAATATTGAAACTTTGTTACAATATCGCCAGGATAAACCTCTATTGTTAGCTCTGCCAAATAATCATTTCGCTAACTGATGATATCAATGACTAACTATCACAAAAGACTTACTCAATCAACATAATATCGGCTACGTTTGAGCTGGTTTAACTCAGGAAGAAAGTAGAGAGATTTTTACATGGAACAATAATGATATCAAATTCTGTCTTTGAGCTTATTCTTACGATGGAAAATCTGCTAGAATTCGTGGTGGATTAGTTTACTGGAACTGAATAAATGAAGAGGAAATAAAATCTGATATTCAAAAAATGAAAGATATGGACTGTGATGTAAAAATAGTTTCACTTCATCGATGAGCTGAATATCGTTTTTCACCTAATAACTGGCAAAGAAATTTAGCTCATAATCTGGTAGATTCTGGTGCTGATCTGATTTTGTGAGGTCATTCTCATATTCCATGAGAATTTGAATTATATAATGGAAAATATATTTTCTACTCACTATGAAATTTCATTTTCGATCAATGATGGTGAAAACGTGCAACTTGAGCTGAATTTAATTATTTTTACGATGCTGATTTAAAAAGGAATAATGTTCCGACTTATATTTCTATGCTAGTTTGACTAAAATTTGAAAGAAATCTGATGAAATGAGTTGATATAAAATTGGATCAAATTGAGTTCAGTTCTACAACTGATGGAATATTTTCTATCGTATGAGAAGAGACGAGAAAAAATTTATTGGAGAAAATCAATTTGACAAATCTGATTTTTTAATCTTTTAATAAATTAAAGTTTATAATTCTCAACTGAATTTTTATAAATTTTCTTGAAATTAAAAATACGGACTAAAATCTCCGTATTTTTTTGACAAAAATAGTGTTTTCGTGTATACTTGAATGAAGGGATTTTTATTCTTGCAAAAACAAAAACATGTGATTTAACATTTCAGAATATCAAGCTCAAGTAATCAAAGAGATAGAGGATAAGCTCTCAAATGTAAATAAATTATATTTGGAAGTGGTTGGAAACTGTATTGATCAGTCAGCTTTTTCTCGCATTATCAACGGATTTCCTACTGATTTATGGAAAAGAGTTTTCTCCCATTTCAAATATGAAATGGAGATTTTCTTTTGTGTAAGAGCTGAAGATATTTTAGATGAAGATAAAGAATGGCCAGGTGGAAAAGAATTTAAAGATTTCTTAATGATATACTTAAAAAAGATTGAAAACCAATATTGAACAAAACCTCATGTAGTTATCAATGGAATTGACGTTGAAAATATGTACGATTTGATTTTTGGATTTGAAACATACTTTCAGAAGCAAGGATACAGGGTCTGGGAAAAATATAAAGTCAGAGCATACGAAACCGCAATGTCTCGCCTATTAAGTGAAGACTGATTTGGAAATGACGACCATATTCCAACAAGTAAAAAGCTGATTTTAGTCTGTGGATTGACTCCAGAATCTGGAAAATTAACTACAGCTGCTGCTCAGATTTATCAAGATAAAGAAATCTGAATTGAATCAGATTATGCCAAACTTGATCCAGTTCCTGACTATAATTTGGATAAAAATGCTCCAAGAAATATTGCAGCTCAGACTTTGGATATCTGTGCATTACATGAATATCAGCTGGATGATATTATTGAAAATCGTAACGTAATAGAAAAATCTGAAGAAAAATTAAAGTTCTTGAAAAAATTTGACGAATCTCTTGGACTTAAAATTCCAGAAAAGATTGATGATTTCACAATTTGAAAAATAGGATTTGATGATTGATATATCGCCAATCTTTCAAAAGTTTTACAAGAAGAAATTGAAAAAGCAGACTCTCCTACTCTTCAGGAAAAATTTGTTGAGTTAAAAGATAAAATTTAAAACTTAATATATTAAAAAAGAGGTCACCGATTCGGTGGCCTCATTTCATTTTCTGATTCATTTTCTCAATGATAGGAACTAGTAATTCTAGGAATTTTGCCTGTTCTTGCTTCCAATGAAGATTACTCCTCAAATTTGCCTTAATTGTAATGTAACAAACTGTATCGTTTTCAGACATCTCCGTTCCAAACTGATGTTCTCTAGCAGACCCAGGTATCACATTGAAATAAAGGTGAGCATTTCTTAGCCCAATAATAGACAATAAATACCTTGTTTCATACTTTGCATCAGGGAATTCCTCCGAATTTAATAAATAAGGTCCTCCTCGTTGCATTGGTACTATCCCATCATGAGAGAAGTAGTGATGCATATCGCTATTTAAAAGATATACATCGGAAGAAGTGAAGATTCTTTTTAAGAATGGAATTTTTTTCCTCTCTCTACTAAGAATCCTATTACATTCAACAACTGCATTTCCTAATAAATCTGAAATTTCGTTGCAGTATAGAGGCCTATTGAATTTTACAATTGCCTCAACTTGTTTCGTTTGATCTATTTTTATTTCCATAAGCTTTAAGATTTTGTTTTCATAAAATATATTTATCAATCTACAAAAATCAATAATTTTATGAAAATGAAATTATTTCTTCAAAGATTCGTAATTAGCCTTCGAAGCCTCTCAATATGGTTTGGTATGTGTACCTCCATAGTTAAAGATATCATTTTTGTGCTTATCTTCATGCCACTTCTTAAGTGAAATTCATGCTGCAGGCATATGATGACACATTGCAATCAATTGAGTCATATTATCTTTGAAACTTTCTCTATGCACTCTCTTATATGATAATAAATCCTTTGCCTGCTTATCTGACAATTTCTTTATCGCTGTATTAATATTATACAAAGCAAACATATAAGCGGCTTTAGTCTGATCTTCCCATGTTCTTAAATCAATAACTGATCACGATATTTTCTTTTCTTTTGGAAGTACCTTATTGACCACACTAGCTCATCTTTTTTCTCAATCACGATCATATAATGCATATTCAGTAAACTGATACAATCAATATGATGTTTTTCAATCATAAACAGCTGGGACATTTGACAAAAAATTAACTCCTGCATTTCTAAGCAAAAGATCAAGCAGCTCTTTATTTGTTTCTCCATTTTTTTTATTTTCACATAATTCTGTCATAGCATAAGCAACAATAGACTTTCAATCTATATCCTTTCTTATTGCATCAAACAAATCTTTTTTATCTCAAGTAAGTCATCCTTCATAATCTTTAGTATCCGACTTAAGTTCTTCCACAATATGATTTGTTTTTTGAATAAATTGTTCCAATGACATTGTATCTTTAGTCTCTTTTCAATCCACATAAGGTTTAACTACAAACAAATATGTTGCATCTATTGGATATCTAAATCTAAAATTTTCAATTTCTTCTGAAGTCATTCATGATGCATCAATACTATCTAATTTAGATATATCATTAGTAAACTGACCATATTTCTGAATCTTTTTAGTCCACAAATTATGTAAAGAATTTGCAGGATTTAATGTAAGAGTATCTCATATAACTAGATCTCCAGAGTTCTCTAAATCTCATCAAAGATATCGACGAGTTAATGGTGCACTCGTTGTAATTTTTTTTCAATTCAAATGACTATATTCTCAAGTAGAAATCATCAACGTATCATCTGAATTTCATTCAGTTTCCATATTTATAACTACTTCTTTTCCATCTTGATTCTGATCCATATAATATTTTGCTCATTCATATCATCCATAACCTGCAGTTCATGAAGCAATCAACAATTTTAAAATATTATCTCTGAAGAAACTCGATATTACTCAAGCTTTCTTTCATTTTTTAAATTGTTTTTTTTCTATCTGTTCTCAAATAGCCTTATCTCATGCATCAATCGTATAATAACCAGCCTTTACTCCGTATCACAAAGTTTTTGCTCATCATTTCAAAACATTTCATACTCACTTAACCGCTGCTTTACCAAACTTTCATGCTTTAGTTATATGTATTTTAGCCTTTTTATTATATCATACTGATTTGTTTATACGACTCCTTATTTCTGCAGAACTTAATCATTCAGTTTTTTCTCCAAATTCTGATACTTTTGAAACTACTTTTTCTCAACCAGATAATAATGTATATCATAATGCTCACGATGTTCATCAAACCACTTGAACAGTTCATTTTCATAATTCTTTTCATCATTCAATCGCTTTTTTTCATGATTGTTTAGCTTTATCCAAAGCTTCTTGTTTTTTAGACATTCTATAATTATTTTTAAACTATAAAATCTATGTTAATTATATCCATAATTGGAAATTTTTGCAAATTTTAGTCTGTTTTTTTATCTTGTAATGAGCTCATTACGATTATAGCATATTTTTTAGAAATATGAAAAATATGGAATAAATTGTGAATAATTTAATATCAATTGATTTTAGTCAGAATTACCGTATTGTAATCATCGTTAATTTTATGATTTAATGATACAAAAATGAATAAAATACGAGGTAAAATTCTGATATATCTAAAAGGTATGCTAATGTGAGCCTGTGATGTAATTCCATGAGTGAGCTGATGAACAATTGCTGTGATTACTGGAATCTATGAAAGACTAATTCAAGCTATCAAAAATGTAGTTCCAAATTTGAAATTATTTTTCACATGAAAATGGAAAACTTTCTGGAAAAATATCGATGGAAACTTTTTATTATGCTTAATTCTTTGAATCTGAACCAGCATAGTGCTTTTCGCAAACATAATAACAAGTGCTATGGAAAATTATCCAATATTAATCTGGTCATTTTTCGTTGGATTGATTCTGATTTCTGCTGTATTCCTAGGAAAACAAGTGAAATGGAATTGGAAAACTGTTTTATGTTTGATAATTTTCTGAATTTTAGCTTTTTTCATAACTGCTCCAACTAATACTCCCCTTTCCATCACTTCTACTTGGCGGTGGACTTTCATTTGTGGAGCTATAGCAATTTGCGCAATGATTTTACCTGGAATTTCTGGTAGCTTCATGCTCGTATTACTATGAATGTATGAAACTATAATGCTGGCTGTAAAAAATTTCGACATCGCCACATTATGTATTTTCTGAGCATGAGCAGTAATCTGAATTGTACTATTTTCAAATGTCCTTTCTTGGTTATTTAAACATTATAAAATGATAACTCTGGCCTCATTAACTGGATTTATGCTTGGTTCTTTGAATAAAATCTGGCCATGGAAAGAGGCTCTAGATGATAATTTATGAACTGCCAAAAATGTTTTACCAAATCAATATAATGGAGACAATCAAATTTTATGAGCTATAATTTGCTTCTTAGCTTGAATTGGAATCGTTTTATTGATTGAATATTTAGGTAAAAAGTTTAGCAAGAAATGATAATTTTGTCATTCTGAGCGACAGCGAAGAATCCAGAAAAGACCACTGGTCTTGTAAGTCCTCTCTGTGAGGAGAGGATTTAGGAGAGGTTTGAAACCTGTGGATTCTTCGTCGTCATTCTATTCCTCCTCTGAATGACACACAAACACATAAAATAAAAATAATTTGAAAACTGTAAACGAAAAAATAAAATTTTAATCAGATTTATAAATTAGATTGATTTTATGATTATCTGAAACGAACAAGCCTCACAGACATTAAGGAAATACATTAACAATGTAATAGAAACCTGAAAATGAACTCAGTTTTTTTTGCTTGCTTGACCAAATTGAATCTGAAAAATCTCACATGCAAAAGCAATAATTGAAGAAATTTTGTGACCATATATGTATAGTGATTGTTTATTCGTTCAAGATTTTGAACCTTTTACTGGGAAATTTCATACCATCCCAGTTGAAGTTAAAGATGATAAGAGATATATTCAGTTTCCTGACGAAACTCAGCATGAAAATTACGGAGTAAGAGAAATGAGCGAATGGCTTTTGAATTCAAGTTTTTCGTGAAAAAGATTTCTCTTGATTGAAAATATTCAGAGAATGTCCAATAGTGCCATAAATGCATTCTTGAAATCTGCGGAGGAACCTCTTGCTGGTAGATTTATAATTGCAACAGTACCGCATATTTCCATGGTTTTGGATACAATTCGTTCACGTTGTATAACTATTCCATTCAATACATTGAATAATGAAGAAATGCAGAAGTTCGCAAATGAAAATCAGATTTTTGTGAATGATAAACAACTCCAAACCGTAATGATTGCTATGGCGATGTGAAAACCATGATTTTTTAAAAATATCGCAGAAAAGGTACAGAATAATGAAGACTTGGGAGAAAATCTAAAAAAGCTGACTACATGATTACTATCTGATAGCAAACCAAAGTGAGAATTATATCAAGCATTAAAAGCTATTTCAGAACAATGATTATTAAACGATTTCTTGGAATGATGGATTGCATATTGTAGTGAAAAATGAGATTATGAACAAGCTGAACGTCGAATTCAAATGAAAAAATACCTACAATCTAATGTAAATCAAGATTCAATACTTTTGTATGGATTAATGAAATAATTATTTACTACATTGACTACTGTGATACAATTTTCAATCAATCATAACACTTAAATTTGGAATTTTTACCATTTCACAATCATTTACTAGATTTTCTAGTCACATAGCTGAAAAATCAAATGTTTTTAGATTCGGTGGAAGTTTTTCTCAATCGAGTGTTTTTAATGGAAAATCATGCATCTGCAATGTAGTTAGTCACGATAGATTTTCCAATCAAGTAATATCTAAATACCAATCTCGAGCAACACTTCACACACTCTCCCGGCTTCATTCCTGAGTTTGTATAAACTCATATTTTCAATATATATTCAAACTTTTAAGGTTCCTTAAATATTTCAATTCTGAAAGGTCTAATTCTTTTACAGAATTCTTTGGAAGTTCAATTGCTAATTTGGTAATTTTATCTAAATCTCTATTGTAATATAAATTATTTCATGTTTTCAAAATTCAATTATCTGAAAGTGCTTTTTGGATTATTGGAGTTTTTATTTCAGATGTAGATAAATCTATATATTCAGAATAATTAACTTTCTCTTCTTGATTAAGTAAGCTTTCGTTTCATTTATTATCATGAAATACAAAAAGATATATGCATAATATAATGACGATAATTCACGAGGTTCATAGTCGCTTTTTCATTCATAAAAAAACATTAAATTAATTTTGTTCTTTTCTTTGATACATTATTTCTGGATTTAGATTTACTGGATATGATTTAGCATCAAATATCGATTTGAAATCAGATTTTTCATTTTTGGATGTATCTATCGCCTGAATTTCTGCATTTCATAAAATATTCTGCAAATGAGCAAATCAATTAATCAATAATGGTGCAGCCACTAATCCAAGCTGTTTAATAACCCAAAGTAAAAATGATAAATCATTGAGAGCCTCCTGCTTCGTGAATTCTTCTTTATATTTTTTCCATGGCTCAGCCTTTGAAATATATTCGTTAGCAGCCTGCACTAAGCGATACCAATCTTCTACAAAAGCTTTAGTATTTGCATTTTCAAGATAAGCTTTTTCCATTGTTTCATTATCCCACTCTCCTGCTACAATTGAAAGTAAAGAAAACTCTGAAAGTCCTTCTTTGAAACTATTCCATCTATCTTGGTCAAATTTTCACTCAGTGATTCAATATTTTTTTCATAGATTTGAAACTCTATTTACGAGATTTCCCCATCATCAAATCAGAATTTTTTCCCATGTTCAATTGAATCTCTCCCAAGAAAAATCTCAATCTGAACCTAATGGCACATCATTTAATAGATAGAATACCAAAGCATCTCTATCATAATCACGAGAAACTTGAATTGGATCTACTACATTTCCAAGTGATTTACTCATTTTCTGACCATCCACTGTTAGATATCATGTCACAAATTCCTGGTCTGGAAAACGATTTCATGTGGCCTCTAGCATTGCTGGCCAGTAAGTTGCATGGAATTTTACGATATCTTTTCACAAAATATGCAAAATATATGTATCATCATCCCAGAATTTTCCATTTTCTCCGTTCCTATAACAAACTGTGATATAATTGAATAATGCATCAAACCATACATAAGTAACCTGTTCTGGATCCCAAGGTAAAGGAATTCCGATTCCATTATGCTTATTTTCTCTGGAAATTGAGAAATTTTCTAAACCTGATTTTACGAAAGCTTTTACTTCGTTGAATCTAGTTCCTGGTTCTACGAATGTAGGATTTTCAGCCCATAATTTTTCAAACAAATCTGAATATTTTTTTAGATTGAAAAATAAGTTGGTTTCTGATACTTTTTCAGGTTTAGTTAGATGATCTGGACATAATCCATCAGGTGTTAAATCTCTTTCATTTTTGAATGATTCACATCATGTACAGTATAGTCATTCATATGATCAGAGATAAATATCTTTATTTGATTCATCTGATACAGATTCAGACTGGTCATGAACTATATTCAGCATTTTTTGAACGAATTCTTTATGATCCTCTGAAGTAGTTCTGATAAAGTCTGTGTAAGAAATCTGTAATTCTTTCCATATTTCAACTGATCATGCAGCAATTTCATCCAAGAATGTTTTTACATCTTTTCATTCAGATTCAGCTTTTTCTACCATTTTTTGACCATTTTCATCTACTCACGTAGAAAATTTAACTTCATATCACATCAGTCTATATCGTCTAGCATATAAGTCTGCGATGAAAGAACTGTTTGCGTGTCAGATATGAGGCAATCCGTTTGCGTAGTAAATTGGTGTAGTTACATAGAATTTCTTTTGTTGCATTAATCTGAATGTAAGAATAAAATTACTGGTTATAAAATAATGTTTACACACAGAAATTCAAGGAAAGCTTAAAATTTTCAAAACAAAAATGCGGTAAAGTACAACACTAAACCGCATAAATTGTAGACTAATTTACCATTGCATTGCTATTGAAAGTTTCAATCATCTCATAATAGATTTCCTCTTCATCTCCACGTATATCTTCCAATGTTTCTCTTTGATCACGAAAGAATTGGTTACATATCAAATCTTTCATTCTATCAATAATTTCGGGATTTTCTTCATTTTCGATGTAAGCAAGTGTTCTATTAATTCCATTGTCATAAATTGTAATAGATTCTTTACTGGGAATATCTTGATAGGTAAAAATCATCGGTTTACACTCAGTTTCATCCATGAAACTTTGTATATATTTCTGAGATTCCGCTTTACATCCTAGAAATACATCATCTATACAATTTTCTTTAACATTACAATCACAAGCTTCGAGCATACAATAAGGTAAATTTAATAAGAACAGAGGCATTATTTCCCCCATGATACTACTCCAATTTGCATTAAGAATTAGAGACTCTTTCCTACCAATTTCACGACAAACTTGGAAATATTCAACCAACTTATCAAAGCAATTCTGCTCTGTAACCGAGTCTTGGATTTCCTCCATTTGCTCCATTTTTTCGTGAATAAATAATAAAGCTGTAACCATAGTTTCTGTTATTGTTTTGATTATTTTTTTATTTTTCTTAATAAGATTATAAATATTGTTATATAAAATGTCAACATGTGTTAAACATAGTTTTAGAATACTTGCAATTTATTATAGAAAAAATATTCTAAAATCAGATTTTTTAATGTCTTGCGAACGAATGAAAAAAAAATCTGAATTCTCTTCAAAGAAAGTATCAGAATTAAAAATTAAAAACAAGAAAAAGTCTGAAAAAGTTATTCAACCGAAGAAGAATAACGATTTTTTTGGTAATCAAGAAATTAAGCAAGATTTACAGTCATTCTACAATTCTGAAGCGAAAAAATATGCAGAAACTCGTAAAAAGTTTTGGCCTGAAGAAAAAGCGATTCTGGATGCGATTAGTCCCCTATTCGAAGGATGAAAAAAAATCCGTGTGTTGGAATTTGGATGTGGAAGTGGAAGATTTGCAACATTGTTAAATCAGAATTTTTCTGGACAATTTGACTATGTATGAATTGATTTGTCTGACGAATTACTCTCCTATGCTAGCATTGCAAATCCAAATCTGACTTTTTTTCAATGAGATATCACTAAATTAGTTAAAAATTTTGAGCAAGAATCTTTTGATTTGATAGTTTGAACTTCAAGTTTTCAGCACATTCCAACAGCTAAAGAACGTTCGTTCCTGATGAAAAATTTCTATCGTTTATTGGATTATGATGGAATGTTATTGATGACTAACTGGTCATTATCTGATTGGTTTGTAAAAAAGAATTGGAAAATCGTAATGAAAGCTCGCCTAAAATCACGATTAAAACTAAAAAGCAATCAAGCTCGTGATTTAATGGTACCTCGAACTGATAATACAACTGGAAAAACATATGAAAGATTTTATCACTTTTTCTCATTGAAAGAATTGGAAAGTCTGGCTATTTTTTCTGGATTAACCACGAAAATAAATACATTTATAGATTGAAATGGAGAATTTACAAATAGTGAAAAAATATCTCGTTCTTCATTTTTTGTAGCCACAAAAACTCCAATTATTTGATAATTTTTACATTTATAAAAATCAAACAATGCTGATAACTATGTGATGAAAAGCCTGAAGTGGAAAAGGTACAGTTTCTAAACTTTTGGCAAAAGAATTGTGATATGAAATCATTTCAATCTGAGATATGAAAAGAAAATTAGCAGCAGAAATGTGAATAAATATAATTGAATTCAACAAAATGTGAGACGATCCTGAAAAATCCGCAGAATTTGATTTGAAGTATGAAGAATATCAAAAAAGTCTGAAATTAACCGATAATATAATTTTGGATTCTCGTCTATGATTTTACGCTCAGCCTAAAGCTTTTAAAATTTTATTAGATGTGGATGAAGAAGTAGCAGGAGAAAGAATTTTTAAAGCTAAAAGAGATACAGACAAACAAACAACAAAAAAGCATGCGATAAATGAAGTAAAAGAAAGAAATTCCAGTGATGAAACTCGTTATATGAAATTATATAATGTGGATTTATGGAATCCAAACAATTATAATTTAGTAATCGATACAAGTGAACGCACACCTGAAGAGGTTTTACAGATTATACTTGAAGAATATAAAGTCTACAAACGGAAACATCAAATTGCAGAAACTCCAGAAGAAAAAAAAGTTCTCAGAAAAGCGAAAGCAAAAACTAAGTTGTTGAAAGATATCGCATTATTACTCGCTTTAATGCTGATAACTTTTTGGTGGTTATTTACCATTATGAATGAACATAAAAAAGCTGAATTGAGAGCAGCTTCTGAAACTGTAGAAAATAATGATATAGAAGAAGTTCTTGAAGAATTAGAATAATTATGCCATACTCTCAGTTTGGTCGTACGCTACCATTAAATTTTCATATGCCATATTAGTCTCCTCTTCTTTATTTTGTTGTTCATGTTGCTCTTCTTGCTTTTTTTTAGGTTTATCATGTAGTTGTATATATAAGTCATTTATAATCATTTTCGTCTGGATTCCATCATTTCATTCATAAGCTACCCTCGTATTATCACTAGAATTTTCATTAAAATGATTAAATAATCCAAAAATAAGTTTTAATCTTTCTTCTGGTGTTCAATCTATCCATACATTATTTTCCAAATATTTTGAAATACCATCAGAATATATTCCATTACTTTCACCACTACTTTTATAATTATCTATAATCGTTTCAATTTCATTAATACATCGACTAAATTTATTGATTTCACCTAAATCTATAGAATTATCGATATTAAATTTCAGAATTTTCATAAAATTATACAAATCTTTATTACTTCCCTGAGTGATATTTTTACCTGAGTCTCCATCAATAATATTTGAATCTATTTTACCAAGAAATCATAGAACATTATTTACAATTTTTTCTCATTTTACCTGCTCCTTCATATAATTGTGAACATATTCTGTATCCTCGTATTTTTCTTCCATATTTCACATAATAGTCGTCTGAAGGTATTCAAGATAATCTTCAGGACTATCAAAATCTTCTAAAGGCTGAATTGAGTCTGACTGTACTATTCCCGTGATAAAATTGAAAATCTCATTCTGACTTGGTAATATAAAATTAGAATCCTGAAATTTATCTTTTCAACCAATTACAAAAGCATTTCCATCTTTAGCCAATTTCTGAGAAGTTTGCAATTTTGTCTGTGGATTATTTATATCCTGACGAATAGAAAAATCTATTCCATCTATATGACCATCAAGTATCATAGCTCATTCTTCATCAATTCTAATTTCTCTCGATTTATTCAAATCAAAATTATCTCATTCTCTCATACACATATACATTCATTTAATCTGAGAAATAATACAAAGTTCTTCCAGCATTTTTTTTGCATCTTTATCCATTTTTTCTTTTATTTCAGTAGACACAAACAATAGCGTCTTATATTCTTCGGATTGTTTATATTCTTCTTGATGATTTTGTCCAATTTGTCTATTGTAATCTTCTAATAATCGTTTGTATTCATTAGGTAAAAACTTTCCATATTGAGCGATAATCTCATCATTCTCCATATCAAAGAATCATTCTGGATATTCACGAGATTTTATATTAACATCTCTAGCTATTCTTAAACTATCATTTCAAACTTTTTCATGAAATAACTCAGTTCTAGTTTGTCTTATATTATCTTTAGAAAAAGTATCTAAATTTAGATCAGGGATATTACATGCATTATCTATTTTCTTTAAGAAAATATCTAACGTGCTTAATTCATTTACTTGTTTACCAAACTGTTCAACTACCGCTTTATCAAAACTTGAATCCTTCTTTACCTCATTTAGAGTAACTCTAAGTAAGATATAATCATTAACAAAATTTTCATCGTAACCTTTTTCTTCAAGTTGTTTTTTTGTTTCCACTGGTAAATTTTTCTTGATTTCATCTCTTTGTTTTTTAGTTTTCTCATCTACATCAGGACGACTTCACAATAATCTTTCACGATATTCACAAGTTTGAATCAATTTTTCTCTTATAATTTCTTTATTTGATTTTTCCACATTCTCTTGTTTCTCTTTAATATCCTTTAATTCTTTTTCTCCTGCTTTTAATTCTTTTTCTCCTGCTTTTACTTCTTTTTCTTCTGTCTGTAAAAACATATCCCCCAGATTTCAACTATTTTCTACAGTTCTTTCTTTTTCTGGATTTTTTTCAACCTTTTTATCTCAAATCTTATATCACTCGGGAATAAATCTTCTTATTATATCTTCTATTGAATTTTCATCTGTAGCCTGAGATAATTTTAATTTAAAAGCTCATATCTTAACTATATTTTTTTCTGTTAGTATAAAACTTTTTAATCACTCTTTTAGATATTCATTCCCGCTCTTATTCAATACATTTATTATATTCTTTTTATTATTTTTCACCTTTTCTTCCTCCAAGAAATTATCAATTTCAAGAAAACCACTACCCTCTACCTTAGGAATTTCTGATATATTTATTTCTGGTGATTTTCCATGAAATTCAGGTGGCATTATTCATATTTTCATAAATCTAAACTACTCTTCAATTATATCATAATTATTTCAAAAAAGCAAATTTTTTGCTTGATTTTTTGACATTTTATTATAAATATATAGTAGATTTTTATATATCTAAATATCACACATGAATAATATAGACAATTTAGATAAAAGCAATTTAGATAAAAGCAATTCACAACAAGGAAAATCAAAGAAATTTGGGAAACTGCCTTATATTTTTGCATTATCTACAATACTAAGTTTAGCTAATCCCTCTGAAATGAAAGCTAATGAAATAATTAATAACAACCAACAGAATGTAGAAGCAGTATCAAATTCTAATATAATCAACAACATAAAAATGAAGACTGGGGTTAGTTTACCAAGTCCTTATGCTCAGAAATTAGAAAATATAATTTCCATCAATAAAGTAATGCAAGATAAAGGTTCTGCCAAATTTATTGAAGATTTTATCGTAAAAGAATTACAAAAAAATTGGTGAATCTCCAAAGAAAATCAATTACTATTCATACGAACACATATTTATAAGGAAATATCTAGCAAATACTTATACGACTGATCCGATGGTGATGATAATAGATTAAATGAATATGGTGATGCTATAGAGCAAATAGAGGAATGCTGAAAAAGATTTAGAAATTGATATATTGCGTATACAAATCAAAGATCTGCTGAAGCTGACAAAAGATCTGCTGAAGCTGATAAAAGATCTGCTGAAGCTGACAAAAGATCTGCTGAGAACAAACAAGAAGCAATTAAACTTACTAACAATTGAATAAATCAATTAATAAGATTTTATAATTTATACAAAAGAAGTCCTCAAGCAGTAGAACATGAAGAAATTTCTCAAATGAAAAAAGAAGCGAAAGACATAATTCAAGATTGTAAAAAATATAACATTGACTACAAAGCCAAACTTACCAAAGAAATGCTGAATTTCTACAATGTGGAATAAAATAAATTTTCATTTTTCCTATTATATTAACAAGATACCTGCTTTTATAAGCAGAATTCCTATTTCCATAAATATTAAATTCATAAATAAGTATTGACTTTTATAGATAAAACTATATCTATAATATAGATTTTTATTTTATAAAATAATATACCATATGGAAACATACAATAAGATGCCAGAAAATGGAAAAATAAAAGAAAAAAAAATATACTTCAATAACCAAGTATATTGAAATGATTTAGCTGACATTCTAAACGATAATATAGATATTGATAAATTATGTCTTACATTAACAAAAAGATATAATACTGATTTATGAAATCTATCTTGAGAACAGCAATTTTCTTTTTTAAAAGAAAAAGCACTTACAATAATTCCTGAAGAAAATTTATTAAAAAAACTTAAAGATTCAAAAATTTCATGAAAACCCCTAGTAATAAAATTTTGAATTGATCCAACATGAGCAAATATACATATGTGACATGCTGTACCAATGATAATGCTAAACAGATTACAGAGAATGTGACATAAAGTTTCATTAATCATATGAGATTTTACAGCAAAAATATGAGATCCGACTTGAAGATCAAAAGAAAGACCTCCGTTAACTGATGAAGATATTCAGAAAAATCTATCAACCTACAAAGAGCAAATATCTCCATTTTTTGATATGGAAAAAGCGAACATTTCATATAATAGCACATGGCTAAAAAATAAAACTCTAGATGAATTAATTTGAATTTTGTCAAAAGTAAAAGCATCAACCGTATTACAAAGAGATGATTTCAGAAAAAGATTAGAAAATAATCAATGATTAACTATGGCTGAATTAATATATCCAATTGTTATGTGAATGGACTCCGTAAGTTTGAAAGATTGAGAATGATGTGACATAGAATTATGAGGAAAAGATCAGCTTTTGAATATGCAAATGTGTAGAAATCTAATGGAAGTAAATTGACAGGAATCTGAAACTATAATTTCTACAGATATTTTAGAATGAATATCATGAGGATGACTAAAAATGTCAAAAAGCCTGAATAATTATATAGCATTGAATGACAATCCAAATGAAATCTTCGGAAAAGTTATGTCAATACCCGACAATTTATTAGAAGTTTATTATAAATCTTTAACTGACATCACAGAAGACGAACGAAATATCATAGATAAAAAAATGAAAGATTGATGACTAAATCCAATGAACGTAAAAAAAGGTTTAGCAAAAATTTTTATATCAATTATTCATGATGACAATGCTGCAAAACAAGCAGAAATAGATTTTGATAAAGCATTCAGTAAAGAAAAAGATTATCGAAATATTGAAATGGATGAAATAAATACAGAAAATAACTCTTCAATAATAAACATTATAAATAAACATTTTGGCATGAGCAATAGTGAAATAAGAAGAATAGCAGAATGAAATGGAATTTCAATCATAATGCCTGATAATACACAAATCAAGGTTAATAAGGATAACATTTTGAACACAATATGAAGTATAATAGAAAATAGAGCCATCATAAAAATATGAAAAAGAAAATTTATTAAGGTAAATATATAAAATATGCAATTTGATAAATCATATTATGAAAATTTAATGGAATTAAATTGATATAATCCATTCGAATTTTGATATTTTGATTTTGATATATGAGATATAAAATCTGAGGAACTACAATTAAAATTTCTATGTCATAAATGAATGGATGATTTTATGAAATTAAAAGAAAAATGAGAGAAATCAATAGTTACAACCTGATTCTGAATGTCTTGAAGTCCTCACATTTGAACTGTATCTCAATTGATGAGAATTCTAAGAATTAATAAATGAGGCATAGATACACAAATTGTTTTATGAGATTTAGATGCATATTGTGGGAAAAACGTAGAATTAAAAAAAGTCTTAGAATACACCGAAAGATATAAAAATTTCATGGAAAAATTATGATATAAGAATTGAGAAGGAAGAGTGATAAGAGATCAAATCAATACTATTGATGTTTTGCGTACCAGTTATTTAGCTTGATCCTATATGAAGGATTGAATGTTTGAAAAAGCTGAGGAAGATTTACATGATTTTTACACAAAAAATGGTAAAGTAGACGGCCCAATGTCATACAGAAGAAGGACTTCATTATCATTAATGATAGCAGATTTCTTAGATTTATGACTATGAAAAGACTATTTATTTTGAAACAAATATAATAATGTATCTGTTATGTTATGAGTCGATGAACACCAATATGTAAAATTCTGACAACAAACACTTGAGAATATAAAATCGAACTGACAAGATTCGTATTTTAATAAAGATTTATCCATTTCTGCCATATATACACCAATAATAAAATGATTTAATAATTACCCCAAACAATCAAAAAGTTTTCCAAATTCTAGCATAAATGCTGATTCTACTAAAGAAGAAATATACGATAAAATTATGCATTGAGAATGATTTTACAAAGCTCCAGAAGACAATGTTATATATCAAATGATGACTTGAGCTTGAAATTATAATTTAAATGAGTATAGGGAGCTATACAATGATTGTGCTAATAAATGAGCTAAACGAGAATTACATAAAAAAGAATTTGCTGATTATTTAATAAGTATTTTATCGATGTGGGATAAATAATGAATAAGCAAACATCTTACTTAGAAGCTTTGCACATTATAAATGCAAAGAAAAATGTATGAGATGAATTGTGTTTTTCCGCTTTATTTGATATTCTTTCAACTAAAAATAATAAAAAACGTACTTGACTGCTCGTTTCTTTTTTGACATGATTGTATCATAATTGAGTAACTCCATCTGAAATAATTTCAATGATTAATGCAATTGCTAAATTTGAATGAAAAAATTTTTACTCGGACAAATTAGATATTAATAAAAATGTAATATCAATTGTATGAAGTGGTAAAAAGGGGTTAAAAACATTTAATATATCAACATGTGCCAGTCTAGTTGCGGCAACCTGCTGAGCATCTGTCGCAAAAATATGATCCTCCGCAACATCAGCACTTACAGGATCTAGAGATATTTTGTGATTATTTGGTGCAGATCTGAATATTTGAAATAACAAAATGATAGAGATAATAAACACTCTCAACTTTTGATTTTTTTCGATTGAAAATTGTATACCAAAATTTGATAAAACATATTGATGAATATTTTACGTACCACATGCGCTATCATATATATTACCTGCTCTTACTAGTCCAATACAATTAAGTTGAATTGTGTATTGATTATCATGAAAAAATATTGAAATATCAAAAGAACTCCTAATTCATTACAATATATGATCATTTTCTGTTGTATCATCAAATGTAGACAATATACATTTTATAGATGAAATATCCTGAATATGAAATACCAATATAATTAGACATCATAAAAAACAAATAAATTATATCAATAAAAAAAGATTTTTTGATGATTTATGAATTACATCAAATGATAAAAAAATAATTCAACAATGAAAAAACAAACAAGAAAACATGAAAAATTTTATTCAAGCAATTTCAAATTCTTGAGATATCTACAAAAATTATATTATTGCATTAAATGCAGCAGAATTATTATTAGCATCAAATATTGTAAACAGTTTTAATGAAGGATTTCAACAATGTTTATCATCTATAAAAAATAATCAACCTCTGATTTTATTAGAAAATTTTATAAATGCTACATGATGAAAATTTAGATATCATAAGTAATAAAGAACTAAATAGATTTTTTCAAAATAAAGATATTTATATTTTTGATATGGATTGAGTAATAATAAATTCTGAAGAAATTAATTACAAGTCTTATCAATTAGCAATAATGGAAATCTTGCATTACAATTTAAATCATAATGAATATAAAAAGATTTTTCAATGAAAAAAATTTTCAGAATGAATAAAAGATTTTTTTAATTATATTAATATGCATAATATAGAACTATATAAGGAAAAAATATGAAATACTATACATACTCACAAAAAAAAATTTCTACATGATTTAAATTTATCAAACTATATGAATAATGGAATCATTGAATTCTTATCGGCATTAAAAGAAAATGAATATAGTATATGACTTGCAACATCCACCATTCATGAATTCACTTACACTATTATAAATAAAATATGAATATTAAAATTCTTTGATGTAATTGTTACAGCAGAAGATGTTAAGCAATGAAAACCATCATGAGAAATATATCTAAAAACATTTTCTCTGTTAAAATGAAGAGAGTTTGATAAATGAGTTGTATTTGAAGATTCAATTCCATGAATACAATCAGCACTTAATGCATGATTATGATGCATAAATATAAATTACGCTGATTACTATTCTTCTTTATTTTGAGACAATAAAAACTATATTTTTTGAGGCAATGATTTTTCTTTTTTTATTCCATTTATTAAGAGATGAAATATATAGAGATTAAGAATAGTATAATAACAATAAAAGAGAAAAATATCAGAGATATAAATAAATGAGAAGTATTGATAAAAATGAAATATGCATGACTTTGTTGAAGTGATTTACATAAAATAAATGATGAAAATTTTATTCAACAAAACATTTTGTGACATGAAATAGTATGAGAGATTATTCAATCCAAAAATTTCAATGACATTTGAAAAACTGTAGCTGTAAATCCAATAATCACATGTTGAAAATGCGATTATTGTAAACATACAAGTTCTCAATTTTGTGAAAGAATTCACTCATTATGAAAAGATTTAGATTGATGATTTTCCGAATTTATCATAGCCCCACAAAAAAATGTCTATTTTTTAAAAAGTGATTTTGAATCTAAATTATGAATTTTACTAGATTGAGAAGCCGTAATACTTCACGCTCTAAAGCTAATGAAAAAAAAGTTTAACAAAGGAACTCATTTAAAAATTGCCATTATATGAAGTTGATCAATAGCATTATTATTAGGAATTACATTAAAAATATTATCCATACATCAAATTACCATAATTTGTAAAAAAGAAAAAGAATCTTATTTTACTATGCAATGATTCCAATGCTTAGACTTTTTTAATAAAGAAGATATGAGTGATTATTTTGATGTTGTATTTGAATGTGTCTGAGGATCTCAACCAGATACTATTAATTTTGCCATCAATTCTACAAAGAAAAAGTGAATGATTATTTGATTATGAGTATTTAAGGAAAATTATCTGGCAGATTTAAATATTAGAAAATTGTTATATAAAGAAATAACTTTACAATGATCAAACTCTTTTAATTGCAATAGCAACAGTAATGATTTTTTAGAAGGATATAATATAATAAAAAAGAATCAAGATAGATTTATAAAAGTTTTATGAAACAGTTATAACATAAAGAACTTTAATGAATGAATATCAAATAAAAATAATTATTTAAAAACATTTTTTTACTTTGATTAATAAATAAATGAAAAATTGTATATTCTGTGAAATTAATAGACATAACATTCCTTCATTTATAATAGATGAAAATGAATATGCTATTGCAATACTTCCAAAAGATATGGAATGTTTCTGACATACTCTTATCATACCTAAAAAGCATTTTGAGAATATTTTTGATATAGATGATGAATATTTACAAAATTTTATTCTATTTATGAAAAGTCTTTCAATAAAATATAAACACGGATTATGAGCTACTTGAATAAATTTATTAAATGCAAATGGAAAAGATGCTCAACAATCTATTCCCCATTTACATTTCCACTTAATCCCACGTTTTCCAAACGACGCAATGGATGTTTGGCCAAAATTTGAGAAATACAATTGAGATCATAAAACAGATTTAAACAAAATAAAAAATTTAATAATTTAAATTCATTATCAAATTTTACAAATTATGCAAAACAAAACCAACTCCTCTTTATTAATTGCAGCAACTGTAATTCTCCTCATATGATACCCTATTTATTTAGTTTCTCAAAATTTTAATATACAGCAATTATCCAACTTACGAGAATCTATCGTAGAATATAGATACCGGATCTTTCTCGTAATCATCGTTAATTTATTAATTTATATTTGAGAAATCTTACAATTCAAAAAAAGCAGAATCTTAAAATTATTTTTTCTTCGACGAAAACCTATCATTACCCTACTTATGTTTATTTATCCACTATTACCAGACTTTAGACATAGATTTGGACAAATTCATGAAAGTAATGTGACTGATTTTTATGCAATCTACATGCCAATATTCATTATGTTCATTATAACTAGTCTCTTAGACACATGGGACCCTGTTTTTCTTAATGAGATGAAGGACAGCCTATCAATTAAATTAGATACAAATCGTAAAATAAATTCATTAGTTCAAAAAGCTTCTAAATTCACAATAATTTCAGCTTATGCATTTCTTTTTATGCTTTTAGCCTGATGGATTTCTCTAACAAGAAAAGTAAATTCTGGATACGAAAATACATTTTTAAGCTTTCCCTTAATGATTTTCTGTTTCTCTTTTGGTATAGCTATACTACTACATACAGCACTAAATAACAAACCAGATATTAAAGAATTCACTGAATCAAACAGTAAAAATACCCACAAAATTAAGAATAATATCAAAAATGATTCTTCTAAAAATATAAAAGTAAATTTCAAATAAGCATTTGCATTTTTTATTACTATTTATAAATTAGGTTTAGATTTATATTTTTTGTGAATATTAAATTATGGAAGAGAAAAAGTTACATATCTACAATACAATGAGTAGACAAAAGGAAGAATTTGTCCCTTTGATGGAAGAATGAAAAAAAGATTTCGTATGAATATATTCATGTGGACCTACAGTTTACTGGAATCCTCATATCTGAAATATGAGAGCTTTTGCTTTCGCAGATTTACTCAGAAACATAATCAAAAATGTACTTTGATACGAAACTAAACATATTATGAATCTAACTGATGTTGGACATTTGACTGATGATGGAGATGAATGAGAAGATAAGATGGAAAAGTGAGCAAAAAGAGAGAATAAAACTGCTTGGGAATTGGCTGATATGTATATTGAAAAATTTTATAGTTATCTAGATAAGCTTCAGATTGATAAATTTGATGTGATGCCTAGAGCCACTGATCATATCAAAGAACAAATTGAAATGGTAAAAATCCTGGAAGAAAAATGATACACTTACGAAATTCCAGATGATGGAATTTATATGGATACGAGTAAAGTAGAAGATTACTGAAAATTGGCATGACTAGCAAATCAGGAAAGAATTGCTGGTGCTAGGATTCAGAATGATAACAAGAAAAATGATACAGATTTTGCTTTATGGAAATTCTCTCCAAAAGATCAGAAAAGACAGATGGAATGGGACTCTCCATGGTGAATTTGATTTCCCGGTTGGCATATTGAATGTAGTGCAATGTCTAGCAAATATTTATGAGACCAATTCGATATTCACACATGATGAGTAGATCACATCTGAGTACATCACACCAATGAAATCGCTCAAAGTGAATGCACATTCTGAAAAAAACCATGGGTAAAATATTGGATGCACAACCAGTTTTTGAATCTTTGATGAAAAAAATTATCTAAATCTGCTTGATGACTAGTTACAGTTGATGATTTGGAAGAGAAATGATATTCTGGATTGGATTTAAAATTACTCTATTACACCGCTCATTACAGAAATTTCCTAGATTTCAATGAAACAGTCCTTGAACAGTCTAAAGTTCAAAGAAAAAATCTAATTAAAAAAATCAGCAAAACTGAAAGAATTGATTTAAAATGAAAGAATTATAAAGAAATTGCAGACCAGCTCAAAACTGAAGAATGAATCAAATTTTTGTCAGATTGTTTAGATGCTTTATTAGATGATTTAAATTCTCCTAAACTTCTTGCGACTATCAATTCATGACTAAAAAATCCAAATCCAGAAATTATTTGAATCATAGTTTGGCTAGATCAAAACGTCATGAAAATGGATTTACTGTGAGAAAAAGAAAAAGCTGAAGTAACTAAAGATATCCCTGCAGAAATTACTGAATTAGCCAATCAACGTTTAAAAGCGAAACAAGAAAAAAATTATACTTTAGCTGATGAATTAAGAGCTAAGATTCAAGAGAAATGATACAATATCAAAGATATTCCTTGAAGTTTTGAAATAGAAAAAATTTAAAGAACGATTTGTTTATTATTTTCGTAAAAATTATATTTTTTGTGTTTCTCAAAATTCCTATTGAATTTAAGGAGGAGTTGATTATTTTAGCACCGCTAAACAAAAATAAATAATAAAACAGATTTTGTAATCATGAAAGGTTTAAACAGTTTAAGATTACCAAACTGGCTCATCAAAAGTATCCAGCATGGTAAAGAGAATGATGATTTGGGTTCTATCTTAGTGAACATTGGAGTTTTTTATCTCTTAGGACTTGTGACTTTCTTTTTGTATAGTCCTTTTGGAAGCGAATATATCGCTCTTCAGATTATCTGTGCCGTTGGAATTCTTCTACTTCTGGTAATGTTTGGTTATTGGTTAACTGGACAGGTAACACTTCTCGATAGTCTGAGAAAAGAGGCTCTCGTAGTCTATAAGAACTCCAAAACAGAGGAAGAAATCAATCAAGCTCATTTGAGACTTAAAAAACTCTGGGTTCCTATACCTAATGCTGCCTAAAATCAAATTTCTCATCGACACACCTAGGAGCTTTATTTAAGTTTCCTAGGTTTTTTGTTTTTTAAGAAAAACCTCTCCGTAAAAACGGAGAGGTGTCCCCAAAAGGGGCATATAATATAAGTGCTGGGGTTGGTTTTTTGGCTTTTTTCTCGGCAAAAGAATTTACATCAATCGTGTCCTGGATATATACGGATACAAAGCCTCCGTTTCCAATCCCACTAGCACCTCATATAATATATTCAATTGCTGAATAATGTCAATAGATTTATTTCTACATAAGAAATCCTCCATTTATGGAGGACTTCTTTATATAAATAACTATTCCATTTTAACTGATAATTTTTGAAGTGGCTGCTTGATAGCAACTTTATTCTTGGCACGAACAAACAGAGCTAATTTAATAATCTTACGAACCTGAGCAATTTCTTCCATCAAATCTCTAGAAATATATAATTCTGAAGACACTGGTCGATATGTAAGATGTATTGAATCCAATTTCTCTGGAGAGAAATCTGCTAAATTCTGCCATAGTTTTTCAGTAATGAATGGTATGAATGGAGCCAACATTTGTAAATAAGTCTTGAGAACTGTATAGAGTGTAGAATATGCAGCATTTTTGTCTGCATCCATTCCATTAGCCCAGAATCTTCTTCTAGAACGACGTAGCCATCGATTTGTGAGCTTATCTAAGAAATCTAATGTTGACTTGATAGCATCGTCTAAAGCATATCTTTGAAGAAGTTCATCTTCTCTAATCAATGTTTGATGTAATTCTGATAATAACCATGCATCCAAATCGTTTGTTATTTGATATGTAACTAGTGGAAGCACTACTCATTTTTCTAATGATTTATCTGCCTTTCATGAAATAGTATTCCATATTGATTTAATCTGTTCATCAGTTGCGAGAATTAATACACGCTTAGCTTCAAATCATTTAACTAAACTGAAATAATCTGACAAATCTGCTGACTTAATTTCAATATCTTTAGCTTTTGGCGTGTATTTATTGATTAATTCTTTAATTGATTCTCATTTAGCATCATCAGATGTAAGAATTATATCTGGATTTACACGAACTAACTGTTCTACCAATTCTTTGTAATCTGAAATTTCGCTGTCATCACGCATTACAAAAATCTGATTTCAGTCTGATTTCCATTGATCAATTTTAGCATAAGTTTCAAAGAAATTATATACGTTCTGAAGTGGAAGTATGTAATCCTTGAATGACTGCTCTACTCCTTTTTCGCTAAATCTCATAGGTTCAGCACGAACTACTGGCGCACTCAATACATAAATTCTATATGCATCTCATCCCCACTGCTCTATCAATCCACGAGGATCTGGGAAGTTTCTCAAACTCTTTGACATTTTCTTTCCATCTTCGGCGAGGACTAATCCATTTACTACGATATTATTTGCTGCATTATTTCATTTGATTGCATGATTTAGGATATGTAATGAACGGAACCATCATCTAGTTTGATCCAATCATTCAGCAATAAATTCTGCTGTATAACTCTGATTTTCCTTCTCTTTTTGTCCGATATAATGATCCTGTCCAAATGGCATCGCTCACGACTCAAACCAGCAATCCATAACTTCAGGAATTCTCCTATATGTCTTTCCATCTCTCATTCCCCAATATGTATCTACATATGGTTT
>DETJ01000028.1 GCA_002361595.1 Patescibacteria group bacterium UBA3291 | reverse complement strand
AATCGTATAAATTTCTCTTCATTCATAGACAGATTTTTATTTTTTCTTTCCAGTTTGGTCTGGGCAGAAAATTTAATTTTTTAGTAATTCATGGAATTAGGAAATCTCTATGTTTCAGAATCCAGCTTTCCAACCATTTTTCATCTCAGCATTCGATACTGATTTTATCAGGATTGAAGCGTTCATCTGCTCGATTTAATAATGAAAAAATAATGAGTTCATCTCATAGATTTTTATATCCATAGTATCACTTAATGAGTAGATGCATTATTTTTCACAAACTAAATATTGCTTAGTATATAGTGTTTTTGTTTATAAGTGCAAGAATTTATAGTTTTGATATGATTCTTTGTGCTAATTTTTCAGGATCAAAATCTGACTGTTCTTCTTGATATTCATTCAGAATCGTAGTTAATCTTTCATATTTCGGACAGATTATACTTAGTTCAACATCGCTCAATCAATAATTTTTCATTCAGTTTTCTACTCGTTTTCTAAGTTCTTCGCTATTGTCATGGTCGACTAAAATAAACAATTTTTTACTATTTTTGATATTTTCTATCATTTCTTCAGTCCAATCAGAATTTAGTTTTTGTAACACAAAAATACTGATTTGTTTATTATGGTTCTGAATAATTTCTCATGTTTGAATAGCTGTTGCGAAAAGGCTTCCTGTCGCAAGAATTACACCATCATTTCCAGCAAATCCATAAGTTTTCAGAGAAATTGAGTCTAGATTTTCGAGCATTGATGCATCGATAATTCATAGTTCATCTACATCAAAAATTGCATCAGGCATTTCTTTATGCAGTAAGCGGATATATTGTCTTTGATTTTGCTTAAAAATATTTCGCATATTTTCCAGATCGATAGGTTCGAAACTGTGGAAATTTAGTTTACGAACATAGTCCAAATCATTCGTTTCAGGTGAGATTTTTTTACCATAACTTCATAATCATGCATGAATATTAATTATCGTTGCGTAATCTTTTTTATTCAATAATTCAAAAATAGGCTCTAAAAAGCTGAGATTCAATTCATTTAGAATTATTAATGGATGTTTTGAGACAGAAATAGCATCTTTTCGAGCATCGAGTAGTGAAACGTTTTCAGGTTTATTATCTGGATTTATACATAAAATTGGACAATCGTTGTAATTCAAATCACTCACAATAAGGTCAAAATTTACATCACGGTCAGCTACTTCCTTACGTAAATTTTGAATAAACATATTTGATTTAATATATTCTGTCAGAAATAGAGATGACATTTAACGTATCTTAGTATTATAAAAATTATTCCATCATAGAGTATCAAATTAAGAATGTTGCGATTTCTCCAAAAATTTTTCAGGCAGTTCATACTCACCATTGACTCGTTCTTGGACGAGATAGCCAAATTAGAACTATATATTCTGGATCATCAATTGAAACAATTCATGCGAATGTGGCCTGTGTCCATCATACTCATCTTTGATATCTTCATTTGTAGGCAATCTGTGATGTTCATGATTTTGCTCCTAAACGGTATCATTCAACTCTTGCGTTTTTATATTGATCATTAGTGGCTGCAACAGTAAATAATGCCGTTCTCATTTCATCACTAACTTCAGGTCTAATTACTTGTCTTAAAGAATGTGCTACTTTTTCTTGGATTGTAATGCTGTCACTATTAGCTGATTTTTCTCTAATTTGAGAAATGATGGTTGGTTTAATGTATTTTCATCAGTTAACCAATGTAGAATATGCAGCAGCAAGTTGTATCTGTGTTACAGTTACTCACTGTCAAAATGAATTATTAAAGAATCAAGCCATTGAGATTGCTCAAGCATTGGGAACGGATCAATTTTTTTCTTCCGCCAATTCAATTCAAGTTTTTTCTCAGAATCAAAATTTATTCAGATAGTTATAATAAATTTCTTTACCGAGAGCTTCAACAATTCTAATCATTCACACATTACAAGAATTGACTAAAGCTTCTTGAAAACTGTGATATCACATACAAGCTCATTGATCCGCATCCTTGATTGTATAAATATCAATTTTTACACTTCAGTCATCTTGATAATAATCATCAAGCCTAATTTCATCACTATCCAGTCAAATTGCAGTCGTGAATGCTTTGAAAATACTTCAAGGTTCGAATGCTATTGAAATATTTTTGTCTACAAAAACAGATGCTCAGTATACGTTTTTTGAAATATATTTTTCCAATGTTGGATCAGTTCTTTCTTCAGATTTTGTTTTAATATATTTTCATCATGAATATATGTACACAGGAACTTCATTATATGTATCACTGTCGATTAAATATGAATATTCAGGACTCAATGGAATCATCGTATAAGCATCATTATAGTTATTAGGATTATATGTTGGCAGAGAAACGGATGCTTTTACTTGTCATTTTTTAGGATCAAAAACCATAACAGCAAGAGAGTCGGCATTAAAGGTTTCTAGGTATTTTTTTGCAATATTCTCCACTTCCTTTTGAATTCAAATATCTATAGTCAAAACTACATCATCTCAATCTTTAGTGTTTATTACTTCAAAATCACTTCATCCCATATTCCAGTTTGAACGTCATGTAATTTCTCAGTCTACTCATTCAAGTATATTGTTATAGTATTTTTCTACTCAGTAGTAGGCTTCTCAATTTTTATCCACATATCATAAAACATTAGACATAAATTCTCCGTATGGATAATATCTAGTTGCATTTGGTTCTAGAATTATTCAGTGAACAATAGAATATTTATTGTAAGGACTACCGTCTAGAGAATATTTTTCATTTGAATAATCAGATTTTAATTGTTTTATATCTTGTGCTATTATAGGATTCGCAGATGAAAATAATTTGACATATTTATATACTTGTTCACTAAATAATGAATCTATTGTAGTACTGCTAAATTTTTCTCATCGTTTACTCATAAAATTTTGGAACAAAAACTTATCTCTATAACTACTGGATTTTCACGGAACTATATACAGATAAAAATTAGCTTCAATTGAAATAAAATTGAAATTTTGCTTTTGTAAGTCTTCCAAAAACTCTTCATTTGTATAGTAACCTACGTAATTTTTTTCTTTTTTTCAGATTTTAATTTTTTCGTTCAATCTATTTTTTATGATAGTCATTGCTGCTCATTGAGAGAACTCACTTATGATTTTTTGTTTGTTGTTGTAAAATGAGTCATAATCAAAGTTATAATATTCCTGTGAAATTACAGGATATTCATTTCATTCGGCATCATAATTTTTTCAGAAATAGAAAATCTCAGGCTCTTTTGGTAATAATTCTATATTCGCGAATGATTCGATATTTTTCATGCATTCTTCTGTATTTCATTCTATATTATCCATTCAGTGTATTACACAAAGATGTTTGTATACAATTGGAGATATTAAATCGATAAAACGTTCCTTCATTAGAATCCCTCATGTACTGTATCAAATTTCTCTAGGGTCTAAAGCTATGTCGTACAAATTAATATTTTCAGTCAATTTTACAGGCTGTCACGTTTTATCCAAAGCATAAATATCTCATCTTTCAGCCTTAATAGAAGCAAGAGATGTAGATTGTTTGATAAGCTCAGTATTGTATTTATCGTGTTGAAATATTTGTAGATAGAAAAGTCTGATTATAAGTACTAAAAACATAGCTCAAAAAAGGGAGATTAACTGTATTTCTTTAGAAAAATTTAGATTTCATACAAATGGAATTTTTTGAGTATAAAAAGAAACTCGTTCTCAAAAAGTACGTTCTTTTTTAAATGATTTCTGAAAATTGCTATATTTATACATATATGAGATTACTTGATTTTTTTATAAAATTTACCAGTACCCAAACATTATAAAATTTACACTTATTTTCAATAAAAAGTTAAAAAACTCTCTATAAAAAAATGTTCCAAAAAATTTGACAAAAAGGAGTGTCATGAATATAATAGTAGTACGGAAATATTTTATTTTTGAGTAGTGCTATATGACATTTAGGCCAAGTGATGATGTATTAGATGAAATGACAAATGGTCAGAATCCGCAAGCGTGAACGTCTCAATACAATACTTATAATAATGGTTATAGTGGTTATAATGTTGCTTGAGGTCAAGATTGACAGCAAAATTTTCAGCAAACTCAAAATTTTGGTAATGGAAATCAGTGAAATTATACATGAACGTGAGATTGAGAGTCTGATCCAGAAGCTGTATTAAAGGCTCTAAATATTCAAATAGAAGAAGTAAAAGCTCCAGATTTATCCGATCTTTTACAAAATAGTCCAAAGAAGGATAGTGCGGAACAAATTACGCCAGATCCTCAACCAGTACCTATTAATAATGTCCAAAATAATCCAGTAGCGAATCCTAGTCAAAGTAACTCTACGGTTAATACGACTAGTGCAAATGTGCAAAATAATCAAATCCAAGATTTTACACAAAATGATATAGATTTGGTAGATCCAAGTAAGACATCTGATGTAGAGAGGACATTTTTGGTAAAATCTATGGATGGATCTGTTAGTAGTAATCTAGACTTTTTAGTAGATGAACAATGGTCTGATACTATCACAAAATATAAAAAGTTTTATCGTATTTTATTTAAGTGGGGATGTTTAGTCATAGCATCAATAACTTGATTATCTTTGTGAGCATATGCTCAGATTGGTATAAATCAGGCGGATGACTTTAGTATTATAAAAGCTTCTTCTATACAAAATAAAGTAAAATGGAATGATAATACGCCAGATGTGGTTTTATGAAAAATAAGTACTTGAGTAGATTTAAATGTCGTTGTTCCATATGGATCTGTATATTTACCGGATAATTCAAAATCTTTTCAATCTAGAGGAAACTTAATAAAATATAATTGAATAGTATTGCCTCAGTTGATATCTATTAATTATGATTCGTGAGACTTTATTTCTTTGGAAGATTTTTCAGGTGGGAACATAACACGTAAGGATGTGGAAAATTTAGTTAAAAATTTGATAACAGGGAAAAATAGTAGCAAAAATCTGAGTAGTACATATATTAACCAGTGGGTTCCTAATAAATTTAATGGATGATTAAGAGATTGATTTAGTTTATGATGTATAAACAATTATAAAGTTTCTGATTTATTATGTGATAAATTTTTGGAATCTTTCTATGAATTTGGTAAATATTATGAATTATCAGATCCTCAATATTCATCAGAAATTTTATCATTAGTTAATGATTTAAGAGGACAGTGAAAAGATATAGAACCAATATGTAGCATGATTAATGAATATGTGTTACATGTAGGGAAGACAACAAACGATTTTGAATCAATTATGCAACATTGTAATAGAGATGAATATTCATTCTATACGAAATTAGTTAATTTTATTGAGATAGAAAATTCGTTATGACAACCTGAGCTTTCAGATAAAGTGTTTGACAATTCAGATTTAAATGCTTACAAACTTTTATCTGCTCAGCAGACGGTGTATAAAATAGTAGGATGAACTACATTAAATGAAAACTTCGTAAAGAGTTATCTAAACTATGTACAAGCATTAATTAATAAGGATAGTAAATCTAATAACGGTAAATATTTGGATCCAATATATAAAGATATGTTATATGTCTTTAATAATGATTATTTATACCAGACAGTACTCCAAAAATGAAAATCAGATATTAAATTACAGTTGGATCAGATTAATAATGGTAACCGTGCATATAATTATCCATGATTGATAACTCAGTTAACGACTCCAGATATAGTGAATGCTGTTTCAGAATTGTCTGGTGGTGATATTAAAGAAGTGACTATGGAGGACATATTCGCTCAATATTATCAAATGAAAGATCGTTTAAAAATAAGAAGTGTAAGCAAAGTTTCAGATAATGAATTGGAGGTAAAAACAGAGTTGTTTACAAATAAAATCTTTTCGGTTACAGATGATAAAACACTAAAACTAACAGTATCTTTACACAGAAATGGTAACACCCTATACGTTAATAATATAAAAGTGACAGACCAACCAAAATTATCTGACATCCTAAATATTCAGGCAAAAAATGGAAATGTATCATTTAATACAATGCTTGGAATTATAGATGAACAGGTTGGAATGTGGTATAAGGCAGATACAGAAGAAGATGATGTGCAGCCAACTTTCTGTGAACTCCTTCAAGAAAGAGAAGATCTTAGTGTTTATGTATGTGATGATTCAAATATAACTCTTTATAAATGAGAATGAGAGGTGGAATATAATTTTGATCTAAGGAATGGAGTATTAAGTTGATATAAGATAAGTGATGAAATCTTGAATAAATTGACCCATAAAAAATTAGATTGAGTTATGTTTATGAAAGAGAATACACCAACTATTATCAAGTCTATAATAGATTTTTCAGTGGAGACTATAGATGATTCATTAGAAAAGAAATTGGAAATTATAGATCAATTCCGTATACATTTCAAGTTAGTCCCTGATAGTGTTAATAATATACAGTGAGAATCTGATAAGTTCTTGATAGATTTTACGCTTTGAACATTTAAATTGCAAGCTCGTTATGATGTAAATACACATATATTAACGAATGTCTCATATGTTGCTTGTGATAAGACGCTTGAAATTAGATCTCTTCAAATACCAATTACTACAGAAAATGAACCACAATTGATAGAGATATCCAATAACCCACAAGCATTCTTTACAAAAATAAACTCGGCAGCGTACAAAAAATACCAAAAAATGTGTGATGAAGATAAAGATAATAAAAAATAAAATATTTAAGAAAATAAAATATTTAAGAAAATAAAATATTTAATATAGATATAGCTAAATTTTGATCTAGGAAGTATGGACTAGTGGCAATAGTGATTCATAATGTAGATTTTCAAATCTCGTAAAATTTAGTTTTTAATAGTTCTACAGCTTCTAAACTTATTTTATCTTTACTAATTCAATCTAAACAGAAATCTAAATCAATATCTAAAATAAAATTTTTATTTTTATCTATCATTAGATTTTTTAGGGCAGTAGTTGAACGAATCTGTATTTGGTTCGATATCATTCAGCTTTCTATAGCTGGTGGGATAAAGTTTCACACATTACATTTTTCGTTTCAAAATTTGAAGACATCTTCTAGTTCATATTCTCTGCTATTTATTTCTAGGTGATTTTCATTTTCTCGACAGTCAGAATGCTGATCAATATGTATTAACTCAGCATTTCTAAATTTTTTATTATATATGATATTATATCGGAAAATAATAGCATGATTGTGATTGTCGAAAATAAATATAGGGGGAAAATCTGAATTTTCAATCCACAGAAAGCTTTTGAGCCCGTGAAAATATTCGGTTTCTCAATTGAAATTTTTTTCTGCAAATACGAAATTCTTTTTATCTATTTGAGCTCCATTATAACGATTCACTTTTTCTAATGGAGCGACTCGTAGAAAGTTTTTACAATTAGAAATTTTTGCGTTTGCACACGTTGTATCAAGAAAAAATCAGCTATAAAGTTCCTGTAGTGTTTTCATGTTCTTATTCGTATTTATTTCCCATTAAAAATCAAATTTAAGAAAAACTCTGTATCACTACAGAGTCTTCCTTTTAGTCAGAATTTTTGTTTTCTGATTATGTTAAGTTTTTGTTAGCTTAATTATGCATTTTTCAATTCATTGATAGCTTTAACAAATTCATCAACAGGATAAGCTCCAGAAACTAATCTATAGTTTCCAGTTTCTCTGTCGATAATTACGTTTCCAGGAGTTCCATTAACTCCGAACAATTGAGATCCTTGATTCATCATATCGTTAACAGCTTGAACATATCTTCCTTCGTCTACACAGGCTTTTAAACCAGCTTCATCTACACCAAGTCCAGCAGCTATGCTAATTAGATTATCCATATCTACAGGATAAGCATCAAAAGCTTTTTCAAAAGTTTCATGGTAAACTTCTGGTTTTAATTCAGCTACACATTCCATTGCAGCAGCTAAATTTAAAGCATCTTCTCCATGAATAATGAAAGGCTTAGAAATAGAATTTACTTCTCCAGGGAATTGTTCGATTACAGCATTAATTGTCCCTTCTTGAGAATGTCTTTGACAGTAAGGACAGTGTAATTCTGTATATTCTACGATTGTAAATCTAGCATTTTCATCTCATCTGATAGGACTAGATGCGAGCATATTTTCTACTACAGTTTTAATATCGTCTCCTCATTGTGTTATACTAGCAGAATCATCAGCTTCATCTCCAGTATCAGCAGTATTCGCAGTATTAGTAGAATCACCTCCTAAATTAAAGTAAGCTTCAGTCTGAGATGCTTGTTCTGTAGCATACTGAATGTAAGCATCAGATTGATAAACTTCGTTCATTCTATTAAAATTCTCTTCACCTCATGCAGAGAGAACATTAAGATCGTAAACCTTTTCAGCAGTCTGAGATGCTTTAAATGAATAAAAACATGCTATAACAGCAGCAATTAAGCATAAGATGCTTAAGATAGTTCAAAAAGCGTTACCACCACAGCAACATTGGCAAGCTTCTACTTTTTCTTCTTTCTTTACCATAATGTATAATTATAAGAAATAAAAATGGTTGTATATCAAAGATTTGATATTTAATTAATAATTGAATAACTGGTATAATTCATTCACAGTATTATATGTTTTGAGGGATAGAAAAAAAGTCATCAAAACGATTATACCCATCACAATCAAGCAGATAGATTTCAAAATCTTGTGCTTATGAATATTTTGTTTTATACAGTCAGTTACATTTTCTGAATTAATAACAATGTCTGGATTCGTTGTTTTTGTAAAAACTGAAACGTTTGTATCAGAATTATTAGATGCTTTTTTTTCTACGACAACATCAGAAACAACTCCACTCAAAGAATCCTTTTTTTGAGCTTTAGCCCTAGAATTTTTCTGAGATTTTGATGTAGTTTTGGTTATTACCATCTAATCTTATATATCTAAAACACATAATCAAAACATTCTAAATAACTAGGAATTTTTTGGTATAAAACAAGTAAAAATGTCTTTATAAATATAAAAAGATTTGACAGATATGATATAGTTTATTTAAATACTTTGACAAAAGTAAAAATCTGAATACAATTCATAATATGAATAGTAGTAAATTTATGTTCATATTATTTATAAAATAAAAAATATTTCGCAAAAATGCTGTATATAACTGATAAAAATATCTTTACTTGCAATGGATGTCTAATTTTTTACACTATCAGAGTTAAATTTTTATTTTTTATAGTGTATAATGGATAAGAAAGCAGATTTTTTCCAGAAAAAGTTCTCTAATACTAGATCATTTACTAGACAAAAAGAGACTTCTCGTGTATGGATCTGGATAGTTGTTGTTTTATTTATCTTGGTATGATGATTGGTTCTTTGGAAAATTTTTTGGGCTCCTGCAAATTTGAATGGCTATGAATTGGAAAATGATCATAATATTGATTTTTCTTTATGAGAGGAAGTATATTTGGAGTGAGAAATTAAATCAGATGGAGATATAATTACACATACACATACAATCAATGACGTTAATTATTGAGTAATATGAATAAAATCAGATTCTATAAATCTTTCAGATTATGCTGGATTTGTAGAGCTTACAGGAATAGTTGAAAAATTTTATCAATGAAATCCAATTGTTAAGGTTCGTCAGCTATCTGGAACTATTTCGAATGTAGAAGATGATACTAATATAGTATTGGATGGAAATGCTTGAGTTTATTTTAAGGGTGCGTGAATCCAATTTCTCCCAAATTTCTTTGACGAATATGTATTACTTAATGAATGAGAAAACTGAGAAATTCGTATACAAAACATAGAGTCATGAGAAGAGTTTAAATTGAATTATTTCCGTTGTAATCCATCAGATCCAAATAGAAATTGTAAGGGATTAAATGAAGTATTCGCAAATAATAACGCTCAAAGCTTTGTTACTTCAGAATGAGACGTATATTATAAGCAGAGTGAAATTCAGTCATGGTTTGTATCTAATGGAAATCGATGGGGAATATTTATAGATAATGTTCCTGATGATGTAATATTTGAACTTAAAGATTTGATCAAATTTGCAAACGAAAAGAATATGAACGAATGGATTAAATCTCGTGCAATGAAGATTTGTCAGTCAAATGAAGAAAAACTTCAGAAAATTAATAATTCTGAAATATCATTAAAGCAAGAATGATTAATAGTAACAGTATCCGGAGATGGAATGGAGAAACAGATGACTTGCCAGATTTTAGTTGACTTTAGTTTGCCTGCTAAATGAGAATTACAAAGTCTAACTATTTGAGATGATGTAGTAGTTTCAGAGGAACCTGAAGAAATAAAAGAGGATGAAACTAAAACTGAAGAAGTAATTAAAGAAGAGAAAAAAGAAGAACCTGCAATTTCAGCTACAGCATTCGATATTAATGTTCCTCAGTTTCCAATAAAGGAAGAATGATTACAGTATAAATCGGCTAGAGGAGGTTATGTTTTAAAATTCCCTTCATCAAATATTTCATATTCAGTAAGTTCAGTCAAAGAAAATTTTGGTAGAGATGATGTGAAATGTTCTTACGTTATTAATGTAATTAAATATTCAGAAAAAGAAAATTTAGAAATCTCTCCAGCCGTGAGAATATATGAATGTGAGTGAAGTGTAGATCAATCTTGGGCTCAAGGAATAGTTGTATATCCTAGATTAGATAAAAAATTCGTAGTTCAGATGAATGATGGTGCATGGTATGATTTCTCTACACATCTAAACTTTGAAGAATTAGTAACAGAAGAATAGAATATAGATAAATATATTTAGGAGCAGATTCGTAGTGAGTCTGCTTTTTTTATTTTAGAAAAATTTGACAAAGATATAGCAAATAAATACAATTTATTGTTTTAGATATAATATAATATTTATGGGAAAATCTGAAATAATCCAAAAAATAGCATCGGTTTTTCATGAAAAATGGAGGGAAAATAGGTTATATAAGTCTATGATAGAAAAATCTGATGACAAAGAATGGAATATAGAACATTGAACAGGTGTGGTCGATATAGCAAATACAAAATTTGAAGATTTACCATCAAATCGAAAATATGAGAATTTTGAGGCAGCTAAAGTTGTTGTGAATTTAGTTTATGATAGTGTTTTAGCTTGAAATGAGTTTACTCAAGAAAAGATTGAGAAAATGTCTGAAATTGTTCATGAAAAATGGTTGGAAAGGAATTGAATAGAATGATCGTTTGAAAATCAAAGAGTTGATTATCAGGATCTTTCTGAGGAAGAAAAGAAAAAAGATAGATTGCAAATTGAAATAGCGATTCAAATTATAAAATCAGAAAGGTAATTATAATATAAAATATTCTTGCACAATCCTACTTGATTGTAAGTTTTCAAAAAAGTCTTCAAAAATTTGACTTCTTTTTTTTTTGTGTATAATTAAGTATTCCAATTTTATATTTTAATTATTTAGTCATGGTAAAATCTTTGGAAACTAATCCTATTGATGATGCTTTAAATCGCGTTAGTGCTCTTACAAATCACTGATTAAGTTGATTGAAAGAGGAGATTAATCGTCAAAAATTAGAAAAACAGAAGAAAGATCAAGAAAAAAAACTCTTAGAGAAAGCGGAGGGTGCTCCAAAACATTTTGATGTAATGGTTGATTTTATCCGTTTTCATTGAGAGCAATCTGGGAACTCCTCTGAAGTATATAAATTACAACCATTTAAAGTTAATTGAGAAATAATAGAACTTTCAAGTAATGTCGAAAGTAAAGAGTGGATAGTAATTAGAAAAACAGCAAAAAATTGAGAAAAATCAACTTATACTCTAAGAAAATCTAAATGATTTGGATGATCATATATGTTCTTTTTAGAGAGTTGAAAATGAAGTGAAAAAAATCTTATTTCTGATTTAAAAGGTATAGAACTAGGAAACGCTTTACAAAATATAGAAAATAGAGTAAAGCAGTACAAAAAATTTGAAGAGATAAAAAGAAAATCGGAAGTAAAGAGAAGTAATATGTTTGCAGAAAATACTCTAAACAAAGATTCGGATATAGAGTGAGAAAAAAATGAAATGGCTTAATTTTAATGAAATATAAAAAGCTAACCATATTATGGTTAGCTTTTTATATTATATTATTTCAATCTCTTGACGGCGATTTTACCATCAGCTCAGATTGATGAAATTACACATTTTAATTTTTCTCCAACTTTGAAATGATGACTAATTCATTCTGGGAATTTTTCTCACATATTTGATATATGACAAAGTCCTAATTTACCTTTAGGTAATTTCACGAAAACTCCATATTCTTCTACTCTAGTAATTTCAGCTTCAAATTCCTGTCAAACTTCCAAGTCTGTAGCTATTTCAAGAATAAGAGCTTTAGCTTTATCTATCATAGCTTGATCTGGGTGGGTCAAGAAACAAGTTCCATCATCTTCAAAATCAATTTTAATATTATCGCATTGTGCAATGATATCATTGATAACATCTCCTCATTTTCCAATAACTTCTTTAATCTTTTCTGGATCGATTTTGAATACATGAATCTTTGGAGCATATTTACCAACGTGATCTCTAGGAGCAGGAATAGTTTCAAGCATTACATCCATGATTTCATTATATCCTTCGAAAGCTTGATCAATAGTTTCAAATACGATTGATAGAGGGATTCACTTTAATTTGGTATCGAGCTGTATTGCATTTACTCAGTCTCTAGTTCCAGCTACTTTGAAATCCATATCTCCGATAAAGTCTTCAGTTCCCATAAGGTCAGTCAATACCATATGGTCAGTAATATTTCCAGCTTCGTCGTGGTCTGTGAATAATCACATTGCTACTCCAGCAACTGGTTTTTTGATAGGTACTCATGCATCCATTAATGATAGACAAGAACCACAAACTGATCCCATTGAAGTAGACCCTCCAGATCCTAAACATTCAGAGACAACTCTGATTGTATATGGAAAATCTTCTTTAGAAGGAATCATATTTTCAAGGGCTTTTTCAGCTAGTCTTCCATGTCAGATTTCTCTTCTTCCTGTTCCACGAATTCATTTAGCTTCTCCAGTTGAGAATGGAGGGAAGTTATAGTGATGAATATATCTCTGAGTATCTCCGTCGTGTTCCATATCATCCAAGATTAGATATTCCATAGGTCCTCCAAGAGTAACAGTTGAAAGAACCTGAGTATCTCATCTCCAGAAAAGTCCAGTTCCGTGAGTACGTTCGAATAATCAAACTTCACAGTATAAAGGACGAATATCTTTTTGAAGTCTATCATCAACTCTCTTGTGCTGAGAAAGAGTTCTTCCACGAATATGATATTTAGTCACATTAAAGAATGCCATCTTAATCTTTGATTCAGTGTGCTCTTCATCTTCTTCATCTTCAATCTGCTCTTTAAAATGTTCTACACATTCTTTTTCATATTGTGCGAATTGTTCATTGAAAGGAACTTTTGTGTTTCACATCATTCATTCTAATTTTTCTTCTCATAGGAAATTTCTAACTTCTTCTTCGAGTTCGTGAGATGGTTTATTAAACATTACTTCTTTCTCAGTAACATTTAATTCTTTCAAGAATTCTAATTGGAAATCGCAAGATCTGTTAATTTCTTCTTGTCAGATTTCAAAAGCTTTTTTCAAAATATCCAAAGGAATTTCTTTAGATTCATCTTCAATCATGTTGATAGAATCTCTTTTTCAAGCTACCAATAAATTCAATTCAGCTTTTTCTAGTTCTTCACGAGTAGGATTTACGATAAAGTTTCCATCCAAGTAAGCGATTTGAGCAGCTCCAACTGGTCCATCAAAAGGAAGTCCAGCAGCCATAATTGAAATAGATGCTCCGATGATTGAAATTACTCCAAGTGGATATCTAGGATCCATTGCCATAGGAGTAGAAGTCATCACTACATCATTAATCATTCCCTTTGGGAACATTGGCCTGATGGCACGATCTGTAAGTCTGGCATTTAGAATTGCCTGGTCAGAAGCTTTTCATTCTCTTCTTCTGTAAGCAGCTCATCCAATTCTTCCAGCAGCAGAAAAAGATTCCCTCATCTCTACCATCAAAGGTAAGAAATCTGTAGTAGGCACTGGATTTTTATTCATCACTGTCGTGAATAGTACAGCCCAATCTTCAAATTTTACTGTAATTCCAGAGTCTGCCTGCATTGCTAGTTTACCTTGCTCGAAGGTCAATTTTTTACCAGCTCGCTCAAACGATTTGCGGTTCTCATGAACCTCTCTTTTAAATGTTGGCATAAGCAAAAAACAAAAAATAAAAGTCTGAAATACATTTCTGGAAACTGATTATAGAAAAGAATTCCTTCAAAATTTTGCATTCAGAATACTTTTTTGTAATCACCTTCCTATGAAATGATTTCACTGAAAATATATTTTTTTACCTAATAAATGCAAACTTAAAACAATAAAATGATATTATATCACAAAAAATTAATAAAGCAAATTAAATATGAAAATAAAGTCTGATTTTTTTTGCATTTTTTTGCATTCGCAAGTATAATTGACTATGTACTTTATGTTATAAATTTATCTATGAAGAAAGTATTTGTTCAATTCAGACAATGGATTCTAAAACATAGAAAAAGACTAATTTATGGAGCTTTAGCTTTATTTATTGGTCAGATTTGTTTTCTTAATATTTGATGAATTCAAAATCAAGTTTTTGCCCAAAACTCATCAGATAGGGAATCTGCAACCCAGAAATCATCTTTTGAAAAAATTGTTAATGAAAGAGTTAGTCTTTATGATTTTTTCAAAAAGACAGCATATACCTTGGTATATCCAATGATGTTTTTGGCTGGAAAACTAGTAGATAACTCCCTTATTTATTGAGAAATGTTTAAATTTGATATTGTATTGTGGAAGCTATGGAATGTGATAAAAAATTTTGCCAATTATGGATTAGGATTCTTATTTATATATTACCTTTTTAGATATTTAATAACTCAAGATAAGAATAAAAATCCAAAATGGCTTATTATTAGATCGCTAATAGCATGAGTGTGAATCCAAGCGAGCTGGTTCCTAATGTCAGTTCTTATAGATATATCTACGATAATGATCTATGGAATATGAGGCCTTCCATTGTCCATTTTATGATGAGCAGGTAGTACATCTGAGGATACAGATTCATATGTAATGAAAAATATCATTACAGTCGATGCAAATGATATATCAAATACTCATTTTTATCTCACAAACATTCTTTCATGAGCAGGGGGAACTCAAATATATATCTCAGAATGTGCGACTTTTGCTATCAAAGATAGTAAAGGGAATAAAGGAAGTGACGAATATATTTTAGGTCCGAAAATGATTTATTATCAAAACCAAAAGTGAGATATCTTCCATACGAAAAAAGATCTCTGTAATTATTATGGTAGTGTATATAAATTCAAAGAATTGAATGAAAACTTGTTGAAAGAGAAAAATGGGATTAATGTAGGAACTGAACGAGATAACTGTTCAGATATTAATAAATGTCAAAATGCTCAGTCGGCATATGATGCAAATAAAGATTCAGTGAGAGGGGGTATTAAAAGCTACGAAGATGTTGAAAAATATCAAGGGCAAATATTAATACCATGAAATAAAGTTTGAAACCTTGAGTATGGATGGGATGAAGATAATAAATGGATAGGTGAACAAAGTGGATTCAAAACTCAGAAGATGAGTGAATTAATGAAAAGTCAGGAAACAAAAACGTATGTCTGAGTATTCACATCTCTTTATTCTTCTCTATTGGAAGCATGAAGGTGAATGATACCAGATACAGATGCAAGCCCTTATATAAAACTTTTATCATGTATATTGACTTTAGGACATGCACTAGCAATTGCAATTCCTTTAGCAGTAGCTCTTTTGGTACTTCTTATGAGAGTAGCTATAATTTGGATGGCAATAGTTTTGTCTCCAATGATTGTTTTACTATCAGCTTTTGGCTTCTTAGATGGAAAATGAAAGAGTAATGATATTTGGGGATATTTTAATCTAGAATCATTAATATCAATCATATTTTCTCCTGTAGTTATATGTTTTGCTATTAGTATGTCTACAGTTTTGGTAAGACTTATAGATAAAATGAATTTTAAGGAAGAGGTATTCAAAAATAGTTTTGAAGTGATGTGAATTATACATATGGATTTAGGGTGATTTAGTGTGTGATTATCAAAACTTATAGTTTGAGTGATGTGAGTCGCAATATCCTGGTTTCTAGTATGGATGGCTGTAGAATCTTCAAAATTATGAAAAACTGGATTTATTCAGAGTATAAAAAATTTAGCAACATCTTCTTTGTGAGCAGTACCAATTGTTCCTGTAATATGAAAAGACTGAACACAGCAATTAGCTTCAGTAAATTCAGCTAAAAGAGTAGTAGAAAATAAATATAGGGAAGTTGTTACAGAGTTTAACAATGGAGAAACTAAGGCACTTAGTGAATTGTTCGACGGAGAAACTGCTCAAGAGGAAGCAGCTAAAAAGGCTGCTACAGCAAAAGAATCTGCTGAAAAAGAAAATAATGTACAGAACTTCGTTAATTGATTAAATTCTCAAACAATAATAAATAGTAATTGGATGGATGGAATTGATGTAAACTGAAAAACAATGAAGTTTAATAGTTTTGATTGATCACAGAAAAAGAAGATTATAGAGCAAATAAATGGATTGAGTGAAGATGTGATAAAAAGAATCTGAAATGCAACACCAGAAAGTGGAATATCATTTGAGGTAGATGGTAAAAAAGTAAATTATAAATTTAATGGTAAAATCTTTGAGGAGCAGAAATAATTTATATTTAGTTTATTAACATGGAAAAGAGACATTTTATTAAAATCTGAATAACATTGGTAGTGATTGGAATGATGTCTTTTTCTGATTGGAGTTTTGCGGCCGAAGATACAGAAAATTTACTAAAAACAGTTTGAGAGTTGTTATACTTAGCAATAAGTGCATTATCCTGGATATGGGTATTTTTCGCAAAATGAGCAGGAGAGTTCTTAACGAATGAATGGGTATATTGAGAAACAATCTGACTGGATGTGGTCCTATGGCAATATCGAAACGTGGTGAAAAATATGGCAAATTTTGGATTGTGATTTTATTTTATCTATGTAGTCTGAAAGTGAGTATTAGATATGAGTGGTATAGATAAGATAAAAGATAAACTTGTTTGGTTGTTGGTGGCATGAGTATGAATTCAAGCAAGTTGGTTTATGACGGCTGTAGTAATAGATGTTTCAACAGTAACTTTATCAGCAGCGTGAGCATTTCCATCAATGCTTATATCAGAGAGCTCAGATATTAAGGAGAGTTTTGATGTATCAGTATGAGACTTCTTTGAAAAAGGGAAAAAACTTGGTGAAGAAATTAATAAATGAATGGAGTTTTCATTATTTCTCCCAGATATGGGGAAGGCAAAATTTACATTACTAACGAAGGATATAAAACTTGATAAAAGCGTTTCGAAAAAAGAATTTTATGATACGTTAATGCCAAGTGCTAAAAGCGTATCAGGACCATTATATTATTTATGATTTTCTATCCTAAAAACACCAGTACTTACTAGTCCGCAATCAACTAGTGAGAATTGATGGAAGTCTACTATATTTAATGCATTAATGCAGTGATGAACTACCATAATATTCTCAATCGAAATGCTTGTATTATTAGTATTTTCTGTAATGAGAATGGTTTATATGTGGGTATTTATAGCTATATCTCCTATAGTCATATTACTTCGATGCATAAAACAAGCTTCGGGCAAATGAGAAAATATAAAATTTGCAGACTCATTGACAAAACACTTTAATTTTAGTTCATTCTTTTGGAATGCGTTTAAACCAACTTTGATAGTATTATGAATTTCACTATCTATGATTTTTGTATCACTTATTAGTAGTATAATAATATCTAAATGACAGGATTTTGACATGTGATGACTACAAACTCAAAATCGTAGAAATTGATGAAATACAGAAACATGAGAATGAGATTATAAATATGATACTATGATTGATGGAGAAAATGCAGAAATCTTAATTAAAAATTGATGAAAAAGCCTATTTGAGTTTATCCTATGCGTGTTAACGGTAATTTTAGTTTATCTAGTCATAAAATATGCTATAAAAATGTGATGATGAAATGATTTCTTATCTAAGAGCATCGAAAAGATTCAATCAAATGTAGAAGCATGAATTGGATCAATGCCGTTAGTCCCTGTAGCATGATATGATGATATGGGTAAGAAGGAAACTCATTTTATTAGTGCAGGAAGTGTATTTTGATTTGGCACAATAGGAAACCCTTCTAATAATCAGAATTTAATGGAAAGAGGAATTGGAGCATTGCAACAATCTATAAATTCTTATAGTGATAATCAAACAGATAGTCTTAATAAGTTTCTTGGATGGGAAAATAATTCTAGGATGAGTGAAACTGATCGGTGAAATATAGAAAAAGCATGAATAAATTCATCGGGACTTTATAGATTAAAAGAGAAAAAAGATGCAATAGCAAAGTCTGCAACAGAGATAGGTAGCTGATTTATGTTAAATCCATCCAAATGAGATAGTCGTTGGATAGAAGAATTTAAAAAATGGTTGAAACAGACAGAGGAGAATGAAATCCCTTCATCATTCAGTGGAGTTTCTTCAGCTAATATATCAGTTTGGAAAGAAATGGTTAGACGATGGAAAAAAGAAGAGAATAAGAATAGAACTTTAAAAGATATGTTTTCGGAGGTAAGATATTCTGCAAGGGCATATGCAGAGTTTTTCTGACTTAATAAGAATAAAGAAATTGAGACATGGATACAATTGCAAGATGAAGATATTTCTAAATTAGAGAAAAAATCTGGATAAAAATCAGAATAAATCTTTTCCATTGCATTCAGATTTTGTTTGTTTATAATATCACTCAATAGACAAAAGTGCTACATTTTAGTATAATAAATAAAATATAAAAATGGACTTTGATCCCAAGAAGAATTATTATGATATACTTTGAGTAAGTGAATCTGCATCTACAGATGAAATAAAAAAAGCTTTTAGAAAACTTGCAATTAAACATCATCCAGATAGATGATGAAGTAAAGAAAAATTCCAGGAAATAAACGAAGCTTATCAAGTTCTTTCAGATGAGAAAAAGAGATGACAATACGATGCCTTCCGTAAATGATGATTTACTGGATGATTTGGTGGATGATGACAATGAGGTTTTGATTTCGGTGGATTTTCGTGATTTTGAAATTGAGCGTGAGTGGATATTGATTTATGAGATTTGCTCTGAGGATTTTTCGGTTGAGGCTTTGGATGATGATGAAGTAAAATTCGTAAATGAGAAGATCTCAAAAAAATTATCGAAATCAGCTTTGAAGACTCATATATTTGATGTGAAAAGAAAATCAGCTATACGAGAATGAAAAAAGTATCATGAGCAACAGAGGAAGTCTGTCCAAACTGTAATGGAAGATGAAAAGTTAGCCAGCAGACCCAGACACCGTTTGGAGTAATGCAAACTTCGGCAGCATGTAGACAATGTGGATGAATTTGAAAAATATTTAAAAAAGGTTGAAAAGAAATCTGAAATGGTTGACTTGAAGAAAGTAAAGAAACAATTGATATCAAGATTCCAGCATGAATTAAAGAGGATGCTTATATTAAATATTCATGAAAATGAGATGCAGGAATTGGGGATGCTCCAAATGGAGATTTATACCTCAAAATTCGTATAATTCCAAATAAGAAATATCGCCGTGAGTGAGATGATTTATACGTAAAGGCATCAGTGACCGTTTTTGATTTAGTTCTAGGATGAGAGGTGGAAGTACCACATCCAGAGTGAAAATTGATGGTAAAAATCCCTAAATGAACACAAGTGTGAGATAAAATCAGGATTTCTGGTCGTTGATTTGGAGAAAAATGATTATTCAAGAGTAAATGAGATATGATAGTGGAGACTGAAGTTTCCATTCCGAAGAAATTAAGTAAAGAAGAAGAATGACTATGGAAAAAACTTAGAGATGAAAAATAAATAAGCCTCCCTTTGATAAGGGAGGTGAGCCGATTTATCGGCTCGGAGTGATATTTATTAAAATTAAACTGAGTTGTATATCCCCCTAGTTCGCTATGCTCACCATCCCCCTTGCCAAAGGGGGATGCAAAAAATGTTTATTTATAAAATTAGCAATGTATTTAGGAATAGATCCATGAGTTAGGAAACTTGGTTATGCATTAATAGATGATGATTTAAAAATCATTGATGCGGGTATTTTGTTACAAGACCAAAAATCTCCAACTAGAGAGGATCAATTCAACAGAGCAAATCAGATTTTTGATTTTTTTTCAGAGATGTTGGAAAAGTATCCGGTAAAAAAAATAGCGATGGAAAAATTGTTTTTCACTGATTATAATCAGAGTAATGCTGAATTTGTATATGCAATAAGATGAGCTTTGATGATGCTATTTTTGAGAAAGAATATTTCAGTATTAGAACTTACTCCAATAGAACTCAAGAAATTTATAACATGAAACGGAAAGGCTGACAAGATGTTGGTTCAAAAGACGGTTATGAGATTTTATGATCTTCAAGATATTCCTGCATATAATGATGCTGCAGATGCGTTGGGATTCGCATATTTAGCAAAAATAAGGAAATAAAATATAGAATTTTATGATTAATAAATAATCGGATAAAAAAAGTCCGATTTTTTTTGACTTTTTTATATGTTGTGTGTATAATTATGTGAGAAAAATTTTTACTTTTCTGTATACAAAAGATGAAAAACAAAAAATTACTATTTAGTTTAGGAGCATTAGTATTTGCTATCGGATGTTTTTGATCATCATTTACATCTGCTACTTCTTTTCAACTTAAAATAGAAAAGCTGAATGCTTTATGAGTAAAAATGGCACAAAGTATTGTTCCTATCCATTTTGCTGATAACTGAAATGACTTTTGAGGATTTATATATTTTTCAAATGGTGGTAATATAGCAGAGAAGGATGATTGTAATGGAGAATGAGGAGATAAATCGGGGGATAGATATGATGGAACATGTGCAGGATCCGAGGAACCTATATTAGATGAAAAAGATTATTGTCCTTACGGAGATAAATCGGGGGATAGATATGATGGAACATGTGCAGGATCCGAGGAACCTATATTAGATGAAGAAGAGGATGATGCGTCAGGGGAGATTTATGAAGTTAAAATATCAGATGAAGAAGCGATTTATGAATGTAAAACTCGAGTAAAATGATTTTATTACAATGCAGAAAGATGAGAGAGACTTTGGCCATTAGATGAAGAAACTTGGGCTAGTATAGAAGCATGATATTGATTGACTACAAATGGTGGGCTTTATACTCATTGTAGAAAAGCATGATATCAAGATAAATACCAAGAATGTGAACAATTAGCATCACAATGTGATCCTGAAGATCCAGAATGTGAAAATCAGGATGCTGAAGCTTGTACAAGACAAGTAGATATTGATTACCCTAACAATGATTGATATTTTGGGCAAATAAAACATGAGTATAAAGGACAAAATTTTGGACTTGTTATTTGAACTAATTATGTACGACAAAATCCATGGTTTGGTATATGAGAAAATGATGGTGAACTCTTGGGTACGACGTTCATAAGGTTTGAAAATATTGTTCCTCTTTGATTTGTATATGATTATAATGGATGATTATGATTTGCATGATGTGAAATAAAATCCACAGACAAAAAAAGAACAATAAAATATCTTCTCGATGAGCGAAAAAATGGTGTTTGAAATTTGTTTGAAAAAAATTTTATTGGTTGAGTTTTTAATGGTTGAATAAAATATAAGGGAGAGGGATGATCAAGTGCAGTTGATTGTGAAAATATATGAACAGCAGGAGATTCTTTGATTAAGTTGATCATTGAATGATTAATCGGAATGAATAGAGAATCTGATTTATGAGTTATATGAAATCAGAGTGATGTAAAGATGCAGTATTTTTCATCATCTGACATAAATAGTGCGACGTTACTAAACTATGTAAAAGAAAGATCTGCAATATTATGTAGATGAAAATGGTTGCATAATCCTAGTGATATTAATGCTATTTCAAACAAGTTCCTAAACTCAGATATTGTTTGTTTGAGTTTCAGTTCCAAAAATACTATAAGTAATGATATATCTGAATGGACAAAAGAGAATTGAAAAACGTTGATTGTGAAAAATGCAGATGTAGTAGTTGATCCATCAGGTACTGCTGATGATTCAAAGAATTATGATATATTTATTGAATGATGAGACTTGATTATTAATGAAGATGCTGAGACTCATAAATTTGTATTTACCACTCAGTGATTTATTGCACAAGGTAAATATATAAATGATTTTATTGATGAATTGAAGGCTATATACGAAGATGAAAACAGTACGGAAAGCTATAAATGAGACTTTTCTGGAGTTTGATCATACATTAGAGGAAACTTTGTTGTAGATGGACATGTTAAAGGGGCAACGCCTAATGGAAAGTTAAATAATAAATATTTTATACATTGAAAATTTACAACGAGAGATTCTTTCAAAGATTTGGAAGAAACATTTGTATGGAGATGTAGTGATGGATATGTAGTTAATAAAGCCTGAAGTATCTTAGATAGTCAGTGAAGATTCTGTCCTATATCTGTTACGAAAAAAGAAAATTGAGAAACAGTATATGAATGGTATAATCCATATGAATGAGCAGCATTAGTAGTAATTGATCAGAACTATGATTCTCCATTATATTGGTAATTTACTGAAGCTGACTTAGATGGAGTCAGCTTTTTATTGAAATTATATTAGATTTTTATTTTTTACGATGAATAAGATGACTATAAATGTAAGACAATTTGTTTATGACAACATTACTCCATA